>NZ_JBJGYR010000012.1:0-153981 GCF_054050095.1 Geodermatophilus sp. SYSU D01105
CTCAGCGAGTCAGCCCGCCGGAAGGCGCTGCCAGCCTGGCTGCACGAGTACAACCATCACCGGCCCCACACCGCGATCGGATGCCACCCGCCGATCACCCGCTTGAACAACCTCTCCGGGCAGTACAACTAGGGCGGGGTCCGTCCACCGCGGGGGCGGGGGCGGCCCCCTGCGGGGTCCCGCCCCGAGCGTGCGACTGGCGGGGGGCAGGGGGTCCTCGATCAGCCGGCGGAGAGCAGCCCCGCGGCCGGCGCGATGGTGAGCAGCGTCCCGGCGAAGACCAGGACGCCGACCAGGCGCACCCCGGCGTGCTCCTTGTCCTGGCGCTGGCGCCAGGCCCCGACACCGGCGACGAGCCCGGCCACGGCCAGCGGTGCCAGCACCACGGCCAGGTAGGGCAGCAGCTCCCACAACACGGTGAACAGGAAGTAGATGCCGACGCCGGCGGCGAGGGCGACGACCAGCTCGCCGCCGAACCGCAGCCAGGCGAGGGCGCCCTCCCGTGGGCCGAGCGCCTCGTCCTCGAGCAGCGGCGCGTCGTCGGGGCGGACGACGGGGATGGGGCCGGTCGACGGCCCCGTCTCCGGGCCCGCGCCGCGGGGTGCCGTCGTCGACCGCCCCGCGCCGGTGACTCCCGGCCCGGAGGTCACCGCCGCGGAGGTCGTCGTCCCCGGCACGCCGGGCTTGCGGGAGGGCCGCAGGCCGGGGATCGCGGCCGTGGAGGGCCCCGCGTCCCGCGCGCGGCGCGCGGGCTGGGGGGACGGCGCGAGGTCGCCGGTGCGGTCGCTCACCCGGCGGCCGGACGGGCGGCGCTCCCCCACCCGGCCGGTGTCGCCGGTGAGGGCATCGGCCGCCCGCCGCCGGACGCCGGGGTCGGTCCCGCGGTCGCCCCCGCTCCCCCGCTGCCGGACCCCGGTGTCGTACTCGTCGTCGCCCCGGCGCCGCCGGGCCCGGGGCGACTCGACACCGGCCTCCCGCAGGATGTCGGCCAGGGGTCGGCCGGCGGTGTCCGGGTCTCTGCGAGGCGCGTCGCGACGCTCCCTCGGGGTCGTCATCGTTCGTCCCCCAACTGGTCCAGGCGCCGGAGGATGACCCCCTCCCGCAGTGCCCACGGGCAGATCCGGACGGACGGTACGTCCAGCGCCCGCAGCGCCGCGTGCGCCACGACGGCGCCCGCGGGCATCTGGTGGGCGCGGTCGGGGGACACACCCTGCAGCTCGGCCAGGGCCGAGGACTCGATGCGGGCGACGAAGCCGATCAGCTGCTCCAGCCCGGCGCGGGTGAGCTGGCGGGGTTCGCGCAGCCCGGCCGAGTACGGCGCGGCACCGGTGAGCCGGGCGAGGGTGCGGAAGGTCTTGCTGGTGGCCGCGACCAGGTCGGGAGGCCCGGCGCCCAGCAGCTTCTTGGCCGCCGGCTTGAGCAGGTCGGCGGCGTGCGCGTCCAGCTCGGACAGGGCGGCGAGGTCGGGACGCCCGCCCGTGCGCGCGTCGGGCAGGTAGCGGCGGGTCATCCGGCCCGCGCCCAGGGGCAGCGAGAGGGCGACGTCCGGGTCCTCGTCCAGGCCGCTGGCCAGCTCCAGCGAGCCGCCGCCGATGTCGAGGACCAGCAACCGGCCGGCGCTCCACCCGAACCACCGGCGGACGGCGAGGAAGGTCAGCCGGGCCTCCTCCTCGCCGCTGGTCACCTGGAGGTCGACGCCGGTCTTCTCGCGCACCCGCTCGAGGACCTCCAGCCCGTTGACGGCCTCGCGGATGGCGGAGGTCACCAGGGCCAGCAGCTGCTCGCAGCCCTGCTTCTCGGCCTGGTCGCAGGCCCGGCGCACGGCCTTGACCAGCGCCTTCTCGCCCTCCTTGGAGAGGACGTCGTCCTGGCCCACGTGCTCGGCGAGCCGCAGCACCGACCGGTCGTCGTGCATCGGCGTGGGGTGCGCGCCGCGGTGGGCGTCGACCACGAGCAGGTGGACGGTGTTCGATCCGACGTCCAGCACCCCGAGCCGCATGCCGTCAGTCTGCCGGTCGCCCCCGGAACCGGCCGGTCACGGGGGGTGCGTCAGGGGGACGGCGGGGCGGCGCGTCCGGTCACCGGGTCCCCGCCGGCGTCGTCGGCGGGAGCGGCGGCCGGCCCGCGGACCCGGTCGCCCGACCCGGGCCGCCTACCCTCGGCCCGGTGCAGGACGTCCCGCCCGAGGTGCCCCTGGACTTCGCCCGCGAGTGGGTGGAGTTCCCCGACCCGGCTGATCCGCGACACGTCGTCCGCGCCGACCTGACCTGGTTGTCCTCGGCGTGGACCTGCGTGTTCGGCCGCGGCTGCGCCGGCGTCGTGGAGGGCCGGCCGGACGACGGCTGCTGCAGCCACGGGGCCTTCTTCACCGACGAGGACGACCTGGCCCGGGTCACCGCCGCCGTCGCGGACCTCACCGACGACGACTGGCAGCTCGCCCCCGTCGGGCGCGGCGCCTGGACCGAGGCAGACGACGCCGACGACGAGGGCGGCGTCCGCTCGCTGCGCACCCGCCTGGTCGACGGCGCCTGCGTGTTCCTCAACCGCCCCGGCTTCCCCGGCGGCACGGGCTGCGCGCTGCACCGCATGGCGCTGCGCGAGGACCTGCACCCGCTGCTCACCAAGCCCGACGTCTGCTGGCAGCTGCCGGTCCGGCGGGAGCAGGAGGAGGTCGAGCGGCCCGACGGCACGACGGTGCTGGTGAGCAGCATCGGCGAGTTCGACCGGCGCGGCTGGGGACCGGGCGGGCACGACCTGCACTGGTGGTGCACCGGCTCGCCGGCCGCGCACGTGTCGCCCGAGCCCCTGGTGCTGACCTATGCCGCGGAGCTGACCGCCCTGCTCGGCGCGCCGGCCTACGCCGAGCTGCTCCGGCTCACCGAGGCCCGGCTCGACCAGGGACTGGTCGCCCCGCACCCGGCCAGCCCCCGCCCGGTCCCGGTCGTGCTGCACCGCCGGCGCCCGGAGGCGTCTCCCTCCTCGGGGGTGCAGCGGCACTGACCGGGTCCCCCGCGCCACTACCCTTCCCGGGACGGAACGACGAGCGGACGGCGGGGACTGTGAGCGAGGAGCGCGCGACGGCGGGCCGTCCCGCGGCCGGGGAACGGATCCGCGAGGCGGACGCGCGCCCCGACAACGCCTTCGTCGCGCTGGTCCGCATCCCGGTGTTCCGCCGGCTGTGGGCGGCGATCACCGTCTCCAGCCTCGGCGACTGGCTGGGCCTCCTGGCCACCACGGCGATGGCCCAGCAGCTGACCCGCGAGGAGTCGCTGGCCGTGCAGGGCGCAGCCATCTCCGGGGTGATCCTCACCCGGCTGCTCCCCGACCTGCTCCTGGGCCCGCTGGCCGGCGCGCTGGCCGACCGGCTGGACCGCCGGACCACCGTGGTCGTCGGCGAGCTGCTGGCGATGTCGCTGTACCTGTCCATCGCGGTCACCTACGAGCTGACCTGGCTCTACGTCGCCCAGTTCCTCGTCGAGGCCGTCGGGCTGTTCACCAACCCCGCCAAGCAGGCGATGTGGGTGGCGATCGTGCCCCGCGAACGGCTCGCCGTCGCCAACCAGGTGTCGCTGTTCTCCGTCTACGGCGCGGTGCCGGTGGCCTCGCTGCTGTTCGCGCTGCTGTCGACCATCACCCGGGTGTTCCCCGGCGGGGGTGAGGGCGGCGAGGCCAGGACCGCCATCGTCGTCGCCCTGGTGTTCAACTCGGCCAGCTTCGGCCTCAGCGCGCTCACCGTGCTGCTCTCCCGGCGCCTCATCCCCGGGACGCCGGCCGGCCGGGACGGCGAGCAGCGCAACGTCTTCTCCCTCGTGGTGGAGGGCGTGTCCTTCCTCCGCGGCCGGCCCCTGATGCGCGCCCTCTACGTCGGGGTCATCGGCGCGTTCGGCGCCGGCGGGCTCACCATCGGCGTCGCCCAGCTCTACGTCGCCACCCTGGAGGCCGGCACCGCCGGCTACGGCGTGGTCTTCGGGGTGGTGTTCACCGGCCTGGCGATCGGCATGCTGGTGGGACCCCGCATCCTGCCGACGGTCCCCCGCCGCAGCGTCTTCGCCAACGCCATCGGCCTGGCCGGCCTGGCGCTGCTGGCCATGTCGGTGCTGCGGGACTTCGTGCTGGCGACCGGGGCGGCCTTCCTCGTCGGCCTGTTCGCCGGCGTGAGCTGGATCATCGGGTACACGCTCATCGGCTTCGAGGTCGAGGACCGGCTGCGCGGCCGGGTCTTCTCCTTCGTCGTCTCCTCGGTGCGGATCATCCTGCTGCTGTCCGTGGCGGTCGGCCCCGGCCTGGCCGGCCTGCTGGGCAGCCACGACCTGCAGTTCGGCGACCTGCGGCTGACCGTCACCGGGCCTGGCCTGACCCTCCTCGTCGGCGGGCTGATCGCCTTCACGGTGAGCGCCTACGCGCGGCGGCAGGTGGCGGCCGGGCGCGGCCGCACCCGGTTCCGCGACATGGCCCGCCTGCTGTGGGGCAGCTCGGACATCCTGTCGGCGTCGTCGTCCGGGGTGGGCTTGTTCGTCGTCGTCGAGGGGGCCGACCGCGAGCTCACCCGCCGGTACACCGAGGCCCTGGCCCTGGTGCTGCGCGAGCGCGGCTGCCCGGTCGTCGTCACCTCCGAGCCCAGCGACACCCAGCTGGGCCGGCAGGTGCGCGGCGTGCTGTTCCCGCCGCCGCCGGGCTCGGGCACCGGCTTCCCGTCCCCCGAGCCGCCCACGGACGACGCCGGGGCGCCGGTCGGGGCGCACACGGCGGCGCTGTTGGCCGCCGCGGACCGCGCGCAGCACGTCGCGACCGTCATCCGCCCGGCCCTCGAGCGCAACCAGGTCGTGGTGAACACCCACTACGTGGACACCTCGATCGCCTTCCACGGCGCCGGGCAGGGCCTCGACGCCGACCGCATCTTCCGGACGTCGCTGTGGGCCACCCGCGGCCTGCTGCCCGACCTCACGGTGGTGGTCGACTCCCCGGTCACCGCCGGGCCCGTGGACGCCGACCCCGAGGCGGTGCGGCGCGCGTTCCTGGCCCAGGCCGACGCCGCGCCGGACCGCTACGTCGTCGTGCCCGGCGAGCTGCTGGACGCCGAGGGCGAGGGCGGCCTGGTCTCCCCTGCCGTCCGGCGCCGGATCGACAGCCTGCTGGCGCTGCGCTACCCGGCCGCCGCCGAGGGCACCGCACCCGCGCCCTCCCCACCCGCCGACCCGCCGGTCCCGGTTCGGTCTCCCGCTGCCGGGGACGGCCCCGGTCGCTCCGTAGGCTGATCCGGTGACCGAGCTCGCGCAGTGGACCGCCGCGGACACCGAGGAGGTCGTCTGCTGCCTCTGCGGTGTCGCCGGCAGCCTGGTGCACGACGTCGACCCGTTCGGGGTGGTGCGCTGCCCGCAGTGCTCGCTGGTGTTCGTCAGCCCGCGGCTGCGCCCCGAGGCACTGCAGCGGCTCTACGACGACGTCGGCTACTTCGAGGGCGGCGTGTACGGCGGTGGCGTCTCGAGCACGGACGCCGCCTCCGATGTCGGAGCCCCGACCGGGAGCAGCCTCTCCCCCGCGATGCTGCTGCAGCGCACCTGGACGGCCGGCCGGCTGCGGCTCGTCGACGCCGCCCGGGGCGGCGCGCCGGCCGGCGGGCGGCTGCTGGAGGTCGGCGCGGGCTACGGCCTGTTCCTGGCCGCCGCGCGCGGCACCGGCTGGACGACGTCCGGCGTGGAGCTCTCCCGCACCGGCGCCAAGCACGCCCGCGACGCCCTCGGCCTGGACGTGTTCTGCGGCCAGCTCGAGGACGCCCCGCTGGCGCCCGGCTTCGACGTCGTCTGCGCCTGGGACACCGTCGAGCACGTGCCCGATCCGCTGTCCTTCTGGCGCTCGGTGCGCTCGCTGGTCGCCGACGACGGTGTGGTGGCCTTCTCGACGCCCTACTACTCGTCGCTGCCCGCCCGGCTGCTGGGCACCCGCTGGTGGACGCTCAAGCCGACCGAGCACATCTGGCACTTCACCCCGCGGACCCACGCGCTGCTGCTCGCCCGCGCCGGGCTGGCCCTCACCCGGGTGATCCGCAGCCCGCTGGCGCCGTCCAACGCCGGGCGGCTGGACTCGCTGGTCGGCATCGCCCGGCCCATCCCCGGCACCTGAGCCCAGGAGCGGCCGCGGGCCTCGGCTGGTGTCCCCGGCCCCGTCCAGGGCACCGCCGCGAGCCTGCGAGTGGTGGGGAGGACGGGGTCCTTCCGGGGGTCCTCCTGGGGGTCCTCCCGGGGGTCCTCTCTCAGGCGGCCGTCTCCTCGTCGGCGGCCACCGGGAGCGCCTTGCGGAACGTCTGCCGGTAGGTGCGGGGGGAGACGCCGCGACGGCGGGTGAACTGCTCCCGCAGCCCGGCCGCGGTGCCGAAGCCGACCAGCCGGGCGATCTCCTCGACCGGCGCGTCGCTGTTCTCGAGCAGCTCCTCGGCAGCGGCCAGCCGCTGGCCGAGCAGCCAGGCGTGCGGCGTCGTCCCGGTGGTGGCCTTGAACCGTCGGGCGAAGCTGCGGGGGCTCATCAGCGCCCGGCGGGCCAGCAGCTCGACGCTGATGTCCTCGGCCAGGTGCGCCGAGGCCCACTCCAGGACGGCGCCGAGCAGGTCGTCCTCGCAGGCGGGGACGGGGGCGTCGATGAACTGCGCCTGCCCGCCGTCGCGGTGCGGCGGGACGACCATCTCCCGCGCCAGCGCGTTGGCCGCCGCGGCTCCCCACTCCCGGCGGACGACGTGCAGCAGGGTGTCCACACCCGCGGCGGTGCCGGCCCCGGTGATGATCGCGCCGTTGTCGACGTAGAGCACCATCGGGTCGACCTGCACCCGCGGGTACCGGGCGGCCAGCTCGCCGGCGTACTTCCAGTGCGTGGTGGCCCGCTGGCCGTCGAGCAGCCCGGCCTCGGCGAGCACGAAGGCCCCGGTGCACTGGCTGACGATCAGCGCCCCGTTGGCCGCAGCGGCGCGGAACGCGTCGAGCAGTTGCGGCGACGGGACGCGGTCGAACAGCTCCCAGGCGGTGATCGTCACGATGTCGGACGCGGCCAGCCGGTCGAGGCCGTGCTCCACGGTGATCGGGATGCCGGTGTCGGTGCGGACGACGCCCGGCTGCTCGGTGACCAGGCCGAAGTCGAACCGCGGCAACCCCATGGCGCGGCGGTCGTAGCCGAAGACCTCGGCCGCCACGCCGAGGCCGAAGCTGCCCACGAGCCCGTCGGCGACGACGGTGCTGACGACGAGGGGACGGTCCGCTCCACTCATGCCGACATGATGGCAGAGAACTTGCGGTCGCGGTCAGTCCTGCCACTCGTGCCCGGCTGTGACCGGGAGCACGCTCTCCCCATGTTCTTGATCACCTGCCCCGTGACCCGGACCGACGAGCTGGTCGCCGATCGGCGCATCCGTTCGGTGGTCAACCACCCGACCCACATCGCGATGCACGTCGAGTGCCCCGCCTGCGGCGCCGTGCACGTGTACCGCACCGGACGCCGCTGGGAGGACAGCCACCGGCAGCACACCGAGGAGAGCGTGGTCCCGGCGCGGCCGGCGCGGGAGCTGGCGCGGGCCTGAGTTGGCCGTGCGGGCGGCGCGCCGCCGTCCTACGCTCGAACACATGAGCGAATCGAACGCCCACACCGAGCGCACCACGGAGAAGGACCCGTCGGACTGGGTGACCGGCGACGAGCCGGCCACCGGCGCGCAGCAGAGCTACCTGAACACCCTCGCCCGCGAGGCCGGCGAGGAGGTCCCCGAGGACCTCAGCAAGGCCGACGCCTCCCGCAAGATCGACGAACTGCAGGAGGAGACCGGCCGGGGCCAGTAGTCGAAGGACCCCGCCCTCCCACCCTCCGCGAGGTCAGGGTGGGACCGGGGCGGGGCCACGGCGGGCCTCTGCAGGGGGCCGTAGGTCCTCTGTCAGGCCTCGAACTTGTAGCCGAGGCCGCGGACGGTCACCAGGTGCTTGGGGTTGGCCGGGTCCGGCTCGATCTTGGCGCGCAGCCGCTTGACGTGGACGTCGAGGGTCTTGGTGTCGCCCACGTAGTCCGAGCCCCACACGCGGTCGATCAGCTGGCCGCGGGTGAGCACCCGGCCGGAGTTGCGCAGCAGCAGCTCCAGCAGGTCGAACTCCTTGAGCGGGAGCGACACGGGTTCGCCGTCGACCGCGACCACGTGCCGCTCGACGTCCATCCGCACGGGGCCGGCCTCGAGGGTGGCCTCGATCGGGGTCTCGACGTCGCCCCGGCGGCGCAGCACCGCGCGGATCCGGGCCACCAGCTCGCGCGCGGAGTAGGGCTTGGTGACGTAGTCGTCGGCGCCCAGCTCCAGCCCGACGACCTTGTCCACCTCGGAGTCCTTGGCGGTCAGCATGATGATCGGCACGTTGCCGCGGGACCGCAGCGCCCGGCACACCTCCGTCCCCGGCAGCCCGGGCAGCATGAGGTCGAGCAGGACGACGTCGGCCCCGCCGCGGTCGTACTCCGCCAGCGCGTCGGGCCCGGTCGCGGCCACGACCGCGTCGTAGCCCTCCCGCCGCAGCATGTAGGACAGCGCGTCGGAGAAGGACTCCTCGTCCTCCACCACCAGCACTCGGGTCATGACCGTCCCTTCGGGGCGTCCCCGGCGACCGCGTCACCGGCGATGGGGTGCTCGGCGACGACGTCGCCGGCGGGGTTGGAGTCGGCGGCCGCCCGACCGGAGGCGGGGTCACCGGCCGTCCGGGCGGCGAGCGGGATCCGCAGGGTGAACGTGGAGCCGAGGCCCTCCTCGCTCCACACGCTCACCGAGCCACCGTGGTTGCTGGCGACGTGCTTGACGATGGCCAGCCCGAGGCCCGTGCCACCGGTGCTGCTGGCCCGCGACTGGTCGACCCGGTAGAAGCGCTCGAAGACCCGCGCGCGGTCCTGGCGCGGGATGCCGATGCCGCTGTCGGTCACCGTGATCTCGGCGAACCCGGACCGGGCGCGGGCGCCCACGGCGATCCGGGTCCCGTCGGGGCTGTACGCGACCGCGTTGGCCAGCAGGTTCGTCACCGCGGTCGCCAGCTGCGCCTCGACCCCGCGCACCACCAGACCGCGCTGGCCCCCGCTGGCGATGACGATGTGCTTGGCGGTCGCGGCCAGCTTCGTGCGGTCGACGGCCTCGGCGACGACCCGGTCGACCTCGACGGGCACCAGCTCCGGCAGCGGCTCGCCGCCCTGCAACCGGGACAGGTCGATGAGCTCGCGGACCAGCCGCGCCAGCCGGTCGGCCTCGTGCGTCATGCGCGCGGAGAACCGCCGGACGGTCTCCGGGTCGTCCGCGGCGTCCTGCACGGCCTCGGCCAGCAGGGACAGCGCCCCCACCGGCGTCTTCAGCTCGTGCCCGACGTTGGCGACGAAGTCGCGGCGGACGGCCTCCACCCGGCGGGCCTCGGTGACGTCCTGCAGCACGAGCGCCACCGGCCCGCCCGGCGCGGAGCCCGCCTCGAGGCGGACGCCGTGGACCCCGACCAGCCGAGGACCGCCGCCGACGAGGGGACCGGGCAGCGAGACGTCGGCCCGCCGCCGCCCGCCGGCACGGACCTCGCCGGCCAGGTCGAGCAGGTCGGGCACCAGCAGCCGGGTGTCGCGCACGATGCCGAGGGCCCGGGCCGCCGGGTTGGCCAGGACGACGACGTCGTCGGCGTCCAGCAGCACCACCGCCGGGTCCATGAGGTCGAGCAGCCGCCGGGCGAACACCGCCTCCGCCAGCGGCGCCGCCGGGGGCGGGGCCGAGCGGTCGAGGTCGGGACGGGAGTAGCGCAGCAGGACCGTGGCGACCAGGGCACCACCGATGACCAGGCCGACCACGAGGGCGACCGTGGGGCTCACGACCTCGATGCTAGGCGGCCGCGACCCCTGGTCATCCCCCGTCCGAGTGGCGGTTCGCCGCCGTATCGGGACTGTTCACGTTCCCGTGCCCGGTCGTTCACCCGGAGGGCCGGAGGGCGTGGAGATGCGGCCCTACGCTCGACGGGGAGAGCGCCGGCGAGCCGAACAGACGACTAGCGGCGCCCCAGCCACTGCCGGTCCGCCGGCCCACGAGGAGGACGACGACGGTGCGCCAGCACTACCACGAGGAACTCGAGGACATCAACAGCTGCCTGGTCGAGATGGCGAACTCGGTCGGCTCCGCGATGAGCAAGGCGACCACCGCCCTCCTGGACGCCGACATCGAGCTGGCCAACCTGGTCATCGAGGGTGACGACCACATCGACGCCACCCGCGAGAGCATCGAGCAGCGCTGCTTCACCCTGCTGGCCCGTCAGGCGCCGGTGGCCACCGACCTGCGCACCATCACCGCGGCGATGCGGATGATCGCCGACCTCGAGCGCATGGGCGACCTCGCCGTCCACGTGGCCAAGCTCGCGCGGATGCGCTTCCCGGAGCCCGCCGTGCCCCAGGAGCTGCGCCCGATCTTCCTGCAGGCCGGCCACGTCGCCGAGAGCCTGGTCAGCCAGACCGCCACCGTGATCGCCAAGCTCGACGTCGAGGCCGCCGCCCACCTCGAGGCCGACGACGACCTCATGGACCAGCTGCACCGGCAGCTGTTCCGCGAGCTGCTCTCCACGGACTGGAAGCACGGCATGGAGGCGGCGATCGACATCACGCTGCTCGGCCGCTACTACGAGCGGTTCGCCGACCACGCGGTCAGCGTCGCCCGGCGGGTCGTCTTCCTCGTCACCGGCGAGCGGGAGATGCACGCGACAGCGAACTGATCGCCCTCCGGGAGATCGACCGCGGGATGGCGGTGTCGTCCTCCGGACGACACGCCTCCAGTACGTCGAAGGGCCCCTCCCCTGTCTGGGGAAGGGCCCTTCGGTGTCCTGGGCTACTTCTTGCCCTGGTTCTTGACCGCCTCGATGGCGGCCGCGGCCGCGTCCGGGTCGAGGTACTCCCCGCCCGGCTTGACCGGCCGCAGGTCCTCGTCCAGGTCGTAGCGCAGCGGGACGCCGGTGGGGATGTTGAGGCCCACCACCTCGTCCTCTCCCATGCCGTCGAGGTGCTTGACCAGCGCCCGCAGGCTGTTGCCGTGCGCGGCGACGAGCACGGTCAGCCCCGCGCGCAGGTCCGGGACGATCGCGTCGTACCAGTAGGGCAGCATCCGGACGACGACGTCGGCCAGGCACTCGGTCTGCGGCCGCACCTCCGACGGCAGCATCGCGTAGCGCGGGTCGCCGTCCTGGGAGTACTCGCTGGCCGGGTCGATGGGCGGCGGCGGGGTGCTGTACGAGCGCCGCCAGACCATGAACTGCTCCTCGCCGTACTCGGCGAGCGTCGCGGCCTTGTCCTTGCCCTGCAGCGCGCCGTAGTGCCGTTCGTTGAGCCGCCACGACCGCTTGACCGGGATCCACTGCCGGTCGGCCGCGGCCAGGGCCAGCTCGGCGGTGGTGATGGCCCGCTTGAGCACCGAGGTGTGCGCGACCTCCGGGAGCAGGCCGTGCTCGGCGAGCAGCTCCCCTCCGCGGGCGGCCTCGACGCGGCCCTTCTCCGACAGCGGCACGTCCACCCAGCCGGTGAACAGGTTGGCCTTGTTCCACTCGCTCTCGCCGTGGCGGAGCAGCACCAGCGTCCCGGGGGCAGTCGTCGTCACACCGGTCATCCTGCCCGATCACGTGCGACCCGGCGTCGGCCCCGTCCGGAGGCTCGTCCCGATCGGGCGGGGGCCGAGGACCGCGCCGTTCAGCCGGTGAGCAGGGGCCACACCACCCACAGCTCGAACACGGCCGGCGGCGCCAGCCCGATCAGCAGCCACGGGCTGCGGACCGGCCGCTCGGCGCCCCAGCGCACCGCCGCGACGAGGGCGACGCTGCAGGTCACTGCAACCGCAAGCCACAGCACCACCGCGGGGACGTCGACGACGACGAGCTGCGCGAGGGCCAGCTGCACCGCGCACAGCAGCATCGGGTAGACCAGCGCCGAGGCCGCGACCAGGCCCATGAGTGCCCGGACGAGGCGCTGCTGCCCGGACTGGTCCTGCACCGCCGCCACGCTAGAAGGACCCCCCTGCCCCCCACCACTCGCACGCTCGCGGCGGGCCCCTGCGGGGGACCCGGGGGTGCAGAGGACCATCGGCGCGTGACCGCCGTGCTGCGCTGGGCCGAGGAGCTCGCCGCGTGGACCATCGACCCGGCGATCCTGGCCGCGGCGCCCGAGTCGCCCTACGGGTTCCCGCCGGGCCTGTTCGGCAGCACCCGCCGGCCGGGCCGCACCGTCGACGTCGCCCGGGAGGTGGCGCCCGCCAGCGTGCTGGACGTCGGCTGCGGCGGTGGGCGGGCGAGCATCCCGGTGGGCGCCGCGGAGCTGCTCGCCGTGGACTCCTCTCCGGAGATGCTCGAGCGCTACCGGGTCGCGGCCGGGGCGACGCCGGTGCGGACCTGGTGCGGACGGTGGCCCGACGTGGCCGCCGAGGTGCCGCCGGCCGACGTCGTCGTCGCGGCGGACGTCGTCTACAACGTGCCCGACATCGCCCCGTTCGTCGGTGCGCTGACCGGCCACGCCCGCCGCCGGGTGGTCGTCGAGCTCAGCGACCTGCACCCGTGGACCTCCCTGCGGGCGCTGTGGCGGCACTTCCACGGCCAGGACCGGCCCACCGGTCCGAGCGCGGAGCTGTTCGGCGAGGTGCTCGCCGAGCTGGGCGTCGCCGCGGAGTCGGTCACCGATGCGCGGCCCGACCCCTGGCGGGAGGCGTCCGAGGACGTCGTCCTGGCCTTCACCCGCCGCCGGCTGTGCCTGCCGGTCGAGCGGGAGCCGGAGGTGGCCGCGGCGATGCGCCGGTTCCGCGACGACCGGCCGCGGACGTCGACGACCTACTGGTGGGCCGGGACCGCCTCCTGAGCGGGCCGCCGCCGGTGCCCGGGCAGCCAGAGGAGCACCACGACGGCGGCGACCAGGCAGGCCGCCGCCGTCCCGACCGCGGTGACGTGCATGGCCGAGACGAAGGCCTCCTGCGCGGGGTCGAGCAGGGAGGACGCGGCGGCCGCGGCGTCGGGGTCCCCGCCGGCGCGGACCCCGGCGACCGCCTCGAGCGTCGCGACCAGCGAGGTGCTGGCCTCCGTGCGGGCCTCGGGCGGCAGCACCTCGACGGCGTCCCCGAGGGAGGACGCGTAGGACGAGGCCAGCAGCGACCCGAGGATGGCCACGCCCAGCGCACCGCCGACCTGCCGCACGGAGTTGTTCACGGCGGCGCCCGCACCGGCCTTGTGCCGCGGGACGACGGACATGATCGACTCGGTCGTGGGCGCCATGACCGCGCCCATGCCCAGCCCCTGCACCGACAGGATCGTCAGGAGCAGCCACAGCGGCGAGCTGCGGTCGAGCAGCTGGAACCCGAGCACGGCCAGCGTGATGAGCGAGAACCCGGTGGCGACGACGGCCTTGGCACCGAAGCGCTCGGCCAGCCGGGAACTGCCCGGCGCCATGACCGCCATGCCCAGCGCCATGGGGATGAGCGCGGCGCCGCTGCCCAGCGGCCCGTAGCCGCGGACGCCCTGCAGGTAGTAGACGAGGTAGAAGGTCGCGCCCATCAGCGCGAAGAAGTTCAGTCCCAGCGCGGCCGCGGCGGCGGAGAAGGCCGGGCTGCGGAACAGCGTGACGTCCAGCGCCGGGTGGGTCGAGCGCCGCTGCAGCCAGATGAACAGGACCAGCAGGGCCAGCCCGCCGAGCAGCGGGACCAGCACGCCCGGGGAGGTCCAGCCCTCGCCGGAGCCGCCGTGGATGATCCCGTAGACCAGCCCGGCCAGCGCTGCGATGGACAGCAGCACGCCGGGCACGTCGAGCCGGCCCGGCGAGGGGTCGCGCGACTCCGGGACGACGAGCACCGTCGCGACCATCCCGAGGACGGCGACCGGCACGGCGATGAGGAAGATCGCGCCCCACCAGGAGCTCTCGAGGACCGCGCCGCTGGCCAGCGGCCCGCCGGCGACGGCCAGCCCCGCGGCGCCGGCCCAGATGCCGATGGCCCGCCCCCGCTCCCCGGGCGGGAAGACGTTCGTGATGACCGCGAGCGTGGCCGGCTGGACCGCCGCTCCGCCGATGCCCATCACCGCCCGCCAGACGATCAGCTCGGCCGGGCTGTCGCTGAACGCGCCGAACACCGACGCGACGGTGTAGATCGACAGGCCCACCAGCAGCACGGTGCGGCGGCCGATGCGGTCGCCCACCACGCCCCAGGAGAACAGCAGGCCGGCGAAGACCAGGATGTAGGCGTCGATCGCCCACTGCAGCTCGCCCTGGCTGGCGTCCAGCTCGCGCTGCAGGGTGGGGATGGCGACGTTCAGCGTCGTGTTGCCCATGATCACCACGAGCAGGCAGACCGTCATCGTGGCCAGCACCCACCAGCGGCGGGCGTAGCCCGGGCGGTCGTCGACCGGGGCGCCGGACGGCGAGCGTCCGGTCGCCGTCACCCCTCGCCGCCGGCGTCCGACGGCGTCCCCGACCGGCGCTCCGGGTCGGCGAAGTCGGCGAACGCCGCCAGGTTGCGCAGGGACTCCCCCCGCTTCACCCGCCACTCCCACTCCCGGCGGATCGAGGTGCCGAAGCCGATCTCGAGCATCGTGTTGAACGGCTCGTCGGCGTAGCTCAGCACGGCGCCGAGGAGCCGGTCGAGCTCCTCGGGCGTCACCGCCGCGTGCGAGAGCCGGCCGGTCAGGTAGACGTCGCCGACGCGGTCGATGGAGTAGGCGACGCCGTACATGCGGGCGTTGCGCTGCAGCAGGAAGGTCCACAGCTGCTCGCGGTTCTCGTCGGGCTGGCGGCAGACGAACGCCTCCACCCGCAGCGCGTGCTCGCCGACGATGAGCCCGCAGACGGTCTTGAGCTTCTTCGTGCCGGGGAGGTCGACCAGCCAGCGGCCGGGAGCGGGGTGCTCGAACACCAGCTCGGCCTCGCGCAGGGTCTGCTCGATGACCGCGTCGAGCTCCTCGACGCTCCGCTGCCCGCTCACCGTGCCGTCCGTTCGCTCCCGCGGGGCGCTCCGCTCCTCGCTCGCTGGCGCTCCCTGCGATGCTCACGCGCCTGTCCGCTCACCGTGCCACCCCGGGGATCGGCAGCACCGCCCCCAGCGCCCGAGCCGGGCGCAGCACCGGACCCGCGACCCGGTGGCGCGCGGCGGCGGCCATCTCCTCGGCGGCGGCGGTGTAGGCGGCGACCAGCGAGTCGACGGTGCGCTCCCAGGAGAAGGAGCCGGCGTGCCGCCGGGCACCGGCCGACAACAGCTCGCGGCGGGCCAGGACGGCGCGGATCGCGGCGGCGTAGTCGACGGGGTCGCGGCCCTCGACGAGCACGCCGGAGACCCCGTCCCGCACCGCGGTGCGCAGCCCGCCCACGGCCGCGGCCACCACCGGCGTCCCGCAGGCCTGGGCCTCCAGCGCCACCAGGCCGAAGGACTCGTTGTGGCTGGGGACGACGGCGACGTCGGCGGCGCGGTAGTGCTGCGCGAGCCGCTCGGCGTGCTGCGGCGGGAGGAAGCGGACCAGGTCGGAGAGGCCGAGCTCGGCGGCCAGCTGCTCGAGCTGCCGCGGCGCCTCCAGGCCGGAGCCGCTGGGCGCGCCGATGACGTGCACCTGGAGGCGGTCGCGCAGGGCCGGGTCGTCGGCGAGCATCCGGGCAGCGGCCTCGAGCAGCAGGTCGGGCGCCTTGAGCGGCTGGATGCGCCCCACGAACAGCAGCACCACCGCGTCCTCGGCGATGCCCAGCTCGCGGCGGGCCGCCGTCCGGTCGCCGGGGGTGAAGCGGTCGAGGTCCACCCCGGGCGGGACGACGAGGGTGCGGCGCGGGTCGGCGGCGTAGTGCTCGACGAGCTGGCGGGCCTCGTCGGCGGTGTTGGCGATCAGCCGGTCGGCCTCGGCCACCACCTGCTCCTCGCCGATCACCCGGGCCCGCGGCTCGGGTCGGTCACCGGCGGCCAGGGCGGCGTTCTTGACCTTGGCAAGGGTGTGCGCGGTGTGGATGAGCGGCACGCTCCAGCGGTCGCGGGCCAGCCAGCCCACCTGGCCCGACAGCCAGTAGTGGGAGTGCACGACGTCGTAGTGGCCCGGCTCGTGCTGGGCCTCCTCCCGGAGGACCGCGGCGGTGAACGCGCACAGCTGCCCGGGCAGCTCCTCCTTGCCCAGCCCCTCGAACGGGCCGGCGCTGACGTGCCGCACGGTGACGCCGGGGCTCATCTCCACCACCGGCGGGAGGTCGCTGGAGGTGGCACGGGTGAACACGTCGACCTCGATGCCCCGGGCGGCCAGCCGCCGGGAGACCTCGACGACGTAGACGTTCATGCCGCCCGCGTCCCCGGCACCGGGCTGGTCGAGCGGGCTGGTGTGCACCGAGAGCGTCGCCACCCGCCGGGGCGCGGCCGACCGGGCGCGACGGCGAGCGGCCACGTCCGACCTCCCGCCTCGGCTCCCTGGTCGGGCACCGGACGGCACCCACTCGACTGTCCATCCTGCAACAGGGCCAGGATCGACCTCATGCCCGGTCCCAGCAGCCATCTTCCGTCGACGCCCCGTCCCCTGCCCGGTGAGGGCCGCACCGCCGTCGTGACCGGCGCGTCCAGCGGCATCGGGGCGGCCACCGCCGCGCGCCTGGCCGAGGAGGGCTTCGACGTCGTCCTCGGGGCGCGGCGCCTGGACCGGCTCACCGAGCTGGCCGCCACCATCGGCGGCCGGGCGCTGCCGCTGGACCTCACCGACCCCGTGTCGGTCGAGGAGTTCGCCGGCGCCCTGGACCGGGTGGACGTGCTGGTCAACAACGCCGGCGGGGCCTTCGACGCCGCACCGGTCGCCGAGGCCGACCTCGACTCCTGGGAGCGCACCTACGAGGTCAACGTGCTCGGCACCGTGCGGCTGACCAAGGCGCTGCTGCCCAAGCTCATCGCCTCCGGCGCCGGCGACCTGCTGTTCATGGGGTCCACCGCGGGGCTGATCTCCTACGAGGGCGGGGCGTCGTACACGGCCGCCAAGCACGCGGTGCACACCCTCGCCGAGACGCTGCGGCTGGAGCTCTACGACCAGCCGGTGCGGGTCATCGAGATCGCGCCCGGGATGGTGAGGACCGAGGAGTTCACCCTCAACCGGGTCGGTGACCGGGAGAAGGCCGAGTCGGTCTACCGCGGGGTGCGCGAGCCGCTGGTGGCCGAGGACATCGCCGACTGCGTCGCGTGGACGCTCACCCGCCCCCACCACGTCAACGTCGACCTGCTCGTCGTCCGCCCCCGTGCCCAGGCCGCCCAGCACAAGGTCTTCCGCGAGGAGCCCTGAGCGGAGTGGTACGGCGCGGTTCCCGCGCCCCTCCCACTCCACTCACGGCCGGACGGCGGTGGGCTCGCGTTCGAGGGTGACGCCGAAGCGCTCCCGGACGGTGGCGATGACCTTCTCGGAGAAGGCGAGCAGCTCGTCGGCGGTGGCGCCGTCGGCCGTGGTCAGGGCCAGGCTGTGGCGGGACGACGTCCCGACCCGGCCCTCGCGGACGCCGCGGCCGAAGCCGGCGTGCTGCACCAGCCAGGCGGCGCTGAGCTTGACCCGGCCGTCACCGGCGGGCCAGCTCGGGCAGCCCTCCACGGCCCGCTGCGCCGGGACGATCGGGTTGGTGAAGAACGAGCCGGCGCTGCGGCTGTCGGGGTCGGCGGGGTCCCACACCATGCCCTTGCCGCGGCGCAGCTCCAGCACGGCGGCGCGGACGTCGGCCAGCGGGGCGGTCTCCCCGAGCTCCACGCCCAGCCGCCGCGCCAGCTCGGCGTACCCGATCGGCCGGGACAGCTCCCCGGGCGTCAGCGCGAAGCCCACCTCGAGGACGACGAACCGCCCGGGCTCGCGCTTGAGCCGGCTGTCGCGGTAGGCGAAGCCGCACTCGTCGGGTGACAGCGTGCGCTCGGCCTCCTCCGCGCGGTCCCAGACCCGGACGGCGGTGATGACCTGCGCGACCTCCTGGCCGTAGGCGCCCACGTTCTGCACGGGCGTGGCGCCGGTGGACCCGGGGATGCCCGACATCGCCTCCATGCCGGCCAGCTGCTGCTCGACGGTGTACGCGACCAGGTCGTCCCACGGCTCGCCGGCCTGCACGACCAGCTGCCCGCCGTCGCGCCGCACGCCGCGGCTGCGGACGAGGACGACGTCCCCGGGCCAGCCGGCGTCAGGCGCGACGACGTTGGAGCCGCCGCCGAGCAGCAGCAACGGGCGGCCGGCCTCGTCGGCCTCGCGGACCGCGGCGACCAGCTCGCCGGCGTCGGTGACCTCGACGAGCCGCTCCGCCGGACCACCCACCGCCAGCGTCGTCAGCTCCGCCAGGGGGGCGTTCCGTCGGACCTGCACGGCTCCACGCTAACCGCGACTACCCTCTGGACCGGTGAGCGAGGCAGGAGGCGGGGACCACAAGCGCCGGGCCAGCCTCCCCAGGAAGGCCAACCCGCGCCTGGCGGCCGGCCGGGCCCGCGCCCTGGGCCTGCCCACCCGCGGCACGACCAACGCCAACCGGCTGCGCCGGGTCGACCGATGGCTGCTGGCCACCCAGGTGCCGCGGCTGCGCGACGCGGCCCGGCCGCTGGTGGTGGACCTCGGTTACGGGGCGTCGGCGGTGACCACCCTGGAACTGGTCGACCGGCTGGCCCCCGAGGTGCACGGCCTCGAGGTGGTCGGCCTGGAGATCGACCCGGAGCGGGTCGCCGCCGTCGCCGCCGACCGGGACCCGCCCCGGGTCGACTTCCGGGTGGGCGGTTTCGAGCTGGCCGGGCTGCGGCCGGTGCTGGTCCGGGCGTTCAACGTGCTGCGCCAGTACGACGAGGAGTCCGCCGGCCGCGCCTGGGAGACCATGTGTGCCGCGCTCGGGCCCGGCGGCCTCCTGGTCGAGGGCACCTGCGACGAGTGGGGACGGCGGGCGGTCTGGGTGGCCCTCGACGCCGACGGTCCCCTCACGCTGACCCTCTCGGCGCGGGTGGCCGACCTCGACCGGCCTTCCGACCTCGCCGAGCGGCTGCCCAAGGCGCTCATCCACCACAACGTCCGGGGCCAGCCGGTGCACGAGTTCCTCCGGGCCTTCGACACGGCCTGGGCGAGCGCGGCGGGACTGTCCACGTTCGGCCCCCGCCAGCGCTGGACCGCCGCCGTGGAGTCCCTCGCCGAGCAGGGCTGGCCGTTCGTCGGCTCCACCCGCCGGTGGCGGCAGGGCGAGGTCAGCGTGCGCTGGTCGGCCGTCGCGCCGGTCTGACCGCGGCCGGCGCGGGAGGGTCGGGCACCATGACCGCCGTGGCCATCGACGAGGCGCTCCGGCAGCGGTGCATCGAGGCCGTCGTCGAGGAGGGCGAGCGGTTCGGCGTCCTCGCCCGGGAGGTCGACGCCGGGCTGACCGCCGCGCCGGACCTCGATGCCCCGGTCCCGTGGGTGCCCGCCTGGACGATCCGCGACCTGGTCGGCCACCTCGGCGCCGTCCACCGCTGGGCCACCGCGATCGTGCGGGCGGGGTCCACCGAGCGCCCGGCCGCCCCGCCGCAGCCCCCGGACGACGGCCTGCTCGACTGGTACGCGGCCGGCCACGCCGACCTGGTGCGCGCCCTGCGCACCACGCCGCCGGACTCCCCTGCCTGGCACATGAGCCCCGCCGCGGAGCAGGTCGCCGGGTCGTGGGTCCGCCGGCAGGCGCACGAGCACGCCGTCCACCGGATGGACCTCGAGGTCGCCGCCGGCGTCCCGGTCACCGCGGTCGACGCGGAGCTGGCCGAGGACGGCGTCGACGAGCTGCTGTGCGTCGTCGTCCCCCGCTGGGCGCACACCGAGCCGCTGCGCACGTCGACGGCGACCGTGGCGGTGCGCTCCACCGACACCGGCCGCGCGTGGTGGGTGCGGGTCGACCGCGGCGCGGTGGAGGTCAGTGACGGGACCGGCGAGGCCGACGCCCGGCTCGAGGCGCCCGCCGAGGCCCTGCTCCGCCGGCTCTGGGGCCGCCCGGCCGAGGTCGCCGTCGGCGGGGACCCGGCCGCCGAGGCCCTCCTCCGCGGCCGATGAGCCGGCGCCCCGCCCCCGAGGTGGTCCCGCCCGGCCCCACGCGCGTGGACGGCGGGGTCGCCGAGCTGCTCGGCGACGCCGACCGGGACGGCTCCTGGGTGCTGATGGTCGACGGGACGCCACAGTCGCACGTCGACCTCGAGGACCCCTCCCACCTGGAGTTCGAGTACGTCCGCCGGATGGGGCACGTGCTGGACCTGGCCGCCGAGGAGGGCCGGCCGATCGACGTCGTCCACCTCGGCGGCGGCGCCCTGACCCTGCCGCGGTACGTCGCGGTGACCCGGCCGGGCTCCCGGCAGCGGGTGGTGGAGATCGACCAGCCGCTCACCGACCTCGTGCGCGCCCACCTGCCGCTGCCGCGCGGGGCACGGGTCCGGGTCCGGGCCGCCGACGCCCGCGCCGGCCTCGAGGCCCTGCCCGCGGGCAGCGCCGACGTGGTGGTCAGCGACGTCTTCGCCGGCGCCCGCACCCCGGCGCACCTGACCAGCGTCGAGTACGCGCAGCAGGCCCGGCGGGTGCTGCGACCCGGTGGCGTCTACGCGGCCAACGTCGCCGACGGCCCGCCGCTGCGCTTCGCCCGTGCCCAGGTGGCCACGCTGCGCGCCGTGTTCGCGCACGTCTGCCTGCTCGCCGAGCCGGGGACCGTCAAGGGACGGCGCTTCGGGAACCTGGTGGCGGTCGGGTCCGACGCCGACCTGCCGATCGCCGCGCTGGTCCGCCGCTGCGCCGCCGACCCGATGCCCAGCCGGGTGGTCGAGGGCACCGAACTGGACCGCTTCGCCGGGCGGGCGCAGCCGGTGCACGACGTCGACGCCGTGGCCTCACCCGAGCCGCCGGAGGGCGTCTTCAGCCGGTGAGGCCGCGCTCGGTCAGCGCGTCTGACCCGTCGGCCTCGGTGACGTCGCCCGGAACCGCCCGCAGGAGCACGCTGCGACCGTAGGGTCGGGCGCATGACCTCGCCTGTTCGCCCACCCCTGCGCCGCGACACCCGCAACAAGGTGATCGCGGGAGTCTGTTCGGGCATCGCCCGGCGCTACGGCCTGTCGGTCACCGGGCTGCGGCTGGCGTTCGTGCTCTCCTGCATCCTGCCCGGCCCGCAGTTCGTGGCCTACCTGGTGCTGTGGGTCGTCCTGCCCGCAGATCGCGGCTACTGACCGACGGTCACCAGCTGCTGCCGCCCCGGCGCAGGCCGCGGACGGCGGGCCGGACGTCGACCAGGTAGACGATCGCGGCGATGATCGCCGGGAGGCCGAGGAAGCTCATCGGGCCCTGCCAGAAGACGACCAGCACGGCCAGCCCGGTGATCGCGGCCCAGGCCGGCTTGGTGAGCTTGCCCGCCGCGACGTACCCGGCGGCGGGCCGGACGAGGGCGTCGACGAGGGCGTACGCGGTGAGCGCCAGGGCCCCGTAGTACAGCCCGAGGTAGATGACCCCGTCGAAGGACAGCATGCCCGGAGGGTACCCGCGACAGCGGCGTCCGCGGTCGTGCGCTACCCCATCGGGGCACGCCGGACAGCACAGGGCCCCGGAGCGCGCGAGGCAGCTCCGGGGCCCTGGGCGGGGGCGACCGTCAGGCGTCGGTCTTGGCGGTGCGGGTCCGGCTCACGCGGGCCGTGGTCGTGGCCTTGGTGCTCTTGCGGGCCGCCGAGCTCTTCTTGGCCGGCTTGGCCGGGGCGGGCACCTCGGCGGTCTCCTCGAGCGCGGCCTTGGCCGAGTCGGCCGCCTGCGCGGCCTTCTCCTCGGCCGCGTCCACGGCCTTGGCGGTCTTGGCGGCGGTCTTCTGGACGACCGAGGTCACCTCGTCGGAGGCCTCGGACACGACCTCGGCGGTCTCCTCGAGGACGTCCTCGAGACGGTCCTCGACGGCGTCCACGGCGCGCTCGGCGCGGAAGACGACCTTCCGGACGGCCGGCTGGCGACGCAGCTCGTCGACGACCTTGCCGCCGCGCAGGGCGAGGGTCTCGATGGTGGCCACGGCCTGGGTGCGGGCGGTGCTCACCAGACCGGACACGGTGGTGACGACCGCGTCCGGGCGGACGGCGGAGGCGACGTGCTCGGCGGTGGTGCGGGCCGACTGGACGGCGTCCTTGGCACGGTTGGCGGCCTCGTTGGCGCGGGTGCGGGCCTCCTTGGCGGCCAGGTCGACCTGGACCTGGGCCTCGCCCGGCAGGGCCTCGGCGCGCGAGCGGAGGGTGCCGACGGCGGCGCGGGTGCGCTCGACGGCGAGGTCGCCGGCGCCGACGGCGGCCAGCAGGGCGGTCTTCTGCTGGACCACGACGGTCCGGCCGGCCTTCTTGAGGGTCTCGGTGGCGGTCATGCGGACTCCTTCGAGGAACTGGGGGTGGGGGTCGAGCTGGGGGCGGGGGGCTCGCTGGCGGCGTGCTCGCGGACGTAGGTCTCGTAGAGCTCGAGCAGGACCGCCTTGTGCCGCTCGGAGAGCGAGGGATCGGACCGGATGGCCGCCACGGTGTCCGGGTTGCCGGACCGGCGGTCGAGGATCCCGGCCTGCTCGTAGAGCGTCTCGGCCGAGATCTTCAGGCCCTTGGCGATGGCGGCCAGGATCTCCGCCGACGGCTTGCGCAGCCCCCGCTCCACCTGCGAGAGGTACGGGTTGCTCACGCCGGCGGTGCGGGCGAGCTCGCGCAGGGACACCCGGGCCGCGCTGCGCTGCTCCCGGATGTAGTTGCCGACCTGCGAACTGGTCGCCGAGACCTTGGACCGCTCGGCGGCCACCGTCTCCGCGACGCTGCCCGCGAGCTGGTCCACCTTCTCGCGGACCGTGGTCACCTGCTCACGGACGAACTCGCCGGGCGTCTGCACGGATACGACGCTAACCAGCGGTGCTAGCAGTTGCAAGCGCTTCTGCTAGCACCGTACCGTGAGCCGCCTCACACGCCCGGTGTTCGGCTCAACCCCGCAGGACGGCGGCCGAGCGCACCTCACCGACCACGCCGTCCCCACCCGTCACCGCGGTGCGCGCGAACGGAGCCAGCTGCTCCGCGGGGACGCCGAGCCGCCGCAGCCCCGCGCACAGGGCGGGCGTGCGGCCGCGCTCCCCGCCGTCGTCCAGCTTGAGCGCCACCGCCCCCCGCCCGGGCAGCGCCGCCACGTGCACGCCGTCCGCGCCGACCTTGACCAGCAGCCCGTCGACGGCGCGCATCAGCTCGGTGTCGTCGCGGCCGGTCCCGGCCACGAACCAGGGGTGGGCGCGCATGGCGTCGGCGACCGACCGCTCCCGGGTCTCGGGTGCGGCCTCGACCAGCGAGGACACCCCCCGCGCCAGGCCGGTGAGGGGCAGCGCGTGCTGGGGGGCACCGCAGCCGTCCACGACGACCGCCGCCACCGGCGTCCCGGCCGCCTCCCCCAGCCGCCGCTCGACGGCCTCCTGCAGCGGGTGCTCGCGCTCCAGGTAGCCCTCGGTCGGCCAGCCGGCCGCGACGCAGGCGGCCAGCATCGCCGCGTGCTTGCCGGAACAGTTCATCGCCAGCCGCTCGGGCTCCCGGCCCGCGGCCAGCCAGGCCGCCCGGGTCCCCTCGTCCGACGGGAGCGCCGGGGGACAGCCCAGGTCGTCCGGGCCCAGGCCGGCGGCGGCCAGGATCGCGGCGGCGAGCTCCCGGTGGCCGTCCTCGCCCGTGTGCGAGCCGGCACCGATCGCCAGCTCCTGGGCGGAGCGGGGGGTCCAGCCGGCGGCGAGCATCGCGGTGGCCTGCACCGGCTTGTTCGCCGAGCGGGGCAGCACCGGCCGGTCGACGTCCCCCGCGGAGAACAGCACCCCGCCGTCGGGGCCGACGACGACCAGCGCACCCCGGTGCACCGACTCGAGGAACCCCGACCGCCAGACCTCGGCCAGCACGGGGTTCTCCGGCCACGCGGCGGACCCCCGCGGGGGGCCGTCACCTGCCCTCGTCGGCCAGGAGCGCGGCCACGTCGGCCTCGCCGTTGCGGTACCGCCGCGCGAGCTCGGCTGCCAGGCCGTCCATCACCTGCTGCACGCCGCGGCGACGCTCGGACAGCGAGCTCTCCGCGGTGGCCAGCGCCCGTGCGGCCCGCTCCAACTCGTCGTCGGTCAGCTCGGGTACGGCGGAGAGGTCGACGCCGGGCGTCAGGGCGTTGACCCACGACTCGTACTCCTCCGGCGCGGCCGGCTGCACCGTCTGGTGGCGGCCGAGGCCGTGCGCCGGGCCCCGCCCCTTCTCGGCCAGGATCTCCGGCAGCAGGTCGACCAGCGACCGGCCGTCGTCCTCGGCCCGGCGCTGGAGCTCACGCCGGACGATGTCGAGCCGGCCCTGCAGCAGCCGGCGCGTGTAGGAGAGGTTGACCTCCTCCTGCTCGGCCTGGCGGCGCAGCCGGCGGACGTCGGCCATCGGCCGCTGCACCGCCGCCTCGAGGAAGCCGGGGTCGAGCAGCGCGTCGACGGTGGCACCGCCGGCGGGCGTGGGTTCGGGGGTCACGAGGAAGCCTCCACGGGAAGGGGGGAGATGCCGAGGAACGCGCGGGCGTCCGGGGTGCTCATCGGCGGGCGCTGGGCGATCCGGGCCAACCCCGCCGCGCGGGCCACCAGTTGCGCGTTGTCGCGCACCGGCTCGCCGGGTGCGTAGGTCAGCGTGTCCTCCATGCCGACCCGCAGGTGGCCGCCCGCCGACAGGGCCGCGAGCATCACCGGCAGCGAGGTGCGCCCGACCCCGGTGGCCGCGAAGGAGGCGCCCGGGGGCAGGAGCGGCAGGCAGGCGGCCAGCGCCTGCGTCGTCCCGGGCATGCCGCCGGGGACGCCCATGACGAAGTCCACGTGCACGTGGCCGCCGTGCGGCGGGCCGTACCTGTCCAGCAGCCGGGCCAGGGTCGCCAGGTGGCCGAGGTCGAAGACCTCGTACTCCGGCACGACGCCGCGCTGCTGCATCTGGGTGTGCAGCTCGACGATGAGGTCCCAGGGGTTGCTGAAGACGTCGCGGCCGAAGTTCACCGTGCCCAGCGACAGCGAGGCGGCGTCGGGCTCGGCGTCGAGGACGGCCAGGCGCGCGTCGAACGGGTCGGTCACCGCGCCGCCCGTGGACAGCTGCACGACCAGGTCGGTGGCCTCCCGGACGGCGGCGACCACCTCGCGCACCCGGCCCAGCTCGAGGGTCGGCCGGGTCTCGGTGTCCCGGATGTGCAGGTGGATGACGGCGGCGCCGAGAGCCTGGCAGTCGCGCGCGGTGGCCACGACCTCGTCGACGGTCACCGGCAGCGCGGGGACGTCCGCCTTCGCGGACTCCGCCCCCGTGGGGGCGAGCGTGATCAGGGTGCCGGAGCTCACCGGGGGATCGTCGCAGAACGGACGGCCCGCACACGCTCCCGCACCGCCGCCCGAGTGTCGTCCAGATCCCCCGGCAGGTCGTCGGGGTCGATCGACGCCCGCGCGCCGCCCACGCTCAGGTCGGCGTCCGCCTTCACCGACTGCTTCACCAGCGCCAGCGCGACCGCGCCGAGCTCGTGGTGGCGCACGACGGTCCCGGCCCGCCCGACCTCGCGGGTGCCGGCGAGCACCGGGGTGCCCGGCTGCGGGAGCTCCTCGCTGAGCCCGTCGAGGTGCAGCAGCACCAGCCGCCGCGGCGGCCGGCCCAGGTTGTGCACCCGCGCCACCGTCTCCTGGCCGCGGTAGCAGCCCTTGTCGAGGTGGACGGCGGTGGTCATCCACCCGGTCTCGTTGGGGATCGTGCGGTGGTCGGTGTCGACGCCGGACCGCGGCCGGCGGGCCTCCACCCGCAGCGCCTCGTACGCGTCCAGGCCGGCGGGGGTGGCGCCGGCGGCGACGAGCGCGTCGGCGCGGGCGGCGAGCTCCGCTCGGGGCACCAGCAGGTCCACCACCGGTGCGCCCTCACCGATCGGCGGCATGCGCCGCACCCAGCCGCCGCCGTCGAGGGCGAGGACCTCGTGGGGTCCGGCCGGCACGGGCAGCCCGGCGGCGGCGAGGACGGCGTCCCCGCGCGGCCCGGCCAGCGACAGCAGCGCCCACTCCCGGGTGACCAGGGCCGGCTCGACGCGCAGCAGGAACCGCATCCGGTCGAGGAAGGTCTGCAGCGCCGCGCCGGTGCCCGGCTCGACGTCGGCCCAGGTGGTGCCGGCCAGGTCGGCGAGCACGAGGTGGTGCTCGACGTGCCCGTTGGGCGAGAGGACCAGCGCCTCGGCGCCGGTGCCCTCGGCGAGCCGGTCGAGGTGCTGGGTGGTGAGGCTGTGCAACCAGCCCAGCCGGTCGGCGCCCGGGACCGCCAGCACGTCGCGGTCGCTGCGGTCGACCAGGCCGGCGCCCTCGGCGAGCGCGCGCTGCTCCCGCAGGGGGTCGCCGTAGTGCGCCGCGACGGAGCCGTCCTGGACGGCGACGGCACCGGGCAGGGACAGCAGGGGGGACGGCGCGGTGGTCATGGCTTCTCCTGGTCGGCTCGTTCGCGGCAGGCGCGGCACGTCCCGGAGAGCGCCACGTGCCCCACGTCGAGCTGGAAACCCAGATCGGCCGCGAGACGTTCCGCGGCGGAGTCCAGCAGCCCGGGGTCGGCCGAGGAGATCTCCCCGCAGCCCTGGCAGACGACGTGCACGTGCGGGTGCTCGGCCGCGTGGTAGACCGGCGCGCCCTTGCCGAGGTGGGTGTGCCACACCAGGCCGAGCCGCTCCAGCAGCTCGAGGGTGCGGTAGACCGTGGAGGTGTCGGGGGCGGCGCCGTCCGGGCCGGCGTCCTCCCGCAGCCGGGCGCTGATCGCCTCCGGGGTGGCGTGCTCGATCGCGGCGACGGCGGCGAGCACCCGCTGGCGCTGGGTGGTCAGCCGCAGGCCGCGGGCCCGCAGGCGTTCGGCCAGCGGCGCGGCGAGCTCCGTGCGGTGCGAGTCGGCCACGCGGTGCAGCCTATGCCCGCGCCAGGTCGCGGAGGTCCGCGAGCAGGTCGGCGTAGGTGGGCACCGGGACGCCGTCGACCGAGGCGCCCGGGGAGCCGGTCACGCCGTCGATCCCGCCGGCCGCGGTGGCGGCGTCCAGCACCGCGGCGTCCACGGCCGGGTCGAGCAGCGTGCGCAGCTCCGGCCCGCGCCGCGGGACCAGGACGGCGAGCGCCGCGACCAGCGCGTAGCACCCCCAGTTGGACGTGCCGGCGGTCACCAGCGCGTCGACCGGCACCCGGCAGGCGATCCGCTCCCCGTCGGCGATGCACGCGGCGACGACGTCGGCCGGCACGTTGCCCATGCCGATCTCGTTGCCGCCGTCGCCGACCGCGCCGGTGACCAGGCCCGGGAGCGTGAACGCCGCGTGCAGCGGAGCCGTGGACGGCGTGATGTCCACCGCCCGCATCGTCATCACCCGGCCCTGCGCGTTGGGCCCGAGGCGCTCCACGGCGACCAGGTGCGACAGGCCCAGACCCGCGACCCGGCCGGCGACCGCGGCCTCGTCGTCGTCCTCCGCCGGGACGACCGTGAGCCGTCCCGCGCCGAGGACACCCAGGCAGGCGTCGGTCACCTCGGCGCACGGCTCGTCGGTCACGACCACCGGCTCGGCACCCAGCGTGGCCAGCGCCGCCGCGAGGACCGCCGTCCCCACCGGCCCGTCGGTCTCCGCCGCGGGGCGGGGCGCCCACGCGATGTGGACGCCGGTCACCAGGCCCACGCGGGAGCGGGCCTCCCCGGCGGCGGCGAGGCTGCCGGCCAGGCGGGCGAGCTGCCCGGCGACGGCGGCCCCGAGCCCGCTGACGTCGCGGGCGCCGGGCCGCAGGACCGCGCGCTCGACCGCCGCCAGCCGCGCCGCCACCCCGGTGGCGGCGGAGCTCACCGCACCGGCGGACGGGCCTCCGCGAGCACCCGCCGCAGCGCGGTCAGCTGCTCCTCGGGGACCGCGTGCTCCCCCCGCGGCTCGAGGAAGCCCTCGACGGTCGCGCCGGTGACCGCGGCGAACGACGCCGCCTCGCCGCCGAGCGCCCGGACGACGGGGTACCCGCCCCAGACCGTGCTGCCGGCCAGGTGCGCCATGGCCGCGGCGCTCTCGGCCCGCTCCCCCACGCAGTCGAACGGCTTCTCGGTGGCCCAGAGAGTGCGGAAGCCGTCGACCAGGGCCAGGTCCTCCAGCGGGTTGCCGCCGAACATCGCCGCCGCCTCGGCCGGCTCCAGGAACACCGCGAAGCAGAGGAAGGTGAACAGGCACTTGTCGCAGTGCAGGCACCAGCGCTGGCCGGCCTCGCCCCCGAGGTGCTTCTGGGTGTAGGAGCGGTTGCAGCTGAGGATCTCGTCGCGCAGGCCGGGCAGGGCGGCGACGGTGGCGACCGTGGCCAGCTCCGACAGCTGCCGGGTGAGGCTGAAGTACCCGACCCCCACCTCGGCGGCCGCGGCGGCGAAGAACCGCTCGAACTCGTAGGACTTCGAGTACTGGTGGTTCACCCGCGCGCCGTTCACCGACAGGGTCTCCTCGTCGGCCGACCGCTCGTTGGCGAAGACCACCGGGCCGAACCCGCCCAGCACCGCCACCAGCGTGGAGATCGCCGAGTTGATGGCGGTGACCGGCACGTGGCCGTTGAGCCCGCCGGCCGCCGTCCGCTCGGCCAGCAGCGGGTCCAGCCGGCGGCGGACGCCGAGCAGCGGCACGCCGGCGGCGCGGGTGACGTCCCGCTGGGCGCCGGTCGGGTTGATCGCCAGGGCGGTGGCCGGGCTGACGACGACGAGCGCCAGCGCGGAGTCCTTGCCACCGCCGACCGGCAGCAGCGCGCCGCGGCCGCCGACGTGCGCCGGGACCGGGTCGGCCGACCGCAGCTCGACCTCCCAGGCCACCTCGTGCGGCACGGGCAGCCGGTTGACCGCGGCGAACTCCCCCAGGCCGTGCGTGTAGGCGGCCTCGGCGACGGCGAACTGGGCCTTGGTGACCGGTCGCCGCACCACGACGCGGCCGGGCGCGCGCAGCTTGTAGTAGCTGGTGCCCATGACCAGGTGCACCAGGTCGAGGGCGGCGTCCAGGCGTGCGGGGTCCGCGCCGGTCAGCAGCTCGCGGTCGAGGGTGAGCCGCTCGGTGAACTCGTCACCGGCCAGCGAGTAGGTGAACGCCGCCTCCCCGGTGGCCGGGTCGAGCGAGCGGTCGGCCACGACGAACGGCTCAGACACGGTGCGCTCCGGCGTCGAGGAGGATCTGCTCATAGGTCCGTGCCAACTCCTCGTAGTTGCGGTAGCGGTTGTAGCTGGGGGCGCCGGGCGAGAGCAGCACGACCCCGCCGTGGGGTGCGGTCCGGAGGGCCTCGGCCACGGCCTCGTCCAGGGACGCGGTCTCGGTGACCGGTGCCGCGACCCCGGCGCGGGCCGCGTCGGCGCGGATGTCGGCGGCCAGCCGGGCCCCGGTGTCGGGGACGGTGACCACGCGCACCGAGCCACCGCGGGCCACGACGGCGCGGGCCAGGTCGGTGTAGTCCAGGCCGCGGTCCTGCCCGCCGGCGAGCAGGGTCACGTGCTGCCCGGCGAACGCGTCGAGGGCAGCCAGCACCGACACCGGGGTGGTGCTCAGCGTGTCGTCGACGAACGTGACGCCGTCCCTCGTGGCGACCGGGGAGAGCCGGTGGGGCAGCGCCCGGAAGTCGGTCACGGCCCGGCGGACGGCCTCCCCGGAGCGCACGATGTCGACGCCCATCCGCACGCAGGCGGCGAGCGCGACGTGCAGGTTGGCCACGTTGTGCAGCCCCGGCAGGTGCGCCGGCCGGAAGCCGGCCAGCTGCTCCTCGGCGACGACGTCGGCGGGGTCGACGAGCACCGCCGGGTCCAGGTACCGCTCGGCGGTCGCGCGGGCCTGCCCGCCGACCACCACGGTCCCCGGGCCGCAGCCGGTGAAGACGTGCAGCTTGTCGCGGTAGTAGGCCTCGACCGTGCGGTGCCAGTCGAGGTGCTCGGGCGCCAGGGAGGTCACCGCGCCGAACCCGGAGAACCCCTCGACGGCGGCCGCCTGGTAGCTGGAGACCTCGACGACCAGTGACGTGCCGTCGGTGACGACCCCGTCCAGCAGGACGTCGAGCAGCGGCGTGCCGATGTTGCCGGCGTGCACGGCGGGCCGCCCCGCGGCGGTGAGGACCGCGGCGGCGAGCGCGCTGGTGGTGCTCTTCCCCTTGGTGCCGGTGACGCAGAGGGTCGGCACCGACCGCGCGGCGAACTCCGCCAGCGCGATCCCGGTGCCCGACGCCATCGTCGTGCGCGCGGCCAGCGCCCGGGCGTCCTCGCGATAGGGGCTGATGCCCGGGGACCGCAGGACGACGTCGCAGGAGGTCAGAGCCGCGACGTCGGTGCCGGCCTCGGCACCTGGCGGCAGGTCCTCGGCCGAGGGGAGCACCGCGTCGACCACGACGACGCCGGCCGCACCGGCGGCCGCAGCGGCGCGGACGGCGGCCCGCCCCTCGCGCCCGTGACCCCAGACGCCGACCCGGCGACCGGCGAGCTCGGCGAGCCTCACCGGCTGCTCCAGGGACCGGGCGTGGAGCGAGCTGTCACGGCGCCCACTGTACGGAGCGTGCGCCCGGCCACCGTCCCGCTCGGGGAAGCGCCCGGTAGGGTCTCCGGCAGGTGCGCCGGGAAGTCTGGTCGGCAGGTCCCTGACCCGACCCCTCCCCCTGGAGCCGCCCCGTGACGACGCCCACCCCCGCCCGGCTCTTCGGCCGCGGCTCCTGGACCGAGGCGAGCCGGATCGCCGACGTCCTCCGCAGGGAGACCGTCGGCGGCGCCCTGCTGCTGGTCGCCGCAGTGATCGCGCTGGTCTGGGCCAACTCGCCGTGGGCGGAGACGTACGAGACGCTCCGCGACACCAGGGTGGGTCCGGCGTCACTCCACCTGGACCTCACCCTCGGCACCTGGGCGGCCGACGGGCTGCTCGCGCTCTTCTTCTTCGTCGCCGGGCTGGAGCTCAAGCGCGAGTTCGTCGCGGGCGACCTGCGCGATCCGCGACGCGCCGCCCTCCCGGTCGCCGCCGCCGTCGGCGGCATGGCCGTGCCGGCTCTCCTGTTCGTGCTGCTCAACCTCGGCCGGGACGACGGCGCCCTGCGCGGGTGGGCGATCCCGTCGGCCACCGACATCGCCTTCGCCCTCGCCGTCCTGGCGGTGATCAGCACCCACCTGCCCAGCGGTCTGCGGACCTTCCTGCTCACCCTCGCCGTCGTCGACGACCTGCTGGCGATCGTGGTGATCGCGGTCTTCTACACCGACGACTTCTCGGTCGTCCCGCTGCTGCTGGCGCTGGTGCCGCTGGGGCTGTTCGGGCTGCTCGTCCAGAGGCGGGTGCGCAGCTGGTGGCTGCTCCTCCCGCTGGCGGCCGTGACCTGGGTGCTGGTGCACGAGTCGGGGGTGCACGCCACCGTGGCCGGCGTGCTGCTGGCCTTCACCGTGCCGGTGGTGCGCAGCGAGGCCGCCGGCGGTCCGGGTGCCGGCCCCGGCCTGGCCGAGCACTTCGAGCACCGGCTGCGGCCGCTGTCGGCGGGGGTCGCCGTCCCGGTGTTCGCCTTCTTCTCGGCGGGCGTGGCCGTCGGTGGGCTCTCCGGGCTGGGCGCCTCGGTGACCGACTCGGTGGCGCTCGGGATCGCGGTCGGCCTGGTCGCCGGCAAGGCGATCGGCATCACCGCCGCCACCTGGCTGGTGTCCCGGTTCACCCGTGCCGAGCTCGACGAGGACCTCGGCTGGCCGGACGTGGTCGGCCTGGCACTCCTCGGCGGCATCGGGTTCACCGTGTCGCTGCTGATCACCGAGCTGGCCTTCGGCCTCGGCTCACCGACCTACGACCACGCCAAGGTCGGCATCCTCACCGGCACGCTCGCCGCGGCGCTGCTCGCCACCGTCGTCCTGCGGCTGCGCAACCGCCGCTACCGGCGGATCGCGGAGGAGGAGCAGGCGGACCGGGACGCCGACGGCGTCCCCGACGTCTACCAACGGCGTTCCGCCGAGGGCTGAAAATCCGCGTTGCCGACCCTCGCTCCCCCGACGTACCGTCGAGGTACACGAGAAGGGAGGTGGTCCGAACTTTGCATGCTTATCGGACTCGTGAGGTGGCTGTCCGCTAGCCGCCGTCCAGATGGGCCGCCCGTTCAGACGACAGTCTGAGCGACGGCAGATCGCCCGTCCGTCGTACGGCGGCGAGCGAGAACCGGACAGTCACCCGACCCCCGGGCCGCCGACACTTGTCCAGTCGGCCCGCGTGCAGCTCCCCTGCCCAGCAGGGTCAGCGCCGCGGAGCAGCCCGGGGGTTGTCCGTTCTCCGGGGGAGGTCCGCGGGTGGTCGCCGGCGGGACGGGCAGGGAGGCCGACGTCGAGACGGACGCCTCCGCAGCGGCGTGGGTGGCCGCGGCCGTGCGCGGGCAGGAGGCGGCGACCGTCGCCGGGCTGGTCCCCCCGGTCTTCGCGGCCTACGCCCGCGTCTTCCACCCGGCCGTCCGGTACGACGGCCTCGACGACCACGACGTGTCGTGGGCCGAGGTGGCCGAGGCCAACGGGACCGTCGCGCACCCGGCCATGGAGTGGACCTCGATCACCGGGTCGATGGAGTTCCTGGGCGAGGACAACCAGTCGCCGCTGTGGGACGACTCACCCGCCCTCGGGCACCTGCCCGAGCACGTCGCCGCCGCCCTCGCCCGGGTCCTCCGAGGGCACACCGGGACACCCGACGACTGCTGGTTCGGCCTGTCCACGCACTGGGCGGAGGCCCTGGCGCTCCCCCACCTCGAGCCGCTCCCGCGCCTGGAGCTCCCCGGCCGCGCCTTCTGGCTGCTGCGCGGGCCCGTGGAGCTCGCGGAGGCCAACCTGCTCCCCGAGCCGGCCAGCCAGAGCGCCAACCTGTGGTGGCCGGCCGACCGCGCGTGGTTCGTCGCCACCGACATCGACCTGGTGACCACCTTCGTCGGTGGCAGCCCGGCCTGCGTCGACGCCGTCCTCGCCGCCGGGGAGCTGGAGACGGCGGAGGTCTCCCCCACCCAGCCGGTCACCTGGGACGCCGACACGGTCAACCCGCTGCCGCTCGACGCCCCCTGACACTCAGAGGACGGCGAGCTCCGCGGCGAGGTCGTCGAGCCCGAGCGAACCCTGCGACAGCGCGGCCATGTGCCAGGCCTTGCGGTCGAAGGCGTCGCCGCGGGCCTTCCGCGCCTCCTCCCGGCCCTCCAGCCAGGCCCGCTCCCCGAGCTTGTAGCTGATCGCCTGGCCGGGCAGCCCCAGGTAGCGGACCAGCTCGCTGTCGAGGAAGGCCGGGCTGCTGCCGCTGTGCTCGCCGAAGAACGCCCGCCCGAGCTCCGGCGTCCACGGCCGTCCGCGGTGCTCGGCCAGCACGCCCTCGGCGTCGTCGGGGACCGGCAGCTGCAGGTGCATGCCGATGTCGACGACGACCCGCATCGCCCGCAGCTGCTGGGCGTCGAGGAAGCCCAGCCGGGTCCCGGGGTCGGGGAAGTAGCCGAGCTCGTCCATGAGCCGCTCGGCGTAGAGCGCCCAACCCTCGACGTTGGCCCCGACCGAGCCGAGCGAGGTCTGGTAGGTCGACAGCTGCCCCGACACGAGGGCCCACTGCGCCAGCTGCAGGTGGTGGCCGGGGACGCCCTCGTGGTACCAGATCGAGGTCAGGTCCCACAGCGGGAAGCGCTCCCGCCCCAGGGTGGGCAGCCAGGTGCGGCCCGGCCGCGAGAAGTCGTGCGCCGGCCGGGTGTAGTAGGGGGCGGCGGCGCTGCCCGGCGGCGCGATCATCGCCTCCACGCGGCGGATCGGCTCGGCCAGCTCGAAGTGTGTGCCGTCGAGGGCCCTGATCGCCTCGTCCATCATCGCCTGCAGCCGCTCCCGGATGGCCTCGACGCCCTCGACGGCCGGGCCGTGGACGTCCAGCCAGCGCATGGCCTCCTGCGGGCCGGCACCGGGCACGACCTCGGTCGCCGCGGCCCGCTGCTCGGCGAGGATGCGCCGGTGCTCGGCCCAGCCCCAGGCGTAGGCCTCCTCCAGCCCGGCGCCCGCGCCGAGGTCGGAGCCGGTCCAGCGGCGGGCGGCCAGCGCGTAGCGGTCGCGGCCGACGGCGTCGGGCGTCCCCTCGACCTGCGGGGCGTAGCGGTCGCGGAGGAAGTCCCGCACCTCGGCCACCGCCTCGTCGGCCGCGCGCGCCGCGGCCGCCAGCTCGCCGCGCAGCTCCTCCGGGCCGTCGGCGGCGAAGCGACCGAAGAACGGCCCGGCCAGCCACTCCTCCAGCTGCCCCACCACGGTGGAGACCTGCCGCGGAGCGACGAACAGCCCGCGGCGGGCGCCCTCCTCCAGCGCTGCGCGGAAGCCCCGGTAGGCCTCCGGCACCCGGGCCATCCGGCGGGCGACGACCGCCCAGTCGTCCTCGGAGGCCGTGGGCATGAGCAGGAAGACCTGCCGCACCGAGTGCACCGGGCTGGTCAGGTTCGACAGCGCCCGCAGCCCCTCGCCCGCCTCCGCGGCGGCCAGTTCGGCGCCGAGCCGCTCCCGCAGCAGGCGGGCGCAGCGCCGCTCCACCGGGTCGTCGGCCAGTGTTGGCTCCGCGGCCAGCACCCGGTCCAGCTCGGCCAGGGTGTCGCGGGCCAGCTGCTCCTCGGCCTCGAGCCCCGCCGGGCTGGGGTCGGGCAGCCGGTCGTCGCCGGGGCGGGTGCCCAGCGAGGTGGCGACGATCGGGTCGAGGTCGCAGACGGCGTCGACGTACCGGTCGGCGACCTGTCGCGGGGTGGCGGGGGACGACGCGGTCATCGGATCCGCTCCAGGCGGGCGGACATCGTGGGCGCGAGCGGCTGGTCGCCGGCCGCCCGGTCGATCGCGTACATGAGCGCGCCCTCGACGATGCCGTAGAGCCGCACGGCGCGCGCCACGTCGGGTGCGTCGGGGGTGCGGGCGAGGACGTCGCTGGTGAGCTCCCAGCTGGTCGTCGTCCGGGCCCGGCCGACGTAGATCTCCACCAGGCCGTCGGGGCTGGCCACCAGCAGCTCGACGTCGTCCCGGCCCCGGGGCCGCCAGAAGCCGGACTCCCGGCTCTCCGGACCGACGATCTGCCCGTCGTCGGTGAGCCGCCAGGTCCGCGACTCGTACGCGAGGAACCCCCGCCCGTCGTGGCTGAACCGGATCCACTGACCGAACCGGTGGTCGCCCTCGGCGCCGGCGGCCTGGCCCTCGCCGTGCCACTCGCCGAGCAGCGGCAGGACCGCCAGCAGCTCCTCGGAGACCCCCGGGCCGGACCGGACGTCGACGGTGTCGGGGACCGGCAGCTCGGTGGCGTCGGTCATCGACGCACCCCCTTCGGCCGGCGGGCGAGCCGGACGGCGCCGTACCCGCAGCCGAGGGCGGCGAGCGACGCCAGGGTGACGAGGACCCAGGCAGCGACCATGCGCTCCACCGTAGGACCGGCTGGCGACCTGCTGGCACGGCCCCGTCCAGGCGACCCCCTCCAGAGGCTCGCCGCGAGCCTGCGAGTGGTGAGGAGGACCCCGTCCTCCGACGGAGGACGGGGTCCTCCGTCAGGCCGTCGTCGGCACCGATCCGGCCGTCGCCGCCACCACCTCGGCCCACGGGGTGGCGGTGAGCCCGAAGGTGGCCGTGGTGGCGGTGGCGTCGATGACGTACTCCTGGTCGAACTGGTGGCGGACGTCGACGACCTCGCGCATCACCGGGGACACCAGGCCGATGCCGCGCAGGACCGCCCACGGGATCCCGCTCACCGGGACCGGGGGCCTGCCCATGGCGGCGGCGAGGTCGCCGAGGGCCTGGCGCTGGGAGCGGGGCGGCGCGCTGGGGACGTGCCACGCCCGGCCCAGCGCCCGCTCCTCGGTGCCCAGCGTCGCCAGCGTGGCCGCGACATCGGGCAGGTGTGCCCAGCTGCGCGGGGCGTCGGGGTCCCCGACCACCCACGCGCGCCGACCCCGGCGGACCGCGGGCAGCTGCCGGACCAGGTGCGAGTGCTCGGCCGGCACCTGCGGGCCGACGAAGTCCGCGGCGCGGGCCTCGGTCACCCGGACGCGACCGGCCTCGTGCGCAGCCAGCGCCTCCCGCCACATCGCGACCCGCACCCGGCCCTTGAGGTCGGTGGCGGCCAGCGGGCTCTCGGGCGTCATCGGGCCGGTCGGCCGGCCGTAGACGTAGAGGTTGGACATGGTGACCAGCCCTGCGCCGGTGCGCTCGGCCGCGCTCAGCAGCGCCGCGGCCACCGGGGGCCAGTCGGTGGCCCAGCGGTCGTAGGCGGGGTTGACCGCGTTGTAGAGGGCGTCCGCGCCGCGAGCCGCGGCGGCCAGCGCCGCGGGGTCGGCGGCGTCCACCCGCCGGTGCTCCACCGTGTCGGTGGAGGTGCCGCCGCTGCGGGAGAGCACCCGCACGCGGTGCCCGCGCGCGGCCAGCACCTCGGCGGTCGTCGTCCCGACGGCGCCCTTGCCCACGATGACGTGCAGTCCCATGTCGGCCTCCTCGAGGGTGTGAGAGCAGTGCTCTCGGATGTGTTCGACGCTCGCAGACCTGTCGCGTCGCGTCAAGAGCGGTGCTCACCGTTGCGTGCGGTGCTCGCGTAGCCGATGATGAGGAGGTGCCGCCCACCGCCCGGGAACGCGTCCGCGCCGAGCTGACCGCCGAGATCACCGACGCCGCGCGCCGGCAACTGGCCGAGGTGGGCGCCGCCGCGCTCTCCCTGCGGGCCGTTGCGCGGGAGCTGGGCATGGCGTCGTCGGCGCTGTACCGCTACTTCCCCAGCCGGGACGACCTGCTGACCCAACTGATCATCGACGGCTACGACGCGCTCGGCGCCGCCGCAGAAGCTGCCGACGACCCCGCGGCCCCGCCGCGCGAGCGCTGGCTGGCCGTCTGCCGCGCCGTCCGCTCGTGGGCCCGGGCGCACCCGCACGAGTACGCCCTGCTCTACGGGTCGCCGGTGCCGGGCTACGCGGCGCCGCGCGACACCGTCCCCGCCGCCAGCCGGGTCGGCGTCGTCCTCGGCCGGGTCCTCGGCGATGCCGCCCGCAGCGGCGTCCTGCCGGAGCGGACCGAGGCGGCGCGGGACCGCACGCTGCTCAGCGACGACACGGTCGCCGTCCTCGGCGGCGAGCACCCCGCCCTCGACGACACCATCCGGCTGCGCGCCCTGCTGGCCTGGAGCTCCATCTACGGGACGATCAGCTTCGAGCTGTTCGGGCACTTCGTCGGCTCGGTCGAGGACGCCGACCGGTACTTCGACCGCGCGATGGACGAACTGGCGCAGCTCATCGGTCTCGCCCGCGGCTGACGCCCGTGTTGCGCGACTGCACCCCTGGGTGAGCCTCCGAAGGCGTCACACCCCGTACGTGTGCCACCGCCGTCCTGACCGAGCGCGCCGCTGGGTGTCCCCGACGTCGGCCGGCCCGTCGGCCACTGGTCGTGCAGCCTCCACCGGCGGGAACGCCGCCGCACGGCATGGCACGCTGGTGGGCTGCGGCGTGTGCCCGAGCGGGTGACGGAGCAGGTGTCGGGAGCGCGGAGGAGGGCGGCCTCATCGAGGACCATCGGACAGGGGCGGACGACGTGCCGATCCTCCGGTCGGTGGAGGCGCAGCTCGACCGCGCGGTGGCGCGCTACGAGCGCGTGCTGGCCAACGTCGCCGACGGCATCTACGGCCTGGACGCGGCCGGCCGGGTCGAGTTCGTCAACCCCGCCGCGGTGCGGATCACCGGTCGCCCGGCGGCCGAGCAGCTGGGCCTGGACCAGCACGACCTCATGCACGGCGTCCGCCCCGACGGCACCCCCTACCCCCGGGAGGAGTGCCCGGTGTGGCAGGCGCTCCGCACCGGCCGGACGGTCGCCGGCGACCACGAGGTCTTCTGGCACCGCGACGGCAGGCCGGTGCCGGTGGAGCTGATCGCCGTCCCCATGCTGGAGGACGGCGCGGTGACCGGCGTCGTCGTCTCCTTCCGCGACCTCACCGACCGGCTGGCCGCGCAGCGGCAGGCGGCCGAACTGCAGCAGCTGGCCGAGCGGGCCGCGACCCAGCGCGCGCTCTCGGACCGGCTGCAGCAGGCCCTCCTCACGCCACCGCCCGAGCCGGACCACCTGCACATCGCGGTCCGCTACCGGCCGGCCGCGCACGAGGCCCAAGTCGGCGGCGACTGGTACGACGCGTTCCTGCAGCCCGACGGCGCGACCATGCTGGTCATCGGGGACGTCGTGGGCCACGACAGCGACGCCGCGGCGGCCATGGGCCAGTTGCGCGGACTGCTGCGCGCACTGGCCTACGACAACGACGAGCCGCCGTCGGCGACCCTGACCCGCGCCGAGCACGCCGCCCGGGGGCTGGCGGTGAGCAGCCTGGCGACCGTGGTCCTCGTGCGGGTCGAGCGCCGCCCCGACGTACCGGTGCGGGGCACCCGCGTGCTGCGGTGGAGCAACGCCGGGCACCTGCCGCCGCTCCTGCTGGCGCCCGACGGGACGACGACGCTGCTGGAGACCCGCCCGGATCTCATGCTGGGCGTGGACCCCGACGCCCCGCGCACCGACCACACGGTCGAGCTCGACGACGGGCACACCCTGCTGCTGGTCACCGATGGCCTGGTCGAGCGCCGGGACGCCGACCTCGACGAGGGGCTGGCGGTGCTGCGCGAGGCGCTCCGCGACCTGGGCGCGGTGCCGCTCGAGGAGCTCTGCGACGCGTTGCTGGCCCGGATGCTGCCGGTGGACGGCGCGGACGACGTCGCGCTCGTCGCCGTCCGCGCCTATCCGGAGGACCGCCCGCGCCCGCCGGAGGCAGGGCCCAACCGGCTGCCGCCCGACATCTCCTGAGAACGCGACAGCGCCCGCCCCGGCGGCTGCCGGTGCGGGCGCTGTCGCGGGGGGCCCTGGAGGGGTCCCTCCGTCAGTCGATGGCGACGGTGGTCTCGTTCAGGCCGACGTCGGCGGTGACCAGGCGTTCGCCCTTGCCGACCGGCGCCAGGGAGCGGAGCTTCCACTCACCGGGCGCGGCGAAGAACCGGAACTCGCCCTCGGGGCTGGTCACGACCTCGGCGGTGAACTCGTCGGTCGAGTCCAGCAGCCGGACGTAGGCCCCGGCGACCGGCGCGCCGTCGTGCCACACCGAGCCCTGGATGACCGTCTGGGTCGTCAGGTCCACGCCCGCCAGGGCACCGCCCTGCTTGGGAGCGCCGCACATGCTCAGGCCCCCTTCTCGATGGGGACGCCGACGAGGGAGCCGTACTCGGTCCACGAACCGTCGTAGTTCTTGACGTTCTGGTGGCCGAGCAGCTCGCGCAGCACGAACCAGGTGTGGCTCGAGCGCTCGCCGATCCGGCAGTAGGCGATGGTGTCCTTGCCGGTGTCGAGACCGGCGTCGGCGTAGAGCTTGGCCAGCTCCTCGTCGCTCTTGAAGGTGCCGTCCTCGTTGGCCGCCTTGCTCCACGGCACGTTCACCGCGGTCGGGATGTGACCCGGACGCTGCGCGCCCTCCTGCGGCAGGTGGGCCGGGGCGACCAGCTTGCCGGCGAACTCGTCGGGCGAGCGGACGTCGACCAGGTTCTTCTGGCCGATCGCGGCCACGACCTCGTCGCGGAAGGCGCGGATGGAGGTGTCGGGCTCCTGTGCCCGGTACTGCGTGGCCGGCCGCGACACGGTGTCGGTGGACAGCGGGCGGCTGTCGAGCTCCCACTTCTTGCGACCGCCATCGACCAGCTTGACGTCCTGGTGGCCGTAGAGCTTGAAGTACCAGTACGCGTAGGCGGCGAACCAGTTGTTGTTGCCGCCGTAGAGGACGACGGTGTCGCCGTTGCTGATCCCGCGCTCGGACAGCAGCTGCTCGAACTGCTCCTTGCTGACGAAGTCGCGGCGCAGGGGGTCCTGGAGGTCGGTCTTCCAGTCCAGCTTCACGGCGCCCTCGATGTGGCCCTTGTCGTAGGCGCTGGTGTCCTCGTCGACCTCGACGAAGACGATGCCGGGGGCGCCGATGTGCTCCTGGGCCCAGTCGGCGGAGACGAGCACGTCGTTGCGGCTCATGGGGGGTGTTCCTCCCTGTGTGTGGGTGCGGGTCGGGCGGTGCGGGCCGGGGCGACCCGCCGGACGGTTCAGGTGGGGGCGGAGTGAGTCGGAGCGCTCCGCGTCGGGGTCGGCCGGGCGATCGGCCGTGCGCCCGCACGTCGTCGGTCGGGCGGTCCTGGGCGGGCGGGGCCGGCGCTCAGGAGGCCGGACACAGGCAGCTGCCGACGCGGCACAGGTCCACCGTGCGGCGTGAGGTCAGCAGGATGCCCACGGCGCGAGGGTAACGGATCACACGTCCCACCCGTCCCGGGTGCCCGGGCCCGGCCCGAGGTGCGCATCGACCAGCGCGGCGAGCTCGCCGGCCCGCGGCGCCCGGTCGGCGCGTCCCACCAGGCGACCGTCGCGGGCGAGGAACAGCAGCGTCGGGGTGCTCCGGACGTCGAGCGCGCGGACCGCGGAGAGGTGGCTCTCGGCGTCGACGTCGACGGCGGCCAGCCGCGGCCGCGTCGCCGCCAGCTGCCGCAGCCGCGCCCGGGTCGCCCGGCACGGCCCGCAGAAGGCGGTGGAGAACTGGACGACGGTCAGGTCGGCCTCCTCGGGGCGCACACCCAGCGCCGTGAGGACGTCGGGCGGCACGTCGACGGGACCCACGCCCGGCACAACCGCGGCCGGCCGGGCGGGTGTTCCCGGGCGGTCAGCCCCGCAGCACCGCGTCGGTGGCCGCCACGGCGACGTCGACGCCGTCGTCGCCGGGGGTGACACCGGTCAGCGCCAACCCGAAGGGCAGCTCCGGCACGGGGTAGCGCAGGTCCAGCAGGTCACCGGCCTCGTCCACGAGGAAGCCCGGCAGGTCCACCCCCGCGCCGGAGGCCTCCTCGACGTCGACGACCAGGTCGCCGCCGTCGAGGCCGACCGTGCCGACCGCGGTCAGGGGCACGGTCAGACCGGCCAGCTCCACGGTCCGCTGGACGCGCAGCCCGTCGCCCTCACGGGTCAGCGTGGTGCCGGGGCCCAGCTGCTCGGACAGCAGCGCGTAGGACAGCGTCGCCGTCCCGTCGATGCGGTCGACCGGCACCTCCTGCACCGATCCGGACAGCACGTCGGACAGCGGGACGTGCACCCCGCGCAGCGAGACGTCGGCCCGCGTGCCCTCCGGCTGGCCGAGCTCGGCCGCCGTCAGCGAGATGCGGACGTCCTCGTAGGTACCGCCCAACGCCTGGGTCAGGAACGGGAACCCGCGGATGTCGACCTCCGGCTGCCCGGCGAGCTGCCCGCGCTCCTCGATGACCTGCGCGACGCGGTCCTCGGCGACGCCGACGCCCACCCGGTCGGCCACGACGGCGAGGCCGACCAGCAGCAGGAGGACGACGAGCAGGGCACGCATCAGAACGCGTCCTGCAGGACGAGGGAGAAGGCGACCGGGGCGCAGGCCGCGAACGGCAACACCGCCTGCACCAGCAGCGCGGCCCAGGCCCGCCGCGGGCCCTCGGCCGTTCCGTACTGGGCGGCCAGACCGACGAGGGCGGCGACCCCGCCGAGCCCGAGGCCGAAGGTGAGGACGGCGAGCACCTCGAACAGGTCCGCGGGGCCGTGGCGGACCAGCGCCACGGCGGCGCCGGCCAGCACCGACAGCACGAGCCCGGGCACCCCTCGCGAGACGCCGGGGGCGACGGTCGGGCGGAGCGCCACCAGGTCGACCAGGTGACCGACGACGAGCGTGGTCCCGACCACCAGCAGGGCCGTCGTGGCGGCGTCCCCGTCCTGGCCCTCCCCCGCCAGGAGCAGCAGCACCGCCAGGGCCGAGACCGCGCAGACCAGCAGCACGACCCCGGCCAGCGAGCCGACGACGTCCCGGCGCGGCGCCGGGCGGAACATCTGGTGCAGCACGGCCGCGAGGAAGCCCAGCCCCGGGACCGCCAGCAGCGACCCCAGCTCGGGCCGCTCCGGGAGGACGAGCAGCGCGTCGGCACCCGCGGCCGCCGCCAGGCCCAGCAGCGGCGCACCGACCCGCCCCGGGATGCCGGTGGCCGGCACCCACGCCGCGACGAGGGCGGCCTGGAGGACGGCGACCGCGGCCACCCGCCCGACCTCGCCCGCGACCTCGGCGGGCACCAGGAGCAGCGCCGTGGCGACGGCCGCCAGGGCGGCCGAGGGGACGTGGTGCCCCCGGGCCGTCGCCCTCGTGCGCAGTGCGGCCGCAGTCACGGGTCGATCGTCGCAGACGCCCAGCGCCCGATCCGCTCGACGAGCTGTTCGGGGCGCCGCTCTCGGCGTGTCCGGACCCCGGGACCACCGACGCGGGCGGCCGCCCGCACCGCGGTGGCCCCGGGTTGTCGACGCCTGCGGGCGCACGCCGTCGACCGTGGCTCCCGTCACTCGTTGCAGATCGATCACGACTCAGGGTCCCTGCAACACGTCGGTTATCCTGCTGTCTCTCGACAGCGCCGTCGTGGGCCCCCGGACGACCCCTCGTCCCCGGCTCCCCTGAGGAGACGACATGCGACTCGTGCTCATGACCGCGGCGCGCCAGGCCACGACCGAGGTGCTGCCCGCTCTCGGGCTGCTGGGCCACCAGGTCCGCGTGGTGGCACCCGAGCTGTCCAGCCTGCTCGACGGCGACTCCGGCGACGTCGTCCTCGTCGACGCCCGCCACGACCTCATCGGCGCCCGCACGCTGTGCGGGCTGCTCTCCTCCACCGGCGTCGCCTCGGCCCTGGTCGCGGTGCTCGCCGAGGGCGGCCTCGTGGCGCTGTCGGCCGACTGGGGCGTCGACGACGTCCTGCTCGACACCGCCGGCCCCGCTGAGGTCGACGCCCGCCTGAAGTGGGCCACCGCCCGGCGGATGGCGGCCGCCACGCCGGTCGACGGCGGTGACAGCGGCGTGACCACCGCCGGTGAGCTCGTCATCGACGAGCACAGCTACTCGGCCAAGCTCCGCGGCCGGCCGCTCGACCTCACCTACAAGGAGTTCGAGCTGCTCAAGTACCTGGCCCAGCACCCCGGCCGGGTCTTCTCCCGCGCGCAGCTGCTGCAGGAGATCTGGGGCTACGACTACTTCGGGGGCACCCGGACCGTCGACGTCCACGTGCGCCGGCTGCGGGCCAAGCTCGGCACAGAGCACGAGGCGCTGATCGGCACGGTCCGCAACGTCGGCTACAAGCTCGACCAGCAGGTCGCCGACGCCACCGCCGCGGCCGCCCGGGCCGAGGCCGAGGCCGCCTCCGACGCAGAGCTGGTCTGAGGCCGCCCTGTCCTCCCCCTCCGCCGTCCGGGACGTCGCGCGCCTCGACCCGGCTGACGTCGCCGCGGTGCTCGCGCTGCTGCGCGCCGCGACCGCCGGCGACGGGGTCCGTCCCCTCTCGGAGGAGGCCGAGCTGCGGTTGCAGCACGGCGGTCCCGACGGCGGGCGCGACGTGCTGGCCGAGGCGCCCGACGGCACCCTCACCGGCTACGCCCGGTTCGAGGGCGGCGACGGGACCGGTGACGCGGAGGCCGAGCTGGTCGTCTCCCCGGCCGCTCGCCGGCAGGGGATCGGCGCCGCCCTGCTGACCCGGCTCGAGCAGCTCGCCGGCGACCGCCCCCTCCGGGTGTGGGCGCACGGCGACCTGCCGGGGTCGGCCGAGCTGGCCGCGGGCCGCGGCTACACGCGGGCGCGGGTGCTGCTGCAGATGCGCCGCGACCTGGCGGGCGTCGACCCCGATCCGCGGCTGCGGCTCCCCGAGGGCGTGACGGTGCGACCGTTCCGGCCCGGCCGGGACGAGCAGGCCTGGCTGCGGGTCAACGCCCGCGCCTTCGCCTCGCACCCCGAGCAGGGCAGCTGGACCGAGGCCGACCTGCGGCTGCGCGAGGCCGAGCCGTGGTTCGACCCGGCCGGGTTCTTCCTGGCCTGGCGAGGGGAGCCCGACGGCGGCGGCACCCTCCTGGGCTCGCACTGGACCAAGGTGCACCCGCCCGGCGACGAGGGGCCGGAGGCGGTGGGCGAGGTCTACGTGCTCGGCATCGACCCCGACGCCCAGGGCATCGGCCTGGGCCGGGCGCTCACCGACATCGGCCTGGCCCATCTGCGCACCCGCGGCCTCGGGCAGGTCCTCCTCTACGTCGAGGAGGACAACACCGCCGCGGTGACGCTCTACGAGCGCAGCGGCTTCACGCGGCACGCCGTCGACGTCTCCTGGCGGCGGTCCGCCTAGTACCGGACGATCTCCGTCCGCAACGGGGGCGCGCGCCCGTTCACCTGCTCGACGTGACCTGGTTCTCACCCGGTGGGGAAACGCTCTGCAGCCGTTCACCGGTCGTTCACCGAGGCACCCGGATGCGGCCACCTCGGCTGCCTACCTTCGGCGCTCGTTGGTTCCTTGCTGCCCGGCATCGAGGTCCGGGCACACCAGTCGAAAGGCACTGAGTTGAAGCTCAGCACCACGTCGCGCGCCGTCGCCCTCTCCGCGGCGCTGGCCGGCACCCTCGCGCTCACCGCGTGTGGCGCCGCCAACGAGGAGAACGCCAGCGGGGGCGGCAGCACCAGCGGCGGCGGCAGCTCGGAGGAGCTCAGCGGCGACCTCGTCGGCGCCGGCGCGAGCAGCCAGCAGGCCGCGATGCAGGCCTGGCAGGCCGGGTTCAACGGGCAGCAGCCGGGCGTCAACTTCAGCTACGACCCCGTCGGCTCCGGCGGTGGCCGCGAGCAGTTCATCGCCGGCGGCACCGACTTCGCGGGCTCCGACGCCGCCCTGGACGACGAGGAGCTCCCGCAGGCGCAGGAGCGCTGCGGCGGTGGCGAGGTCTTCGAGCTGCCCAACTACATCTCGCCGATCGCGGTCATCTACAACCTCGAGGGCGTCGACGAGCTGAACCTGAAGCCCGCCACGATCGCCGGGATCTTCTCGGGGGCCATCACGAACTGGAACGACCCGGCGATCGCCGCCGACAACCCCGGCGTCACGCTGCCGGACCAGGCGATCACCCCGGTGCACCGTGCCGACGACTCGGGGACGACGGACAACTTCACCGACTACCTGTTCCAGACGGCCGGGGACGTGTGGACCTCCGAGCCCGACGGCGAGTGGCCGCTGCCCGGCGGTGAGGCCGCGAACGGCACCTCCGGCGTCGTGGCCGCCGTCCAGGCCGGCGCGGGTGCCATCGGCTACGCCGACGCCAGCCAGGCCGGCGAGCTGGGCATCGCCAACGTCGGTGTCGGCAGCGAGTTCGTCGCCCCGACCCCGGAGGCCGCCGCCGCGGTCGTCGAGAACTCCCCCGCCGTGGAGGGCCGCGGCCAGTACGACTTCGCCATCGAGGTGAACCGGCAGACCGAGGGCTCCGGCGAGTACCCGATCGTGCTGGTCAGCTACCACATCGGCTGCATCCAGTACGACGAGCAGGCCACGACCGACGCCGTCTCCGCCTTCATGGGTTACGTCATCAGCGAGGAGGGCCAGCAGGCCGCCGCCGAGGCCGCGGGCAGCGCCCCGATCTCGGCCGCCCTGCGCGACCAGGCCCAGTCCGCGGTCGACGCGATGACCGCCGGCTGACCGAGCCCCACACCGTGGCCCGGGGCGTCCTCCGACGCCCCGGGCCACAGCCCCGCCCGGGACGGGCGGACCCCGACACGACCGAACCAACCCACGGAGCAAGGGTGACCGCGACCAGGACCCCGTCCGAGCCCACGACCGCACGGCCGGTACGCCGCCCTGGTGACCGGATCTTCGCCGCCAGCGCGACCGGCTCCGGCATCCTCATCCTGCTGGTCCTGGCCGGCGTCGCCGTCTTCCTGATCAGCGAGGCGCTCCCGGCGCTGACCGCCCCCGCCGAGGACATCCCCGGCGGCGAGGGCCTGGGCAGCTACGTCGCCCCGCTGGTCTTCGGCACGCTGATCGCCGCCGTGATCGCCCTCGTGGTGGCCACGCCCCTCGCCGTCGCGATCGCCCTGTTCATCACCTACTACGCCCCGCGGCGGGTGGCCCAGGGCCTGGGCTACGTCGTCGACCTGCTGGCCGCCATCCCCAGCGTCGTCTACGGCTTCTGGGGCATCGCCGCGCTGGCCCCCGCGCTGGTGCCCTTCTTCGGGTGGGCCGAGGACAACCTCGGCTTCCTCCCCTTCTTCGCCGGCCCCGCGTCCGCGACCGGCCGCACCATGCTGACCGCCGGCCTCGTCCTCGCGGTCATGATCCTGCCGATCATCTCGGCGATCTCCCGCGAGGTGTTCAGCCAGGCCCCGGCCCTGCACCGCGAGGCCGCCCTGGCACTGGGCGCCACCCGCTGGGAGATGATCAAGATGGCGGTGCTCCCCTACGGGAAGTCCGGCGTCATCGGCGGCGCGATGCTCGGCCTCGGGCGGGCCCTGGGCGAGACGCTCGCCGTCGCCATCGTGCTCTCCGGCTCGGGCGGGATCACGTTCAACCTGATCTCCAGCAGCAACCCGTCGACCATCGCGGCCAACATCGCCCTGCAGTTCCCCGAGTCCACGGGCATCGCGATCAACACGCTCATCGCCAGCGGCCTCGCGCTGTTCGTGATCACCCTGGCGGTCAACATGTTCGCCCGCTGGATCGTCGAGCGGCGCGCCGACTTCTCCGGAGCCAACTGATGAGCACCGACACCCAGTCCGCGCCCTCGCGGCTCACGTCCCCCGAGGGGCCGGTCCGCCGCAGCCGGCAGCTGCCCCGGTACGCGGCCCTGGGCCTCTACGCCCTCGGCATCGCGCTCGGTGCCGTCCTCTCGGCGCTCACCGGCTTCAGCATCGCGCTCACGGTCATCTACGGCGCCGTCCTGGGCACCCTGCTGGTCTGGCTGGTCTCCCGCCAGGTGGAGGGACGCCGCAAGGGCACCGACCGGCTGGTCACCGCCCTGGTGACCACCGCCTTCGCCATCGCGATGGTCCCGCTGGTGTCCCTGGTCTGGACCGTGCTCGAGAACGGCCTCCCCCGGCTCGACGGCGAGTTCTTCAACTCCTCGCTGCTCGGGGTCGTCGGGGAGGGTGGCGGCGCGTACCACGCGATCCTCGGCACCGTCATCATCACCCTGCTGACCGCCGTGATCTCCGTGCCGATCGGCCTGCTGACGGCCATCTACCTGGTGGAGTACGGATCGGGCCGGCTCAAGCGGGCGATCACCTTCTTCGTCGACGTCATGACCGGCATCCCGTCGATCGTCGCGGGCCTGTTCGCCTTCGCCCTGTTCGCGCTGTTCTTCGGCCCCGGCATCCGGCTGGGCGTCATGGGCGCCGTCGCGCTGTCGGTGCTGATGATCCCGGTCGTCGTCCGGTCGTCGGAGGAGGTGCTCAAGCTCGTCCCGAACGAGCTGCGCGAGGCCAGCTACGCCCTCGGCGTCCCCAAGTGGCGGACCATCGTCAAGGTCGTCCTGCCCACGGCGATCGCGGGCCTGGGTACCGGCGTCACCCTGGCCGTGGCCCGCGTCATCGGGGAGACCGCGCCGCTGCTGGTGACCGTCGGCATCATCAACGGCACCAACCTCGACCCGTTCGACGGCCGCATGGCGACGCTGCCGGTGTACGCCTTCTACCAGCTGACCCAGCCGGGCTTCCCGCCGGAGTTCGCCATCGAGCGCGCCTGGACAGCCGCTCTGGTCCTCATCGTCCTGGTGATGGCGCTCAACGTCGTCGCCCGCCTGATCACCCGCTTCTTCGCCCCCAAGACCGGTCGCTGACCGGACCCCGTCAGGAGGACACGTACGTGGCCAAGCGCATCGAGGTCTCCGACCTGGACATCTACTACGGCAACTTCCTCGCCGTGGAGAACGTCAACGTCTCCATCGAACCGCGGAACATCACCGCGCTGATCGGTCCGTCGGGGTGCGGCAAGTCCACCTTCCTGCGGTCGCTCAACCGGATGCACGAGGTGATCCCGGGAGCCCGCGTCGAGGGCAAGGTCGTCATGGACGGCCAGGACCTCTACGGCGCCGACGTCGACCCGGTGAACGTGCGCCGGCAGATCGGCATGGTCTTCCAGCGGCCCAACCCGTTCCCGACCATGTCGATCTACGAGAACGTCGTGGCCGGCAACCGGCTGAACAACAAGCGGATGAAGAAGTCCGAGACCGATGACCTGGTGGAGCGGTCGCTGCGGGGCGCCAACCTGTGGAACGAGGTGAAGGACCGCCTCGACCGTCCCGGGTCGGGCCTGTCCGGGGGTCAGCAGCAGCGGCTGTGCATCGCCCGCGCGATCGCCGTCGAGCCCGAGATCCTGCTGATGGACGAGCCCTGCTCGGCCCTCGACCCGATCTCCACGCTGGCGATCGAGGACCTGATGACGGAGCTCAAGGAGCGCTTCACCATCGTCATCGTCACGCACAACATGCAGCAGGCCGCGCGGGTGAGCTCCTACACCGGGTTCTTCAACCTCAACGGTGTCGGCCAGCCCGGTCGGCTCATCGAGTTCAACCCGACCGAGAAGATCTTCAGCAACCCGGACCAGAAGGCCACGGAGGACTACATCTCCGGCCGCTTCGGCTGACCTGCGGCGAGGAGTGGGGCCCGGAGGGTCCCGCGATCGAGCCGCGGACGGGCTCAGCGCAGCCGGGGGCGGCACCCTGGTCGCGGTGTCGTCCGGTAGGACGACGGACAGGGGGTCGCCGCGTTCCGACGCGGCGGCCCCCTCTCGCGTCCTCAGCGCAGCCGGGGACGGCCGCCTCGCCTGCTCAGCAGGAGACCGGGGTCTCGCTCGCGGCGGGTTCGGTGGCGGGGGCGGCGAGCGTGTCGCCGGTGGGCTCCGCCGGCGCGGCCTCCGGCTGGGGCGGGGCCGGGACCTCGACGGGGACGACGGTCGAGGAGGTGGGCCCCAGGACCAGCTGCACCCGGTCGCCGATCGCGTCGCTGGCCTGCAGCACGGACCCGGGGACGGCGGCGGCGACGGTGCGCGCCCGCTCCTCCGCGCCGGGGCCGTACCGCACGAGGGTCTCGTTGACGGTGCCCGGCTCGTTGCCGACCTGCCCGATCCCGAAGCCCTGGCCGCGGAGCTGGTCGGCGGCCGTGGCGGCCAGCCCGCTGGTGCCGGTGCCGTTCAGCACGTCGACGGTGATCCCGCCGGGAGCCACGGTGAGCGGCTGCGGCGCCGGCGGAGCGGCCGGCTGCTCGGCCTCGGCGCTGGGCGCCGGCGTGGGTGCGGCCTCGGCGGAGGGTGCGGCCTCGGCGACCTGCTGCGCGGCGACCTCCTCCGGCAACCGTCCCTCGTCGATGACCTCGTCGAACAGCGAGCGGGTGGCCCCGGCATCGAGCACCACGTAGGCCTGCTCGCTCCCGGCCGGCACGTGGCCGACCTGGGCGACCGGCAGGCCGGCGCGCTGCACCGCGTCGCCGGAGAGGTCGCCCAGCGTGCCGGCCAGCGTGCGCAGGTCGCCGAGCGTGGTCCCCTCGTCGACGGTCAGGGCGTCGGAGGCCCGGGTGAGGAACCGGGTGAGGGTGACGGGGTCGCCGAGGGTGCCCCAGGACATCGCCGTCCGCAGGGTGGAGGTGAGCAGCAGCTGGGCCCGCTCGGCCACCGCGGCCCCCGTGACGTCGGAACCGGCGTCCCCGGGGGTGAGGAAGCCGGAGGCCTGCTCGCCGGAGAGCTCGTTGCTGCCGGGCTCCAGCGGGCTGGCCGAGGCGGTCACGGCGTCGGACACCGTGGGCAGGCACAGGCCGATCCCGCCGAGCGCGTCGACCATGCCCGGCAGACGGGTGAGGTCGACGCCGAGGTAGTGGTCGACCCGCAGCCCGGTGACCTGCTGGACGGCGCGGACCATGCAGGCGGGCCCCCCATCGAGCAGGGAGCCCGCGAACGCCTCGGTGGTCGGCTCGCGCAGCTCACCGTCGGCGGCGACGCAGGCGGGGGTGTCGACGAGGGCGGTGGGCGGGACGCTGACCAGCACCGCGCGCTGCTCGTCGGCGGTCACGTGCACCAGCAGCGTGGCGACGGCGGCCGGGCCCTCCGCGCCGGGCAGGCCGGTGCCGGCGACCAGGTAGGTGGCCGCGCCCTCCTGCAGCCGGGGGGCGAGCACCTCGGGCCCCTCGGGGGCCAGCGCGGCGACGCGCTGGATGCTCTGGTCCACGTAGAAGTACAGGCCCAGGTGGTAGCCGACGACGACGCCCGCGACCACCAGCAGGCTGATCGCCGCCCGGATCAGCCGGCGCCGGCCCGGGCTGCGGGCCGCGCGACGGGCCGCCCGCCGGGCCCGCGGGCTCTGCGGGGACAGCCGGGTCGCCCCAGCCAGCGGCACGTCCCGGCCGGGGATGGGCGGGAGCGGGGCGATCGGCCGGGACGGGCGGTACCCCGGCGGCAGGTCGCCCAGCGGGGGGAACAGCGGCGCGGAGGCACGCGCCGGCGAGGGCGGCACGGGTGGCAGGCCGGCCGGCACGGGCGGCAGGCCACTGCCCGCCGGCGCGACGGGCGGAGGTGCACCCGGCGGGAGCTGGGCGTCGTCCCGGCGGGGCTCCGCGGGCGGCCCTCCGACCGGCCGGCCGGTGCGGTCGGCCCCCGCCGGGGAGGGCCGGTCGGCACCGGGCACCGGCGGGAACCCACGCAGGGGCGCCGGGCTCGGGTCGGCGTCGTCGTCCGGCCGGGCAGCCGGTTCCTCGCGGGCGGGACGGACGGCGTCGCGCGGGGGGCGCGACTCGTCGGCCGGCACGGGCGGGAGGCCGCGCCGGTGCGGCGGCGCCGGCTCCCCCGCGGTGAGGGGCAGCGGGATCTCGCCGGTGCGCGCGGCGCGCCGGCGGCCCACCTCGCCGCCCTGCCGGGCGATCAGCTGCTCGACGGTGATCGGCTCGCGCGCCGGGCGGGACGGGTCGGCGGGGGGCTGCTGGGCCGGACGTCGCCGTCCGAGGAAGCGCCCGGGCGTCCGACCGTCGCCCGCCTCGTCGCGCGTCCGCTTGTCCCCCACGTGTGCCGACTTCCCATCGTCGAGGTGTCGTCCTGGCCCGTGCCGTCCCTCCGCACGGGCGCAGGCGGCACTGCCCGCGCGGTCGCGGCAGGAGTCCACGATACGGGCGGATCGCCGCCGACCCCGCCGACGCGCGGACATCGCCGCGCGGGACCCTCGCCGCGGCCGTAGCCTCCCCGGGTGAAGTTGCCGTTCGTGCCCGGGCCGTCCGACGTGATCTCCGCCGTGGAGGGCCTCCGTGGCGGCGTGACCGAGGCGCTCGCACTCGTCCCGAGGCTCGGGACCGTCGTCGGCCGGGTCGAGGGGCTCCTGGACCGGGTGACCTCGGCCGTGGACCGGATCGAGGGACTCCTCGACCGGGTCGACGACGAGGTCGCCGCCGTGGAGGCCACCCGCGGCCGGGCGGACGCTCTGATCGGTGCAGCAGACCGGACGCGACACGGCGCCGACCAGCTCATCAGCGCGGCGGGGCAGACGCGGAGCAACGCGGACGGGCTCATCGGTGCGGCGGGGCAGACGCGGAGCGGCGCGGACGCCCTCATCAGCGCGGCAGGTCAGACGCAGCGCGGCGCCGACGAGCTCGTCCGCGCCGCGTCGCAGACGCAGGAGAAGGCCGACGCCGCGATCACCGCGGTCGGCGCCACCCAGCAGAAGGCCGACGCCGCGATCACCGCCGTGGGCGCGACGCAGCAGAAGGCCGACGCCGCGATCACCGCCGTGGGCGCGACGCAGCAGAAGGCCGACGCCGCGATCACCGCGGTCGGTGCGACCCAGCAGAAGGCGGACGCGGCGATCACCGCGGTGGAGCGCACCCAGCAACGAGCCGACGCCGCCATCGACGCGATCGGCACCACCCAGCGGAGAGCGGACGACGCGATCGCCGCCGTGGGCGCGACGCAGCAGAAGGCCGACGCCGCGATCACCGCGGTCGGTGCGACCCAGCAGAAGGCCGACGCCGCCATCGACGCGACGAACGTGACCCTGGCGCGGGCGGACGACGCCGTCTCCCGCGCGGAGGGACTGCTCGGCCGGGTCGACCCGCTGGTCGACACCTTCGAGGAGCCGCTGCTGGCGCTCGCTCCGGCGGTGCGGCGACTGGCGGCCAGCATCGACCCCGACGAGGTCCAGGCGGTGGTGACCTTCATCGACTGGCTGCCGCAACTGGTGCAGCACCTCGACGAGGACGTCCTGCCGATCGTGGCGTCGCTGGGGAACGTCGGCACCGACGTCCACGACCTGCTCGACACGATGCAGGACCTGCGCCACGTGGTGAAGGGCTTCCCCGGCTCCCGGTTGTTCCGCCGACGCGGCGCCGAGGAGATCGCCGAGGACGAGGAGCGCGAGGCCCTCGAGAGCCGGGCCACCGCGGACGGTCAGGAGCCGGGGGGCTCCGGCTCCTGACCGCCGGACCGATCAGGTCTCGGTCGGGTACCCGAGGGCTCGGACGACGTCGCCGATCCGCTCGTAGGTCTCGCCGTCGGGCAGCCGCCGGAGCTCGTCGACGACGGCGTCGGGAGCCCGGTGGTCGAGGGCCGCCTCCACCAGCGCCGGGCCGTCGCTCGGGAAGTCGGCGCGGTCCAGCCACCGGGCCAGCTCGGCGCGGGCGACGACGGCGTCCTCGGTCATGCCGACCGGGACACCACCGACCAGCGTGCCCTGCGGGTCGGCGGTCAGGTCGGGGTCGCCCTCCGCGACAGGCTCGACCTCGCGCCACTCCTGGGCGCGGGTCGCGCGCTCTGCCTTGAGCATCCCCTGGGTCTCGTGCTCGAGCTCCTCGTCGAGCCGCGGGTTGTGCTTGGTGCTGCGCGCCGACACTCCGGCGAACTGGTCCCCGGTCTCACTCACGGTCGCTCTCCTCCTGGTAGTTCCGTCACTTCTCGTGCAGAGCGCCGGGCTTGTGCACCGCCGTCTTGCCGCTCTTGTCGCTCTTGACCTCGTACTGCGGCTCGTCCTTGCTGGCCTTGACCTTCCGGCCGGACGCCTCCGTCTCCTCGGTGATCGTGCGCTGGACGGTGCCCTCGGCCTGGCTGCCGTGGCTGTTCCAGGTGACGTGGTCGCCCTTGCTGAACTCGTCTGCCATCAGTCGCTCCCGGCGCTCGACGCTGTCCCCCTGCCCCTGCCCCCCCGGCACCCGGGGCACACATCACCCGTTCGGAACGCGGCATCACCCGTGCGGGCAGTAGCGGACGACGGACCATCACGTAGCGTTGTCGCCGACGGAGACGCCGGTCCATCGACCCAGCTAGGGTGGGGTGAGCCGACTACCCACGGTGACGTGGGCCCGTCCTCGATCGCCGGCCCGGTCGACCCCATTCCCCCGGGGTCGGCCGGGTCGGCCCGTTCTAGGCTGGATCTGCCATGTCCCTGAGCAACCCGGCCTCCAGCAGCCCGGCGCCGACCGCGCCCGACCCGACCCGACCGGTCGACGTCCTCACCGTCGTCTCGGTGGCCGACGTCACCCCCTCGGTGCGCCGGGTGCTGCTGTCGGGCACGCCGGCCGCCGTGACCGCCGCCGGGCCGACCATCTCGCTGCTGGTGCCCCGGGTCGGTGACCCCGCGCCGCGCTGGCCGGCCGTCGCCCGCGATGGGCGGATCGTCTGGCCCGCCGGCTCGCACGGGGTGAGCCTGCGCAGCTACACCGCCCGCCGGCAGGACCCCGACCGCGGCGAGGTGGAGATCGACTTCGTGCTGCACGGCGACGGGCCGGCGGCAGCATGGGCGGCGGCCGCCGGCCCCGGTACGACGGTCGCCGTGGCCGGCGGGGGGCCGCTGGGCGAGCGACCGGCCGGGTGGCTGCTGCTCGCCGGCGACGAGACGGCCCTGCCCGCCATCACCCGGATCCTGGCCGAGGCGCCGCCGTCCACCCGCGGGGTCGCGCTGGTGGAGGTCGCCGACGCCGCGGAGGAGCAGCCGCTGCCCGCGCCGGACGGCGTCGAGGTGCGCTGGCTGCACCGCGGCGGCACGCCGCCCGGGGAGAGCACCGTGCTCGCCGACTCCGTCGCCGCGATCGACCGGCCGGCGGGGGACGACGTCTTCGCGTGGGTGGCGGCCGAGTCCGGCGTCGTCCGCACCGTCCGGGCCGACCTGCGCGGGCGCTGGGGGCTCGGGCGGGCCCAGCACCACGCGATCGGGTACTGGCGGCGGGGACGCGCCATGTCACCCACCGGGTGACCGTCGTCCAGACTCCTCACAGGTACCGCCCAGCAGAGACCAAGCCGCCGCGCCCACCCTGGGGACCATGACGACGGTTGCACGTTCGACGGGAGGTGCTGTGACCAGCACCGGCAGGAGCTCGGCACCGGAGGCGCGCCTCCTGGTGGTGGACGACGAGCCCAACATCCGCGAGCTGCTCTCCGCCAGCCTCCGCTACGCCGGGTTCGAGGTGGCCACCGCCGCCGACGGGCAGCAGGCGCTGGCGATGGCGGCGTCCTTCCGCCCCGATCTGCTCGTGCTCGACGTCATGATGCCCGGACTGGACGGCTTCGGCGTCGTCCGCCGGTTGCGGGAGAGCGGCCGGCACACCCCCGTCCTCTTCCTCACCGCCCGCGACGCCAACGAGGACAAGGTCTCCGGGCTCACCCTGGGCGGCGATGACTACGTGACCAAGCCGTTCAGTCTCGACGAGGTCCTCGCCCGCATCCGGGCGGTGCTGCGCCGCAGCACCGGTCAGCAGCGCGCCGCGGAGGCCCCGCGGCTGTCCTTCGCCGACATCGAGCTCGACGAGGAGTCCCACGAGGTGATCAAGGCCGGCCAGGTGGTCAGCCTGTCCCCCACGGAGTTCAAGCTGCTGCGCTACCTCATGGCCAACGCCGGGCGGGTGCTGTCGAAGGCCCAGATCCTGGACCACGTCTGGAACTACGACTTCAACGGCGAGGCCAACGTGGTGGAGTCCTACATCTCCTACCTGCGGCGCAAGGTCGACACGACCGAGCCGCGGCTGCTGCACACCATCCGGGGCGTGGGCTACACGCTGCGGCTCCCCCGCGGTTCGTGAGCGGGCCGCACCTCGGCAGCGACCCGGCACCGCCCCGCGCGCGGGGTGGCCCCCGCATCCCGCTGCGGATCACCCTCGTGGCCCTCCTCGTCGCACTGGTCGCGGTGGCCCTGGCGGCCACCGGGCTGGCCGCGACGTCGCTGCTGCGCGGCTACCTCACCGGGCAGCAGGACGACCAGTTGCGCCTGAGCGCCGAGAACGTCGCCCGGAACCCGTGGCGGGTGCTCGGCCAGTGCAGCGAGGGGGGTCCGGGGTACCCCTCTCCCGACTACCTGGGCTGCCTGCCCCCGGGGGAGGACGACCTCGTCCTCGTGCTCGGCCCGGTCAACGACCCGGGGAGGTCGCCCGACCTCGACGTCCTCGCCGAGCGCGTCGACGACGACGGGCCTCCCGGGCGGGACCGGATCTTCACCGTGCCCGCCGAGGACGACCACACCTCCTGGCGGATCGCCGCCGTCGACCTGCCCCAGGGCTGGACCGCGCTGGTCGGCACCGACCTCGCCGGTGACGAGCGCGTGCTCGGCCGGCTGGTCCGCATCCAGGTCGTGGTCGGGCTCATCGTCCTGTTCCTGCTCGGCACGGCCGGCTACGTGCTGGTCCGCAACAGCCTGCGTCCGCTCACCGAGGTGGAGCGCACTGCGCGGGCCATCGCCGCCGGCGACCTGTCGCAGCGGGTCCCCGAGGGCGACGAGCGGACCGAGGTCGGCCGGCTGACCACCGCGCTCAACGGCATGCTCAGCCGGATCGAGCGGGCCTTCCGCGCCCAGCAGGCCTCCGAGGAGCAGGCTCGGGCATCGGAGCACCGGATGCGCCGCTTCGTCGCGGACGCCAGCCACGAGCTGCGCACCCCGCTGACCTCCATCCGCGGGTTCGCCGAGCTGTACCGGCAGGGAGCGGTCGGCACGCCCGAGGAGACCGCGCGGCTGATGCAGCGGATCGAGTCCGAGGGCGCCCGGATGGGCGTCCTGGTCGAGGACCTGCTGCAGCTGGCCCGGCTCGACCAGCAGCGTCCCCTGTCGATCGCCCCGGTCGACCTCGCCGAGGTGGCCGGGGACGCGGTGCACGACGCCCGCGCCGTCCAGCCCGAGCGGCCGATCACCCTGGACCTGGACAGCGGGCTCAGCGAGCTGCCAGTCGTGCTCGGCGACGAGGCGCGGCTGCGCCAGGTGGTCGGGAACCTGGTCACCAACGCCCTGGTGCACACCCCGCCGACCGCGCCGGTCACCGTCAGCATCTCCGACGAGCCCGCGACCACCGCGGACGGCGAGGACGGCGGCGTCGTCGTCCTCCGGGTGGCCGACGGGGGTCCGGGCATGGCCCCCGAGGACGCCGCGCGGGTGTTCGAGCGCTTCTACCGCGCCGACCCCGCCCGGGCCCGGACCGCGGGGGGCACCGGCCTCGGGCTGGCGATCGTCTCCGCGCTCGTGGCCGCCCACGGCGGGACCGTCCACCTGGACACGGCTCCCGGGCGCGGCGCGGCCTTCACGGTGCGGCTGCCGCGCTCGGGGCCCGGCGGCCCGGGGACCGGGCCGATCGAGGACGGCGCCGCGGGACCGCTGCCCCGCGGCGGGGCCGGGGCCTGAGCGGCCGCACCGGCTCGTTACCGTCCGCCCGTGGACTCCGATGCGGGCGGCCCGCCCTACGACGCCGACCTGATGGCCGCGGTGACCGAGCTCGGCACCGCGCTGCGCGAGCTGGTGGACGCCTCGGTGCGCACCACGGTGCCCGCGGCCGAGCTGCTGGCCGCGGCCGACGAGGCCCGGGCCACCGCCGCCCGGCTGGCAGCCGCGCAGCGCCCGCCGACGCAGCTGCCGGCGCTCGACGACCCGCTGGTCTTCCGGCGGGTCTACAACCCGGTCAGCGGCGTGGGCAGCGCGGTGGCGCCGCCGCTGACCATCCGCCGCACCGACGACGGCGTCGTCGCCGAGGCGACGCTGGGCATGGCCTACGAGGGGCCGCCCGGCTACGTGCACGGCGGGATGAGCAGCATGCTCATGGACCAGTTGCTCGGCTCCGCGGCCATCGCGGCGGGCCTGTGGGGCATGACCGTGCGGCTGGAGATCGACTACCGGCGGCCGGTGCCGCTGTCGACTCCCCTGGTGCTGCGCGCCCGGGTCGTCGAGGCGGCCGGCCGCAAGTGCGTCGTGACCGGCACCATCGCGACGGCCCAGGCACCCGACCGGGTGCTCGTCGAGGCCTCCGGGGTCTTCGTCATGCCCCGCGAGGAGCTGCACGCGGACTACTTCGGCGCCATCACCGATGCCTCCGGCCGGCACGCCCCGCCGGGGCGGCCCACGGACGCCACCGCCCTGGCGGACCGGTCGTGAGCGACGTCGAGGTGGCGGCCGCGGCCGCCCGCGCCGCGGCCGAGGTCCTGGTGCAGCTGCGCGCGGAGGGGCGGCTGTCGGGCCGCGAGCTCGGCGACGCGGGGGACGCCGCGGCCCAGACCGCGATCACCGGGCTGCTCGGCGCCCGCCGTCCCGACGACGTCGTCTTCAGCGAGGAGGCCGTCGACGACCCGCGGCGGCTGTCGGCCGACCGGGTGTGGATCGTCGACCCGCTCGACGGGACCCGGGAGTACGGCGAGGGCCGGCCGGACTGGGCGGTGCACGTCGCCCTGTGGGCCGACGGGGAGCGCGGGGCGGGCGGGGACCTGGTGGCAGCCGCCGTGGCCCTGCCCGGGTTGGGCGAGGTCCTGGTCACCGACCCGGCACCCCGGGTCCCGCGCGGCTCGGGCGGGCGGCCCCGCATCGCGGTGAGCCGCACGCGGCCGCCCCGGGAGGCCGACGTCGCCGCGGCCGCCCTCGGCGCCGAGGTCGTGCCGATGGGCTCGGCCGGGTACAAGGTGACCGCGGTCGTCCGGGGCGAGGTGGACGCCTACGTGCACGCCGGGGGGATGTACCAGTGGGACTCGGCCGCGCCGGTCGCCGTCGCCCACGCCGCGGGGCTGACCGCCGTCCGGCTGGACGGCTCGCCGCTGCGCTACAACGAGCCCGACCCGTACCTCCCCGACCTGCTGGTGTGCCGCCCGGAGCTCGCCGACCGGCTCCTGGCGGCGGTGCGAGCGGGGTCACAGCCGCCGCGGTGAGCCCATGACGGACACTGGAGGCGGGAATCTCCCCCGGACCGGTGCAGTTGGTGCTGGTTCGAGCCCTGCCCCCGATCCATCGGAGCACCGACGCGTGACCACTCCCGACTACCGGCTCTCCCAGCTGGAGACGCTGGAGGCCGAGTCCATCCACGTGATCCGTGAGGTGGCCGCCGAGCTCGAGCGGCCGGTGCTGCTGTTCTCCGGCGGCAAGGACTCGATCGTGATGCTGGAGCTGGCGCGCAAGGCGTTCGCGCCGGCCCGCATCCCGTTCCCGGTGATGCACGTCGACACCGGCCTGAACTTCCCCGACGTCCTGGAGTTCCGCGACAAGCGGGTCGCCGAGCTCGGCGTCTCGCTGATCGTCGCCTCGGTGCCCGACGCCATGGCCAAGGGCCTGGTCAAGGAGGAGCCCAACGGCTCCCGCAACCGCATCCAGACGCCCGTGCTGCTCGACGCGGTCGAGGAGCACGGCTTCACCGCGCTGTTCGGGGGCGCCCGCCGCGACGAGGACAAGGCGCGGGCCAAGGAGCGGGTCTTCTCCTTCCGCGACGAGTTCGGCCAGTGGGACCCGAAGAACCAGCGCCCCGAGCTGTGGGACCTCTACAACGGCCGGATCCACCTCGGTGAGTCCATCCGGGTGTTCCCGCTGTCGAACTGGACCGAGCTGGACATCTGGCAGTACATCGCCCGCGAGCAGGTCGCCATCCCGCCGCTCTACCTCGCCCAGGAGCGGGAGGTCGTGGAGCGGCAGGGGATGCTCTACGCGGTCAACGAGTTCATCCGCCCCAGGGACGGCGAGCAGCCGTTCCAGGCGATGGTCCGCTACCGCACCGTCGGCGACGCCAACCTGACCGCCGCCGTGCGGTCGGAGGCGACGACGGTCGAGGAGGTCATCGCCGAGATCGCGGTGACCCGGATGACCGAGCGGGGCGCGACCCGCGGTGACGACAAGGTCAGCGACGCCGCCATGGAGGACCGGAAGAAGGAGGGCTACTTCTGATGGCTCCCGTCGAAGAGGCGACCACCGACCAGCCCGTCGACGTGCACTCGGCCGTCGCCGAGCACGCCGTCGAGCTGGCGACGGCGCGCAAGGACATCCTGCGCATCGCCACCGCCGGCTCGGTGGACGACGGCAAGAGCACGCTGATCGGCCGACTGCTGTTCGACAGCAAGGCGATCTTCGAGGACCAGTACGAGGCCGTCGCCCGCGCCAGCAAGGGTGACTACGTCGACCTCGCGCTGCTCACCGACGGCCTGCGGGCCGAACGCGAGCAGGGCATCACCATCGACGTCGCGTACCGCTACTTCGCCACCCCCCGGCGGACGTTCATCCTCGCCGACACCCCCGGTCACGTGCAGTACACCCGGAACATGGTCACCGGCGCCTCGACCGCGGACCTCGCGATCGTGCTGGTCGACGCGCGCAAGGGGATGGTCGAGCAGAGCCGCCGGCACGCGTTCCTCGCCTCGCTGCTGCGGGTGCCGCACCTGGTGGTCGCGGTCAACAAGATGGACCTCGTCGACTGGTCCGAGGACGCCTACGAGTCGATCCGCGACGAGTTCAGCGCCTTCGCCGCGAAGCTCGCCGTCCCGGACCTCACGGTCATCCCGATCTCCGCGCTGCACGGCGACAACGTGGTGAAGCACTCCCCCAACACCCCGTGGTACGAGGGGCCGACGCTGATCCACCACCTGGAGCACGTGCACGTCGCCAGCGACCGCAACCTCACCGACGCACGGTTCCCGGTCCAGTACGTCATCCGGCCGCAGTCTGACGCCCACCACGACTACCGGGGCTACGCCGGCACGGTCGCCAGCGGCGTGCTGCGCCCCGGCGACGAGGTCCAGGTGCTGCCCAGCGGCCTGACCACGACGATCGCCGGAATCGACGGCCCCCGCGGGCCGGTCGAGGAGGCCTTCCCCCCGATGTCGGTCACCGTCCGGCTGACCGACGACCTCGACGTCTCCCGCGGCGACCTCATCTGCCGCACGGAGAACTCCCCGACCGCCACCCAGGACCTCGACGCCCTGGTCTGCTGGATGGCCGACGAGCCGCTGCGCCCCCGGCAGCGCATCGCGGTCAAGCACACGACGCGCACGGTGCGCGCGGTGGTGAAGGACCTCGCCTACCGGCTGGACGTCAACACGCTGCACCGCCAGACCGACGCGACCGAGCTGGGCCTCAACGACATCGGCCGGGTCCGGCTGCGGACGACCCAGCCGCTGTTCGTCGACGACTACACCCGCAACCGGGTGACCGGCCGGTTCATCCTGGTCGACGAGGCCACGAACGCCACCGTCGGCGCGGGGATGCTCACCCCCGCCGGCTGACGCATGCCCTGCGGGGCTCGGCACCGCACGACGCACCGAGGCCCGGCCCCCCTCGAGGGGCCGGGCCTCGGCACGCAGTGCGCGTGGTGATCGCGGATCGCGGGTCCTGCAGGACCGGTGGAGCGGGAGCAACACCCGCAGAGCCGCTCGTCCCCGGACACGACGCACCCCCGGGAGCCCACAGGCTCCCGGGGGCGTCGTCGTGCGGTCGTGCTCAGGCGGCGGCTGCGGGTGCCCCGGCCGCCTTCTCCAGCGCCCGGCGGGTGAGCACCCGGGCCAGGTGCCGGCGGTACTCCTGGTCGGCGTGCATGTCGGTGCCCGGCGAGGTGCCCTCGTCGGCGAGCGCCGCGGCCTCCTCGATCGAGGCGCCGCGCGCCAGGGCCTCCTCCGTCGCGGAGGCCCGGACCACCGTCCCGGCCATGTTGGCCAGCGCCACCCGGCCGTCGACCGCGGCGGCGGCGACGATCGGCCAGTCGTTGGCCCGGCGGGTGAACTTCTCGTACGCCCAGCCGGCCGACCCGGTGCGCGGCACGCGGATCTCGACGATCAGCTCGTCCTCCTCGAGCGCCGTCTCGAAGAAGCCCCGCCAGAACTCGGTCAGCGGGATGCTCCGGCGTCCGTTCGGGCCCTGCACGACCGCCGTGCCACCCAGCGCGAGCAGCGCCGTGGGCAGGTCGGACGCCGGGTCGCTGTGCGCGACCGTGCCGCCGATCGTGCCGCGGTGGCGCACCTGCGGGTCACCGACCTGGCTGGCCACGTAGGGCAGGATCGGCACCTCGGCCCGGGCGACCTGGTCCTTCTCCAGCTCGTGGTGCCGGGTGCCCGCGCCGATGGCCACCTCGTCGCCCTCGACCCGCACGTAGGACATCCCCGGGATCCGGCTGATGTCGATGACGACCGCGGGCATGGCCAGCCGGAGCTTCATGATCGGCAGCAGCGAGTGCCCACCGGCCATGACCTTGGCGTCGTCCCCGTGCTCGACGAGCGCCGCGATCGCCTCCTCGACCGACGTCGCCCGCACGTACTCGAAGGGTCCAGGGATCATCGGGCGACCTCCTGCGACTGCGGCACCTGGCCGGCGGCGGGGCCGGCCTTCGCCGCGGCCTGCACCGCCCGGACGATGTTGTGATAGCCGGTGCAGCGGCAGAGGTTGCCCTCCAGCCCCTCCCGGACCTCCCGGTCGCTGGGGTCGGGGTTGTCGGCCAGGACGCCGATCGCCGCCATCACCATGCCCGGGGTGCAGAACCCGCACTGCAGCCCGTGCTCCTCGCGGAACGCCTTCTGCATCGGGTGCAGCTCGCCGTCCGGCCCGGCCAGGCCCTCCAGCGTGGTGACCTGCGCGCCGTCGGTCTGGGCCGCCAGCACGGTGCACGACTTCACCGAGAGGCCGTCCACGATGACGGTGCACGCGCCGCACGAGGTGGTGTCGCAGCCGATGTTGGTCGCCTTCAGTCCGCAGACCTCGCGCAGGTAGTGCGCCAGCAGCAGGCGGGGCTCCACCTCGTCGGTGCGCTGCTGACCGTTGACGGTCATCGAGACCTTCATGCGTTGCTGCCTCCCTGCTGGGCCTTCTGGATGGCCCGCCACACCTTCATCGGCGTGGTGGGCATGTCGATGTGCCGGACGCCGAGGTGCGCGACGGCGTCGATGACGGCGTTGTGGACGGCGGGCGTGGAACCGATCGTCCCGGCCTCGCCGATGCCCTTGGCGCCCAGCGGGTTGATGGGCGTGGGCGTGGCCATGTCGACCAGCTCGAAGCTGGGCAGCTCCGTCGCCGAGACGAACGGGTAGTCGGCCAGCGTGGCGGTCTGCGGGTTGCCGTCGGCGTCGTAGAGGACCTCCTCCAGGAGCGCCTGTGCCACCCCCTGCGCGAAGCCGCCGTGCCGCTGTCCCTCGGCCAGCAGCGGGTTGACGATGATGCCGGCGTCGTCGACGGCCACCAGCCGCTGGAGCTCGGCCTTGCCCGACTCGGTGTCGACCTCGACGACGGCGACGTGCGCGCCGAACGGGAAGGTCGGCGCCGCCGCCTCGAACCGGGTCTGCACGACCAGCGGCTCGCTCTCGGCGAGCTGGGCGAAGGTGACACCCGCACCCGGGGTGCCGCGCACGGCCAGGCCGGCCGACGACAGGTCCACCTCGAGGTCGGCCGGGTCGGCCTCGAGCTGCTCGGCGGCCCGCTGCTTGGCCAGCTCGACGAGCTCGGCGGCCGCCTGGTGCACCGCCGCACCGCCCTGCTGGAGGCTGCGCGAGCCCATCGTGCCGCCGCCGCGCGGGATCCGGTCGGTGTCGCCGTGCAGGACGGTGATCTTCTCGACCGGGATGCCCAGCTGGTCGCTGGCGAGCATCGCCCAGGCCGTGGCGTGGCCCTGGCCGTGCGGCGAGGTGCCGGTCAGCACGGTCGCCGTCCCGTCCGGGTGCACCTCGAGCTCGGCGGACTCCGCAGAGCCCAGCCCGGTGTCGGCGCCGGTGATCTCGACGTAGGTCGACAACCCGATGCCCAGCTGCCGGACGTCACCGCGCTCACGGCGGCGGGCCTGCTCGGCACGCAGCTCCTCGTAGCCCGCGGCCTCCAGCGCCTTCTCCAGCGCCGCGACGTACTCGCCGGAGTCGTAGGTCGCCCCGGACGGGGTGGTGTGCGGCTCGGAGAACGACGGGACGAGGTTCTTCCGGCGCACCTCGGCCGGGTCCATCCCGATCTCGGCGGCGAACATGTCGACGGCCCGCTCGACGGCGGCGGTGGCCTCGGGCCGCCCGGCCCCGCGGTAGGCGCCGATGGAGGTGGCGTTGTTGACCAGCGCCCGCGCCGAGGCGTGCACCTTGGGGAACGCGTAGGTGGCCGCCGCCATGAGCATGGTCAGGGTCGGCAGGATGATCCCGACCCGGGGGTAGGCGCCCGCCTCCTGGTCGACGTGGATCGCGTAGGCCTCGATGGTGCCGTCGCGGCGCCCGCCGATGGTGACCTGCTGGTCCTGCCCCCGGCCGTGCAGCATGCCGAGCAGGTTCTCCGAGCGGTTCTCCGTCCAGCGGACCGGGCGGCCGGCCCGCTGCGCCAGCCAGGCCACGAAGGCGTACTCCGGGTCGGCGCCGATCTTCGCGCCGAAGCCGCCGCCGACGTCCGGGGTGACCAGGTGCACCCGCGCCGGGTCCAGGCCCAGCCAGCCGGCGATCTCGCCCTTGGCCTGCTGAGCACCCTGGTTGGTGCACCAGATCGTCACCCGGCCGTCCTCACCCCAGGCCGCGGCGGCGGCGCGGGTCTCCAGCGGCACGGGCGCCACCCGCTGGTTCTTGAAGGCCTGCGTGACGACGACCTCGCAGCCGGAGAAGAAGTCCGCCGGCGGCGGGCCACCGAACTCGGCCGCGACGTTCGTCCCGGCCTCCTCGAACAGCAGCACCTCGTCCTTGGCCGCGTCGGCGGTGGTGACCACGGCGGGCAGCGGGTCGATGTCGACGCTGACCAGCTCCGCGGCGTCCTCGCCCTGGTAGCGGTCCTCGGTGAGGACGACGGCGACGATGTCGCCGACGAACCGGACCTTGTCGGTCGCCAGCCACGGCCGCTGCATCGCCGGCGGGACCATCGGCAGGCCGGCCGGGAGCGGCGCGAGGTCCGCGCAGTCCTCGGCGGTGTAGACGGCGGCGACCCCGGGTGCCTCGCGGGCGGCGGAGGCGTCGACGGACAGGATCCGCCCGTGCGCGACCTGGGATCGGACGAAGGTGGCGTGCAGCGCACCGGTGAGCCGGTCGTCGACCAGGTCGTCGGTGTAGGTCGCACCACGCGTGAGGAACAGCGGGTCCTCCGTGCGGACCACGCGGGTACCGAGGATGCTCATGCGCTCACTTTCCGTCGGGCGAGAGACCGCGGTCACTATCTCCGCCCGGAGGCCGTCCCGCCAACCCCCTCCCGCCCTGCGGAATCACCGGTGGCGGGTCCGTGGGTCACCCTCCGGTGTGGTGTGCTGACCAGGATGGACGCCGGGGGGAGGACGCGCTCCCGCGGAGCCGCGCTGCTGTTCGTGGCCGCCGTCGTGGCGGTCGCGCTCAACCAGCGCCCCGCCGTCGTCTCCGTGGCGCCGGTCCTCGGTGACCTCCGGGCGGACACCGGTCTGTCCTCGGCGCTGGCCGGGTTGCTGACCACCCTGCCCGTGCTCTGCTTCGGCGCGTTCGCGCCCGTCGCACCCCGTCTCGCGCGGCGGGTCGGGCTGGAGCTCGCGGTGGCGGCGTCCCTGGTGCTGCTCGCCGCCGGCATCGCGCTGCGGCTGCTGTCCCCGGTGGCCCTGCTCTACGCCGGGAGCCTGCTCGCCGGTGCGGCGATCGCGCTGGCCAACGTGCTCATGCCCGCCTACGTGAAGCGCGAGGCGGCCCGTCCCGGCCTGGTCATGGGCCTGTACTCGGCGTCCCTGAACCTGGGGGCGGCCGTCGGCGCGGCCGCCACCGTGCCGCTGGCGGCTGCGTTCGGGTGGGACTGGCGGACCGCGCTGGCCGCGTGGCTGCTCCTGGCGCTGGCGGCGCTGGTCCTGTGGCTGCCGGCCGCCGGGACCGGCCGGCAGCACCGCGCGACCCGGGGCGAGGTGTCCGGTGGCGGGTCCTGGGTGCTGCTCCGCCAGTCGCTGGCCCGCCGCGTGACCGTCTACCTGGGCCTGCAGAGCGTGCAGTTCTACTCGGTGGCCGCCTGGCTGCCGACCCTGCTGGCCGACGCCGGCGTGCCGGTGTCCCGGGGCGGCCTCCTCCTGGGGACGTGCAACCTGGTGGGCGCGGCCGGGGCGCTGCTCGCCCCGGCCCAGGCCGGGCGGATGCGCACCCAGCGCCCGCTGGTCCTGGCCGTCGTCGTCGCCTACCTGGTGGGGGTGGGCGGCCTGCTGGTCGCACCGGGGACCGGCACGCTCGTGTGGGTCTGCGCCTTCGGGCTGGCCCAGGGCAGCGGCTTCGCGCTCGCCCTGACCCTCATCGTGCTGCGCAGCCCCACGCCGCTGACCGCCGCGCGGCTGGGCGGGGTCGCCCAGTGCCTGGGGTACCTGATGGCTGCGGCCGGCCCGCTGGTGCTGGGCTGGCTGCACGACCGCACCGGCGGCTGGGCCTGGCCCATGGCGCTGCTGCTGGTCCTGCTCCTGCCGATGACCTGGGCCGGGTGGGGCGCGGCGCGCGACGCCGTCCTGCGGGTCGAGGAACGGCCGCGCGAGCCCAGCCCCGCCTGAGGTCGGCCCCGCCCGGGTCAGCGCAGCGTCACCGGCAGGTGCTCGAAGCCGCGCAGCGTCTGCAGGTCCCGCCGGACCGGCCGGCCGGACACCCGCAGGCCGGGGAAGCGCTCGAACAGCGCGCGCAGCGCCACGACCGCCTCCATCCGGGCCAGGCCCGCCCCGAGGCAGTAGTGGATGCCGGCGGAGAAGGCCAGGTGGTCGCGGGCGTTGCGGCGGCCGACGTCGAAGCGGGCGGGCTCGGGGAAGACGGCGGGGTCGCGGTTGGCCGCGCCGAGCAGCAGTGTCACCCGGGAGCCGGCGGGCAGCGGGACGCCGGCCAGCACCGCGTCGGACCGGACCGACCGGCCGGTGATCTGCACCGGGCTGTCGTGGCGGAGGACCTCCTCGACGGCGCCGGGCCAGCCCGACGGGTCGGCCAGCAGCGCGGCCCGCTGGTCGGGGTGGGCGTCGAGCAGCACCACCGCGTTGCCGAGCAGGTTCACCGTCGTCTCGAAGCCGGCGCCGAGCAGCAGCATCACGGTGGCGTGCAGCTCCCGGTCGGAGAGCCGCTCCTCCTCGGGGGCGGTGACCAGCCGGCTGACCAGGTCCTCCCCGGGGTCGCGCCGCAGGTGGGCGAAGTGCTCACCGAGGAAGGCGTGCAGCGCCCGCATCGCACGGTCGGCCGCCACGAACCGGCGCAGCGGCAGCCCCGGGTCGAGGGTCGCGGCCGCGGCGGCCCCCCAGTGCAGGAACTCCTCCTGGCGGTCGGCGGGCACGCCCAGCAGGTCGGCGATGACCAGGACCGGCAGCGGCGCGGCGTACGCGGCGACGAGGTCCACCGTCCCGTCGCGGGCGGGCTCCACGGCGTCGAGGAGCGCCTCGGCGGTCCGCTGCACCATCGGCTCGGCCGCCGCGGTCGCCCGCGGGGTGAAGGCGCGGCTGACCAGCCGCCGGTACCGGGTGTGGTCGGGCGGGTCCGTGACCAGCATGGAGGGTGGCTCGGCGACGCCGGTGGCGGTCGGGTCGTCCCCGAACCGCAGCGCCCACCGCAGCGCCCGGGGTGCTCCGGACCAGTCGAAGCCGACGCCGAAGCGGTCGGACCGCAGGACCTCCGAGGCCACGGCGTGCGAGGTGGTGACCGGGCCGAGGGCGCTGGTCACGAGCGGCCCGCGGGCCCTGAGCTGCTCATAGAGGTCGTGGGGCTCGGCGCGCAGGGCGGGGTCGCGGAGCAGGCGGCCGACGAGGTCACCGCGGCGTGCGGCGCGGGACAGGTAGGCCCCGGGCAGCCCGTGCCGAACTCCCCAGCGGGCCGCCGTCCGGGCGGGTCCCAGGGCGGCGGGACGGCGACGCACCACCGTCGTCCCGGGTGCGGGGGCCTCGCCCACCGCGGTCGGCACCGGTGCCGGTCTCGTGTCCACGCGCGCCCTCCCGGAGTCCTGCGCAGTCTGGCAGGACGGCGCCCGTCCGGATCGGTCCACGACCGGCCGGACGGGCACCGCGGGTCAGCTGTTGGGGTCCGGGGCCGCGCTCGGGTCGCCGTCCCAGTCCTTGCCCGCCACGTCCGCGTGCTCGGACGCGCTGTCGGTCTGCTCGGCGACGGTGCGGACCATCTCCTCGTCGGAGAGCCCCTCGCCCGCGCTCTCGGTGTGGCCGGTCGGCTCGCTCATGCCCACTCCCCTTCGCTGGTTCGGTCCCTCCGCCGTCCCCGGCAGCCGCTGGCGGCAAACCACCGCTGCCGGGCGCACCCGTACGACAACAGCAGTTGCGCGTCAGAGGCGTTGCACGCAACTGCCGTGAGGTCCGGTAGCGTGCCATGCAGTTGCACGCATCTGAACCGGCGGGGATCCGGGAAGGAGCCGTCGTGGAGACGGAGCAGAACGGCGCGCGACCGCGGGACACCGCGATCGAGGCGCTCAGCACCCTGGTGACCGCCCTCGACAGCTGCATCGACGAGCTGCGCTGCGCCCGGGACCGGGCCGAGCAACTCCTCGCCGAGCGACGCGACGGACGGCGCTGGCTGGACATCGTCACCGAGGAGCGGCGCCCGCTGGTCGTCGAGCAGATCAGCTCGGTGATGTCGGTGCTGGCCACCGTGGGCGGGACGTGGCGGCGCGAGCAGGCGCACGCCCTGCAGTCCGAGCAGGTCAGCATCAACCGGATCGCCACGCTGTTCGGCGTGACACGGCAGCGCATCTCCGCCCTGCTGCGCGACCGCGTCGCCAGCTGAGGGAGGACGGGGTCCTCCCCGGGGTCCTCCGTCAGGCGGTGAGCGCGTCGATCGCCTTGTAGACCCGCTGCTCGGACACCGGCCGGGGCGTGCCGATCGTCTGGGCGAACAGCCCCACCCGCAGCTCCTCGATCATCCAGCGCACCCGTGCGACCGGGTCGTCGGGCGCTCCGGTCGGCGGCACCTGCCGGCGCAGCTGCTCGTACTCCTCGGTCACCGCCGCGACCTGCGCCATCCACAGCTGGTCGCGGGCCGCGTTGGCCGGCAGCTTCTCCAGCCGGTGCGCCATCGCCCTGAGGTAGCGCACCAGGTCGGGCAGCCGGCGTCGACCGGCGGAGGCGACGAACCCGCGGTGCAGCAGGCCACCCATCTGGCGGCGCAGGTCGGCGATCGCCGCCTCGGGCACCCGCCGACCCGGCGCGGCCCCGATCGCCACGGCGACCTCGCGGGCCTGGGTGAGCACCGCCTCGACCCGGCGCACCGCGTCGGTCGTCAGCGGCAGCAGCTGGGCGCGCGCGGTCTCCACCAGCGCGGCGAAGGCCGCCTCGTCCCGCGGCGGACCGCCCGCCGCGGCGATCAGCTCGTCCGCGGCGGCGTCCACGCAGTCGTCGACCAGCGCGGGGATCTCACCGTCCGGGTTGAACTGCAGGGCCAGGCGGGTCTTCGGCGACAGTCCCTTGACCACCTGGCGGGTCGGGGACCCGGCGACGAGCACGAGCAGCCGGCGGGTGCCGCGCCAGGACAGCCGCGTCGCCTCCGCCTCGGTCGCGACCACGCGCACGCCCACGGTCGCCCCCTCGTCGACCAGGGCGGGGTGGGCGGTGACCACGTGCCCGCCGCGGCGGACGTCGACGGTGCGCGGCAGGGTGCCGAACGTCCACGACGTCTGGCCGGTGCGCTCCACGTCGGCCGCCGCGGCCGCGAGGCTGGCCCGGGCCTGGGGTGCGACCTCGCGGCGCAGCGCCTGCAGGTCCTTGCCGGTGGCGAGGGCGCGGTCGCGGTCGTCGACGACCCGGAAGGTGGCCCGCAGGTGGTCGGGCACCTGGTCGGGCTGCCAGGCGTCCGGCGGGACGACGACCCCGGCCGCGCGCCGCAGCTCGCGCTCCAGCGCCGGCAGCAGCGGCTCGGTCGCCGCGATGTGCGGCAGCACCTCGCGCACCCGGTCCGGGATCGGGACCAGCGCTCGCCGGAACTGCTTGGGCAGCGTGCGCAGCAGCGCGGTGACCAGCTCCTCGCGCAGCCCCGGCACGGTGAAGGCCAGCGAGCCCCCCGACGTCCGCTCCGCGACGGTGTCGAGCACCGCCAGCGGGACGTCGACCGTCACGCCGTCCTGCGGGGTCCCCGGCGCGAAGGCGTAGGACAGCGGCAGGGTGAGGCCCTGCGTGAGCGGCACCTCGTCCGGGAAGTCCTCGACCCGCACCTGCCCGGCGGCCGCGGAGTTGGTGAGCATCTCGGGGGTGAAGGTGAGCAGGTCCGGGGTCTGCCGGCGGGCCTGCTTCCACCACCGGTCGAAGTGCCGCGTGGAGACGACGTCGGCCGGGATCCGGGCGTCGTAGAGCTCGAACAGCGTCTCGTCGTCCACCCGGATGTCCCGGCGCCGGGCCCGCTCCTCCAGCTCGGCGACGCGGCGCATCGACTCGGCGTTGTCGTGCCAGAACCGGTGGTGCGTCGTCCACTCGCCCTGCACGAGCGCGTGCCGGATGAACAGCTCCCGGGAGACGACGGGGTCGATCGAGCCGTACTGCACCCGGCGGCCGACGACCAGCGGGATGCCGTAGAGGGTGACCCGCTCGGTGGCGACCACCGAGCCGCGCTTGGCGTCCCAGCGGGGCTCGGAGTACTGCCGCTTGACGAGGTGGTCGGCCAGCCGCTCGACCACCTCGGGGTCGATGCGGGCGACGGTGCGGGCGAACAGCCGGCTGGTCTCGACCAGCTCGGCGGCGACCACCCAGCGCGGCGGTTTCCTCGCCAGCGGCGTGCCGGGCGCGATCACGAAGCGGGCGTTGCGGGCGCCCAGGTACTCCCGGCCACCCCGCCGCCGGTCGCCGTCCTTCTGCTTGCGGGTGTCCTCCACCTGGACCCCGACGTGCGAGAGCAGCCCGGCCAGCAGCGCGGTGTGGATGCCGCGCTCGTCAGGCTCGGCGGCGAGCTCACCGACGGCCATGCCCAGGCGGCGGGCGGTGCTGCGCAGCTGGCCGTAGAGGTCCTGCCACTCACGGATGCGCAGGTAGTGGAGGAACTCCCGCTTGATCGTGCGCCGGAACTGGCTGCCCGAGAGCGCCTCCTGCTGCTCGCCGAGGTACCGCCAGAGGTTGAGCAGGGCCAGGAAGTCGGAGTTCTCGTCGGCGAACCGGGCGTGCACCTGGTCGGCGGCCTGCTGGTGCTCGGTGGGCCGCTCGCGGGGGTCCTGGATGGTCAGCCCGGCGGCGATGACCAGGACCTCCTCCAGGACGCCGCGCCGGTCGGCCTCGACCACCATGCGGGCCATCCGCGGGTCCAGGGGCAGCGCGGCCAGCGCCCGGCCGGTGGGGGTCAGCCGGCCGTCCCCGTCCAGGGCGCCGAGCTCCTCGAGCAGGGCCAGGCCGTCGGCGACGGCGCGCCGGTCCGGCGGGTCGATGAACGGGAAGTCGGCGACGTCGCCGAGGTCGAGCGCGGCCATCTGCAGCAGCACCGAGGCCAGGCTGGTGCGCAGGATCTCCGGGTCGGTGTACTCGGGCCGGCTCTCGAAGTCCTCCTCGGTGTAGAGCCGGACGGCGATGCCCGCGGAGGTGCGCCCGCAACGGCCCGACCGCTGCCGGGCCGACGCCTGGCTGATCGGCTCGATGGGCAGCCGCTGCACCTTCAGCCGCGAGCTGTACCGGGAGATGCGCGCGACGCCGGTGTCGACGACGTAGCGGATGCCGGGCACGGTCAGCGAGGTCTCGGCGACGTTGGTGGCCAGCACGATCCGGCGTCCGGTGTGCGGCGCGAACACCTTGTGCTGGTCGGCCGCGGACAGCCGGGAGTAGAGCGGCACGACCTCGGCCGACGGGAAGCGCTCGGTGAGGACGTCGGCGGTGTCGCGGATCTCCCGCTCGCCGGCGAGGAAGACCAGCACGTCGCCCGGTCCCTCGGCGACCAACTCGTCGACGGCGTCGGCGATGGCACTCACCTGGTCGCGGTCGGGGTCGGGGTCGGCGGCCGGGTCCCCCTCGGGGGCGTCGGGGTCGACGACCGGCCGGTAGCGGACCTCCACCGGGTAGGTGCGCCCGCTGACCTCGACGACGGGGACCTCGGCGCCGTCCACACTGCCGTGCCCTTTCTCGCCGAGGCCTGCGCTCTGCCCTTTCTCGCCGAGGCCTGCGCTCTGCCCTTTCTCGCCGAGGCCTGCGCTCTGCCCTTTCTCGCCGAGGCCTGCGAAGTGCTTGGCGATCCGCTCGACGTCGATGGTCGCCGAGGTGATGACCAGCTTGAGGTCGGGCCGCTTCGGCAGCAGCTGGGCCAGGTAGCCGAGCAGGAAGTCGATGTTGAGGCTGCGCTCGTGCGCCTCGTCGATGATCAGGGTGTCGTACTGGCGCAGCAGCCGGTCGCGGCCGATCTCGGCGAGCAGCACGCCGTCGGTCATGACCTTGACCAGCGTGGTGTCGTTGACCTGGTCGGTGAAGCGCACCTTCCAGCCGACGACCTCGCCCAGCGGCGTGTCCAGTTCCTCGGCGATCCGCTCGGCGACGGTCCGCGCCGCGATCCGGCGCGGCTGGGTGTGCCCGATCCGGCCGCGGACCCCGCGCCCGATCTCGAGCGCGATCTTGGGCAGCTGGGTGGTCTTCCCCGACCCGGTCTCCCCGGCGACGACGACCACCTGGGAGGTCCGCAGTGCGGCGGCGATGTCCTCCCGGCGGGCGCTGACCGGCAGCTCCGCGGGGTAGGTGACCGTGGGCACGGCGGCCCGCCGGCGGGCGATCCGCGCCTCGGCCGTGGCGAGGTCGGCAGCGATCGCCGCCCGCTGCCGCGTCCGCGCCTCGGCGTCCCGGGTGCGACGGGTGCCGTCGAGCCGGCGGCGGAGCCGGTGCTCGTCCTCGAGGGTCAGCCCGGCCAGCCGTGTGCGCAGGTCGTCGGGCGCGGACGTCACGGGGTTCTCCAGATCTCACGGGGGCACGGGCTGCCGGTCACGGCACACGGTGGACGCCGGGGTCCGGCCGCGCGGGTGAGCGGGCCGGCCGGCGGGTATCCCCTCCAGGATCCCACCGGTGCCGGGGCACGCAGCGTGGCCCACCTCACTTGCGTGCGCCGTACAACTGATTGTTTGATAGGAGCAACCGGTTGTACGGTGCACGTGTTCCCGCCCCTCCGTCCTCCCGGAGTCCCCGTGTCCCCTGCTGCGCCCGATCCCGCCGGGCTCGACGACGAGCGGCTGGCCGAGCTGCGCACGCTGGGCGAGCAGCTGCCGCGGTTCATGCGCCTCGTGCACGCCCTGAAGACCGCGCAGGTCCCCGAGGGACGCGACCGCGCCGCGCTGGTCCTGCTGTTCCCGCTCGTCCGGCTCGGTCCGCTCCGTCAGGGAGCGCTCGCCGACCTCGTCCACGCCGACCCGTCCACCGTCAGCCGGCACGTCGCCACGCTGATCGAGCAGGGCCTGGTCCAGCGGGTCGCCGACGAGACCGACGGCCGCGCCAGTCGTCTCGTCGTCACCGACGCCGGCCGGGCGGCGCTGGAACAGGTGCGCGGCGAGCGCGAGGCGCACCTCGCCCGCGTCACCGCCGACTGGCCCGCGGCCGACCTGACGACCCTCACCACGCTCTTCGGTCGCCTGCTGGACGACCTGGCCGCGTCCCTGCCCACCGAGCCGCCCACCGCGCCCGTCCCGTCCCCGAGAGAGGGGTCATGACCGACAGCACCCGCACCACCTCGGCCGAGCGGAGGGACGCCCGCGCGGCGGCCGCCGCCCCGGCCTCGGACGGCGCCTTCACGCACCGGCAGATCGTCACGATCATCGTCGGGCTGATGGTGGCGATGTTCCTGGCGGCCCTCGACCAGACCGTCGTCGCCACCGCGATCCGCACCATCGCCGACGACCTGAACGGCTTCGACCTCCAGGCGTGGGCGACGACGGCCTTCCTCATCACCTCGACGATCTCGACCCCGCTGTACGGGAAGCTCTCCGACATCTACGGGCGGCGGCCGTTCTACCTGTTCGCCATCGGGATCTTCGTCGTCGGCTCGGTCCTCTGCGGCATCGCGGACTCGATGTACCAACTGGCCGCCTACCGGGCGATCCAGGGCATCGGCGCGGGCGGTCTGATGTCGCTGGCCCTGGCGATCATCGGTGACATCGTGCCGCCGCGGGAGCGGTCCCGGTACCAGGGCTACTTCATGGCCGTCTTCGGCACCTCCAGCGTGCTCGGCCCGGTCATCGGCGGGTTCCTCGCCGGGCAGTCGTCCCTGCTGGGGCTGACCGGGTGGCGCTGGATCTTCTTCATCAACGTGCCGCTGGGCCTGCTCGCCTTCCTCGCCGTCTACCGCGTGCTGCACCTGCCGCACCTGCGCCGGGACCACCGCATCGACTGGCCGGGCGCCCTGGCACTGGTCACCGGCATCGTGCCGCTGCTGATCGTGGCCGAGCAGGGCCGGGTCTGGGGCTGGGCCTCGGGCCGCTCGCTGACCTGCTACGCCATCGGCGCCGTCGGGCTCGTGCTGTTCGTCCTGGCCGAGCGGGCCTACGGCGACGAGGCGCTGCTGCCCCTGCGCCTGTTCGGCAACCGCAGCTTCACCATCGCCAGCCTCGGCAGCGTGGTGGTGGGCGCCGGCATGTTCGGCGGACTGCTGCTCCTCCCGCAGTACCTGCAGATCGTGCACGGCTCCAGCGCCACGGTCGCCGGCCTGCAGATGATCCCGCTGGTCGCCGGCATCATGATCGGCGCGATGAGCTCGGGGATCGCGATCTCGAAGACCGGCAAGTACAAGGTCTTCCCGCTGGCCGGCACCACGCTGATGACCGTCGCCCTGCTGGCGCTGTCCGTCGTCGTCGGTGCCGAGACGTCGATCTGGACCCTGGTGCCGTTCATGGTCCTGCTCGGCGTGGGGCTCGGCTTCAACTTCCAGCCCGCGGTCCTGGCGGTGCAGAACGCCGTCCCGCCGTCCCAGATGGGCGTGGCCACCTCCTCGGTCACGTTCTTCCGTCAGATGGGCGCGACGGTCGGCACGGCCGCGTTCCTCTCCGTGCTGTTCAGCCGGCTGCCGGTGGAGATCGAGGAGTCGGTGACCTCGGCGGCGGCCACCGACCCGCGGGTCGCGCAGGCCCTGCAGAGCGGTCAGCTGCAGGGCGCCGGCGACCTGTCGGACACCTCGTTCATCCAGGACCTGCCCTCGTTCCTGGCGCTGCCGTTCAAGACGGGGTTCTCGACCTCGATCGACCTGGTCTTCCTCATCGCCGCGTGCGTGGTCGCGCTCGGGTTCCTCGTGTTCCTGTTCCTGCCGCAACTGGCGCTGTCGGACAAGTCCGGCATCCAGGCCGCCCGGGAGGCCGCGCGGCAGACGGCCGGCGCGTCGGAGGACGACGGTGCCGGGCAGGCCGCGCAGGCGGTCGGCGCCGCGGCGCCGACGTCCACCGCACCGCCGGTCGGCCGGCCGGGTGACACCGTCGAGGACGGCGGCCACCGCGCCTGACCCGGGCACCGGATCGACACACGAGGAGGCCCCCACCCGCTGCGGGTGGGGGCCTCCTCGTCGGGTCAGGGCAGGAAGACCGCCCGCACGCAGCCGTCGGTCTTGTCCTTGAACAGCTGGTACCCGCGGGGCGCCTCCTCCAGCGGCATCACGTGGGTGGCCAGGTGCTCGGTGGTGAGCTCGCCCCTGGCCATGTGCTCGAGGATCCGCGGCGTGTAGCGCTGGCCGTGCACCTGGGCGCCGCGCACGGTCAGGCCCTTGTTCATGGCTGCGCCGAGGGGGAACTTGTCCACCGGGCCGGCGAAGACGCCCAGCACGAACACGCTGCCACCCTTCCGGCACGCCAGGATCGCCTCCCGGACGGCGGTGGGCCGGTCGGTCTGCAGCCGCAACTGCTGTTTGACCTGGTCGTACACGCCGTGGACGCCGGGGCTGTGCGCCTCCATGCCGACCGCCTCGATGCAGACGTCGGGCCCGCGGCCGCCGGTGCGCTCCCGCAGCTCGGCGAGGACGTCGGTCTGCGAGTAGTCGATGGTCTCGGCACCGACGTGCTCGCGGACCTGCGCGAGCCGCTCGGGCAGCCGGTCGACCACGACGACCTGATCGGCCCCCAGCAGCATCGCCGCCCGCGCGGCCATCTGGCCCACGCCCCCGGCGCCCCACACCGCGACCGTGTCACCGGGCTCCGTGCCCGCCAGGTCGGCGCCCATCCAGCCGGTCGACACCGCGTCGGAGGCGAACAGCGCCCGCTCGTCGCTGACGCCGTCCGGGATGACGAACGAGCCCACGTCGGCGTAGGGCACCCGGATGTACTCGGCGTGGCTGCCGGCCCAGCCGCCCATGGCGTGCGAGTAGCCGAAGCAGCCGCCGGGGCTCTGCCCCCACAGCCCCTCGGTGATGCCCGGGTTCGGGTTGCCGTTGTCGCACAGCGAGTACAGCTCCTGCCGGCAGTACCAGCAGGAGCCGCAGGCGATGAAGGAGTTCACGACGACGCGGTCGCCGACCCGCCGCTCGCGCACCCCCCTGCCCACCTCGACGACCTCGCCCATGAACTCGTGCCCCAGCACGTCGCCGGCCCGCATGAACGGGATGTAGCCCCCGAGCAGGTGCAGGTCGGAGCCGCAGGTGGTGGTGCGGCGCACCCGCAGGATCACGTCGTGGTCGTTGAGGATCTGCGGGTCGGGGACGGTCTCGACGGAGACCTCGTTCACGCCCGTCCAGGTCGCCGCCCTCACAGCACGCCCTGCTCCCCCGCCGCGGCGGTCATCCCCTCGAGCGCGGCGCCCTGCGGTGTGGCCGTGCGGACGCCGTGCGGCGCCGGGTCCACCCGGAGGACCTCGCCGACCTCGATCAGCTGCTTGGCCTCCCGCAGCGCCGCGCGCAGCCGGCCGAGGTCCTCCTCGGAGGCGCGGTCGCGGTAGCGCGCGGCCAGCTCGGCGCCCCGGTCGCCGGGCGCCGGGGTGACCCGCACCTCGACGCGGTCGCCGAGGGCGGCCAGCGGCGCGGGGAGGTCGGCGCCGGCGCCGATCTGCTCCGGCGGGCGGAGCACCGTGACCGCCCGCCAGCGGCGGGCCGCGGTCGCGGGGTCGTCGGTGACCGACGCCTGGCCGACGCCGGGCAGGCGCACGTGCTGGAGGCGCCCGAGCAGCGCTCCCCCGGCACCGGCAGCCGCCCCCCGGACGGTGTCGAGGATCCTCGGTAGGGCCATCGGAGCTCCTCCTCGCGGGCAGGCCGAGCCCGGCCCCTACCCAGCGCCGCGCGGCCGCCAACCCGGCCTACTGTGGCGGGGCTCCCGGCAGCACGCTCTTGGAGGCTCCCCGTGCGCTCGTCGCTGATCCTGTCCCGCCGCGACCTGGACTTCCTGCTCCACGAGTGGCTCGACGTGGAGAGCCTGACCAAGCGGCCGCGGTTCGCCGAGCACTCCCGCGAGACGTTCGACGCCGTCCTGGACCTCGCCGAGCGGATCGCCACCAACCACTTCGCGCCGCACAACCGCACGGCCGACGAGCACGAACCACGGTTCGTCGACGGCCGGGTCGAGATGATCCCCGAGGTGGAGCGGGCGCTGGAGGTCTTCGCCGAGGCCGGGCTCATGGCCGGCGAGTTCGACGAGCGGTTCGGCGGGATGCAACTGCCGCACACCGTGGGGCAGGCGGTGTTCGCCTGGTTCAAGGCGGCCAACGTCGGCACCTCGGCCTATCCGTTCCTCACCATGGCCAACGCCCGGCTGCTCATCGCCCACGGCAGCCAGGAGCAGGTCGACACCTACGTCGGCCCCATGGTGGAGGGCCGCTGGTTCGGGACGATGGCGCTGTCCGAGCCGCAGGCCGGGTCCTCGCTGGCCGACATCACCACGCGGGCCGAGCGGCAGGACGACGGCACCTACCGGCTGACCGGCAACAAGATGTGGATCTCCGCGGGCGACCACGAGCTCAGCGAGAACATCGTCCACCTGGTGCTGGCCAAGGTCCCCGGCGGGCCGCCCGGGGTGAAGGGCATCTCGCTGTTCGTCGTCCCCAAGTACCTCGTGCGGGACGACGGGACGCTCGGTGAGCGCAACGACGTCGTCCTCGCCGGGCTCAACCACAAGATGGGCTACCGGGGCACGACGAACACGCTGCTCAACTTCGGCGAGGGCGGGCACACCCCGGGCGGGCGGCCCGGCGCGGTCGGCTTCCTCGTCGGGGAGGAGCACCGGGGCCTCACCTACATGTTCACGATGATGAACGAGGCGCGGATCGGCGTCGGCATGGGCGCGACGGCGCTGGGCTACACCGGCTACCTGCACGCGCTGGAGTACGCGCGCACCCGCACCCAGGGCCGGCCGCCGACCAACCGGGACGCCACGCAGCCGCCGGTGCGGATCGTCGAGCACACCGACGTCCGGCGGATGCTGCTGGCGGCGAAGTCCTACGCCGAGGGCGGCCTGGCCCTGGGCCTGTACTGCGCGCGGCTGGTCGACGAGGAGCAGACCGCGGAGTCCCCCGAGGAGCGGGACCGGGCGCGCCTGCTGCTGGAGGTGCTCACGCCGATCGCGAAGGCGTGGCCGTCGCAGTGGGGCCCGGTCGCCGACGACCTGGCCATCCAGGTCCACGGCGGCTACGGCTACACCCGCGACTACCCGGTCGAGCAGTTCTACCGGGACAACCGGCTCAACCCGATCCACGAGGGCACCAACGGGATCCAGGGGCTGGACCTGCTCGGCCGCAAGGTGGTCATGCAGGGCGGTGCCGGGCTGGCCCTGCTGGCCGAGACCATCGGGCGGACGACGGCGCGGGCGGCCGGCACCGAGTGGGCGGCGCTCGCCGCGGACCTCGACGCCGTGGTGGCCCGCATCGGGTCGGTGACCGCGACGCTGTGGGGCGCGGGGGACCCGGCCGTCACGCTGGCCAACTCCACCGCCTACCTGGAGGCGGCCGGCCACGTCGTCGTGGCCTGGCTGTGGCTGGAGCAGGCGCTGGCCACCGGTGAGGGCACCAGCGACCTCCACCAGGGCAAGCGGGCGGCGGCGCGGTTCTTCCACCGGTACGAGCTGCCGAAGGTGCACACCCACCTCGACCTGCTGGAGTCGCTGGACCGCACCGTCCTCGACACCGACGAGGCCTGGCTGTAGGAGGGCCCGGCCCCGGAGGCGCCGGCGCCCCGCTGCTCGGGAGGGAGCGCGGGGCACGCGGCGCGGCGGGCCCTCCTGCAGCGGCCCGCCGCGGCCCCGTCCCGAGGCTCACCCCGGGCGTGCGAGGGGCGGGAGGACGGGGTCCTTCCCCGGGAGTGGCGGGAGGGTCCTCCGTCAGGCCGCGCGGGCCATCCCCACCGGCTCGGCGGCGCGCGTGGCCGGGCGGGCGGCGGACGCGGTGGCGGCGCGCTGCTCGCGCTCGTACCGCGCCGTCGACGAGGTGCCCATCACGATCACCAGTGCGGTCAGGACCAGGAACCCGATCAGGGTCACGGCCGGCCACAGCACCATCGGTACTTCCCCCCGGGAGTCGATCTGCTCATCGCTGCAGGGGGCCTGCCCCCCGCAGCACGTCGTCAGGGGGTTGTTTCCCCCACCAACCGGTGTCTCAATCGTCGATTCGGGAGGCGTGCCTGACACCGGGCCGCCGCGTCCCACCCCGAAGGGTGAGCACGCCGAGGTCAGCGGGCCGTGGTCGAATGCCCGCGTGCCCGCCGCCGACGCCCCGCGCCGGCACCCGCGGCCGGGGCTGCTGGTGGCCACGCTGGCCCTGGGCACCACGGCCCTGTCGTTGCTGCAGAGCCTGGTCGTGCCGGTCCTCGGGCCGATCGGCGCGCAGCTGGGCGTCTCCCCGACCGCCGCGGGCTGGGTGCTGACGGCCAACCTGCTGGCGGCCGCGGTGTCCACGCCGGTGCTCGGCCGGCTCGGCGACGCCTGGGGCGAGCGGCCGGTGGTCATCGGCATCCTCGTCGCGATGGCCGCGGGCACCCTGCTCGCCCTGGCGACGTCGTCCCTCCCGGTCCTGCTGGTGGCGCGGGTGCTGCAGGGTGTCTCGTACGGGCTGTTCCCGCTCTCGATCAGCGTGCTGCGCCGGGAGCTGCCCGCCGAGCGGCTGAGCGTGGGCATGTCGGTGGTCAGCAGCACGCTGGCCGTCGGGGGCGTGATCGGCCTGGTCGCCGCGGCCCTGCTCACCCGGGACGGCGGCGACTACCACCGGCCGTTCTGGATCGGCCTGGCGGCGACCGTCCTCGCGCTGGTGCTGGTCTGGTTCGTCCTGCCGCAGCGGCCGCCCGCCGGGTCGGGGCGGGTCGACTGGTGGGGGGCGCTCGTGCTCGCCGGGGGCCTGGTCCTCCTCCTGCTGCCGGTCTCCCAGGGCAACGCCTGGGGCTGGCGCGCGCCGGCGACACTGGGCTGCCTGGCCGGCGCCGTCGTCGTCCTGACCGGGTGGGTGCTGCTGCAGCGGCGCCGGGTCGACCCGCTGGTCCGCCCGGCGATGCTGGCCGACCCGCGCACGGTGGTGCCCACAGTGGCCGGGGTCATGACCGGCATCGGCCTGTTCGCCTCGTTCCTCGGCGTCCTGCAGTTCGTGCAGACCCCGCCGGAGGTGGCCGGCTACGGGTTCGGCGCCTCGGTGGTCGAGGCGGCCGTCGTCTACCTGCTGCCCGGTGGGGTCGCCGGGGTGCTGCTGGCACCGGTCGCCGGGCGGGTCGTGGGCCGGCTCGGTGCGCTGCCCACGCTGCTGGCCGGGGCGGCGTTCGGGCTGGCCGGGTTCCTCCTGCTCGCGCTGCTGCGGGCCGCCCCCTGGCAGGTGGTCCTGGCCGGGCTGCTCACCCAGCTGTGGGCCACGGTCGCCTACGCCGCGCTGCCGGCACTGGTCGTGTCGGCGGTCCGGCCGGAGGAGACCGGCGTGGCCAACGCGGTCAACTCCATCGCCCGGTCGGTGGGCCAGGCGCTCGGCAGCACCCTCACCGTGGCCCTGCTCGCCGCGGGCACGTCCCCGGCGACGGGGCTGCCCGCGGCCGGCGCGTTCACCGCGGTCGCGCTGGTGGGCGCGGGGGCCGCGGCCGTCGTCGTCCTGGTGACCCTCGCCGGGCTCGCCGGCACCCGCGGGAGAGGGCGGCCGGGTGCGGTGGAGACGGCCACCGCCGCGGCCGGGGAGTGGTCCCCGGTGAGCGGCCTGCGCTGACCACACCAGGTCACGGACCGGTCGCGACACCCCCTGAGCGGGCATGGAACAGGACCGTCCGGGGCACCGGGACGGGGACGAGTTCCCCCCTCGACCGGAGGACGACCATGAACCGCCCCACCGGCTCGCGCGGCAGCGACACCGCGGCCAAGGACACCCGGTTCTCCGGCAACACCGCCGGGGACCCCGCACCGCACGACGACAAGGTCAACGAGGTCCGCTTCGACAACGCCCCCCAGGGAGCGGACAAGAAGCCCACCACCGGCGGCACGCTCAAGCGCACGCTCAAGGAGTTCAGCGAGGACAACCTCACCGACTGGGCCGCCTCGCTCACCTACTACGGCGTCCTCGCGCTGTTCCCCGCGCTGATCGCCCTGCTGTCGATCGTCGGCCTGCTGACCAACCCCGAGCAGCTGACCACGGCACTGACCGCGGTGGTGCCCCAGCAGGCGGCCAGCACGCTGAACCCGGTCATCCAGCAGATCGCCGGCAGCACCGCTGCCCCCGGCATCGGCCTCGTCGTCGGTCTCGCGGGCGCCGTCTGGTCGGCCTCCGGGTACGTCGGCGCCTTCACCCGCGCGGCCAACGTGGTCTACGAGACGCCCGAGGGCCGCAAGGTCTGGAAGCTCAAGCCGCTGCAGCTGCTGGTCACGCTGATCGGCATCCTGTTCGCCGCGGTCATCGTGGCGCTGCTCGTGCTCAGCGGCCCGGTCGTGGACGCCGTCGGCCAGGCGATCGGGGTCGGCGAGACGGTGCTCACCGTCTGGAACGTGGTCAAGTGGCCGGTGATCGTCGTCCTGCTGGCGCTGATGATCGCCGTCCTCTACTACTCGACGCCCAACGCCAAGCTGCGCGGCTTCCGGTTCGTCAGCCCCGGCGCGCTCGTGGCGATCCTCGTGTGGGCGGGCGCCTCGGCGCTGTTCGCCTTCTACGTCGCCAACTTCGGCAGCTACAACAAGACCTACGGGGCGCTGGCCGGGGTCGTGGTGTTCCTGATCTGGTTCTGGCTGACCAACCTGGCGCTGCTGTTCGGCATCGAGCTCGACGCCGAGATCGAGCGGACCAAGGAGCTCAAGGACGGCGTGCCGGAGGCCCACAAGGAGATCCAGCTCGACGCCCGCAGCGACCCCAAGCCGCGCCAGACGAACTGAGCGGACCCCGTCCCGAGGCTCACCCCTCGCATGCGCGGGGTGAGCCTCGGGACGGGCCGCGGCGGGACGAGAGACAGACGACGGCCCCCTCCCGATCGGGAGGGGGCCGTCGCCGTCTGCTCAGCGGGACGTCGGCGGCTCGTCACCCCGGCGGGAGAGCGGCACCCGCTCGACGAGCCCGGCCACGCCGGCCAGGCCCCGGCTGACCGCCTCCCCGGCCGGCGCGAGGCGCTCCGGTGCGCGGCGGACGGCGGCGTCGACGACGTCGCGGGTGCGGTCGATCAGCGACAGGGGCAGGCCGGACAGCGCGTTGCCCGGGGGCCGGCGGGCGACCGTGGGGTGCGCGCGGGTCGGTGACACCCGGCGGGCGAGCTCCCACTGCCGGCCCAGCCGCCGCAGCTGGTGCGGGTCGAGCTTCTCCTGCAGCCGCGGGAAGAGCACGTCCTCCTCGTCCCGCACGTCCTCGCGCAGCACCTCCACCAACCGGGACAGCCGCTGCGCGCGGCGCGGGTCGTCGTGGGCGAGGGTCTCGATCTCGCTGACCAGCTCGTTGACCTCCTGGTGCTCCTCCTCCACCCGCAGCGTCAGGGCGTCGCCGTCCGGCAGCACCCGGCGCAGCACCGGCCACAGCACGGTCTCCTCGGCGAAGGCGTGGCTGAAGACCAGCCGGTCGATGCGGGTGAGCACCTCCTCCTGCTCCCGGCCCGTCGTCCCCTCGAGCTCGTGCAGGAGCCGGTCGAGGTCGATGTGGTCACGGCGCTGGCGGACCAGGACGCTGCCCGGCCCTCCCAGCTCCTCGTCCGTCTGGTCGGCGATGGAACGGCCCACGTCAGGCACCTCTCACGGGTTCTCGGTTCGGGACCGCTTCCTGCCCGCACCGGACGGGGCGCATGCGTGACCGGCGCAGGAGGTCCTCGCTCAGCGGCCGCCCCACCACAGTGCGGCGGCCTCCGCCGGGGTCCGGCCCTCGACGACGAGCCGGTTGAGCCGCACGAGGTCGGCGCCGGTGAGCCGGGCGCTCACCGCGTCCAGCGCGGTCCGCAGCCCCTCTCCCGCCTCGTCCAGCACCGCGGTCCGCACGATGGGCACCACGTTCTCGTGCGGCTGCAGCCCCCGGTCGTCGTCGAGCAGGACCAGCGAGCCGTCGGCCAGGTGGGGGTCGGTCGTCTCCAGCAGGCCGACGTCGATCTCCTCCGACAGCAGCGCCTCCACCGTCGCCGACCGGGAGGGCATGGCGCGCACCTCGGCGAACTGCAGGCCGTAGACCTCGCGCAGGCCGGGCAGGCAGTACCGGCGCTCGGGGCACTCGGGCGGGCCACCGAAGACCAGCCCGGACGCGACCAGGGCGAGGTCGGACAGCCGGCGGACGGCGTTCTGCTCGGACCACGTGGCCCGGACGACGAACCCGTTCTGGTCCTCGGCGGGCGCCGCGGCGAGCACGGTGGCACCGCGCTGGGCCATCACCCTCGCCAGGGCGGCCCGGAGGTGCTCGGGCTCGCGCCGGGCCGCGGGCCGCCCGGGGTCGACGAAGTCCAGGGCCGTGCCGAGGTAGTCCACGACGAGGTCGACGACGCCCTGCTCCAGCGCGGGCAGCACCACCTCGCGGGTGCCGATGCCGTGCACGACGGTCACCGGCAGGCCCGCACGCCGCACCGCCTCGGCGTAGACCTCGGCGAGGATCTGGTTCTCGGCGAAGTCGTAGGAGGCGATCCGCACCGTGCCCTCGGCCGGCGGGGCCGCCGTCCCGGGAGCCGGCGCGCACCCGGGCAGCAGGAGGAGGGCCAGCAGGAGCAGCGCGGCGGGAACCGCCCGGGGACGCCGCATCGCGGGCTCCCTCCTCGAGCGGGGACGGGCCCGGCCACGCTAACGCCGGACGACGGCGAACCCAATGGACCGCGGGCCCGCCGCAGGTGCAGCATCGGGCGCCATGGCGTCGTTGCCGCACGCCGTCCCGGAGGCGGGCCCGGTCCGGCGTGCCGGGCCGCCGACGATCCAGCGCGTCCGCCGCCGGCGGCGTCCCTCCGGGGAGCCCCCGCCGCTGCCCCGGCACCTCAACGCCTCCGGCCGGTGGTGGCTGGGGCTGTCGGCGGGCGTGGTGGTGGCGTGGGCGGTCGTGCTGGCCACCGACAGCGTGCCGCTGGTCGACCTGGTGGACACCCGCGTGCTGCAGGCGGTCGCCACGCTGCGCTCACCCGGGCTGACCGACGTCGCCGAGGCGGCCGGGGTGCTGGCGACCGAGCCCGTCATCCACGCGCTGTGGCTGGGCAACCTGCTCGTGCTGGCGGTGTGCCGCCGCTGGCACCACCTGTTCGTCTGGCTCGGGGTCGGCCTGCTGGTGGTCAACGTGGGGGCGCTGGCCACGGTCGTCCTGCAGCGTCCGCGCCCCTTCGAGGTGGAGCTGTTGGGCGAGTGGTCCGGCTTCTCCATGCCCTCCCTGCCGGTGACCGTGCTGACGGCGTTCCTGGTCAGCACCGCGTACGCCCTCGTGCCGGCCGGCCGCCCCCGGACGGTGGCCAAGTGGACCGTCACGGGGTTGCTGGCGGTCACCGTGGCCTCCCGGCTGTACCTGGCCCAGGACCACCCGAGCGACGTCGTGGCCGGCGTCGTCCTCGGTGTCGCGACCCCGCTGGCGGCGTTCCGGCTGCTGACGCCCAACGACGTCCACCCGGTGCGCTACCGCCGCGGCAGCCCGGCCCACCTCGACGTCTCCGGCGCCCGCGGGGAGGCGATCGTGCGGGCGCTGCAGGACCAGCTGGGCCTGCTCGCCACGTCGTGCACGCCGTTCAACCTGGCCGGGTCCGGCGGCTCGACACCGCTGCGGATCACGGTGAAGGCGCAGGACGGGGAGGACTTCGTCTTCGGCAAGCTCTACGCCGCCACGCACGTGCGCTCCGACCGCTGGTTCAAGCTCGGCCGCACCCTGCTCTACGGCCGGCTGGAGGACGAGAAGCCCTTCCACAGCGTGCGCCGGCTGGTCCAGTACGAGGACTACGTGCTGCGGCTGTTCACCGACGCCGGGCTCCCGGTACCGCACCCGATGGGGATCGTGGAGATCACGCCGGAGCGCGAGTACCTGCTGGTCACCGAGTTCCTCCGCGGCGCCCAGGAGATCGGGGACGCCGAGGTCGACGAGGCCGTGATCGACCAGGGGCTGGCCGTGGTGCGGCGGATGTGGGACATCGGCGTGGCACACCGCGACATCAAGCCGGCCAACATCCTGGTGCGCGACCGCACCCTCTACCTCATCGACTCCGCGTTCGCCGAGATCCGGCCCAGCCCGTGGCGGCAGGCGGTGGACCTGGCCAACATGATGCTGGTCCTGGCGCTGCGGACCGACCCGGCGCGGGTCCACGCCCGGGCACGGCTGCGCTTCTCCGACGAGGAACTGGCCGAGGCCTTCGCCGCCACCCGCGGCCTGACCATGCCCACGCAGCTGCGCCGGTCGCTGCGCGCCGACGGCCGCGACCTGCACGCCCAGTTCCTCCACCTGCTCCCCTACCGCCTGCCGCCGGTGCAGATCCAGCGGTGGAGCTGGCGGCGGGTCGGCCTGTCGCTGGTCGCCCTGCTCGGCCTGCTCGCCGCGGCCCTCGTCGGCAGCAACCTGCTGGACTCGCCGCTGTGACCGGCTCCGGGCTCGCCCGGCGGGTCCTCCTGCTCGCCGGCGCGGCGCTGGTGGCCACGGGCTGCGCGACACCGGGCGACCCCCTGCTGGGCACGGCGCCGGCCTGCTCCATCGGGGACGACGCGCGGGCGGCCGGCGGCGTCGTCCTCATGGCCCAGGCCGTGCCCACGGCCTCGCGGGTCCCCTGCGTCGAGGGGCTGCCGCTGGGGTGGCACTTCTCCGGGCTGGAGGCCCAGCGCGGTTCGGCCCGGTTCTGGCTGGACTCCGACCGGGACGGCGTGCGCGCCATCGAGGTCGCGCTGACCGGGTCGTGCGACACCGGCGAGGCCACCGAGGTCCCCAGCGACCGCGACGGCATGGTGCGCTTCGAACGGGTCACCCAGGTGACCCCGCAGTACCACGGCCGGCGCATGTACCTGTTCGACGGCGGCTGCCTCACGATCGCGTTCACCCTCGGCGGGGAGAGCCGCGCCGAGGCGCTCGCCCTGGCCACCCAGGGCATCGGCACCCTCCGCCGGGCCGAGCTCGCCGAGCAGGTGCGCGCCGAGAGCGGGGGGCGCCTGGAGCTGGACCCGCCCCGGGCCGGCGGGCCGCCGTGACCGCGCGCCGGTGGCGCAGGGCGGTCGCGCCGGTGCTGTCGCTGGCGCTGGCCGGCGCGGTCCTGGCCTGGTTCCTCCCGCAGTTCACGAGCGTGGCGGCGGTGTGGTCCTCGGTCCGTGCGATGACCGGGGCGGAGGTCGCCCTGCTCGGGCTGGTGACGGTGTGGAACCTGGCCACCTACCAGTTCCTCGTGGTCGCGACCATGCCCGGGCAGACCCTCCGCCAGGCCACGGTCGCCACGCTGTCGACGACCGCGGTCTCCAACACCGTCGTCGCCGGCGGGGCCATCGCGGTCGGGCTCACCTACGCGATGAACTCCTCGTGGGGCTTCTCCCGCTCGCGGACGTCGGTCTCCCTGCTGGTCTCCGGGCTCTGGAACAACTTCGCCAAGCTGGCCCTGCCGGTGCTGGCCCTGAGCCTGCTGGCGTTCCGGTCCGCTCCCGGCACCGGGCGGGTCGTGGCCGGGCTGGCGGGCCTGGCCGGGCTCGCCGTCGCCGTCGTCCTGCTCGGGCTGCTGCTGCACAGCCGGGCGGCCGCCGCCCGGATCGGCACCGCCGCCGGCCGGGCCGCCTCCGCGCTGGTCCGGCCGTTCGGCCGGCCGCCGGTGCACGGGTGGGACCGGGCGACGACGCGGTTCCGCGACCGGACGGCGCTGCTGCTGCGCGCCCGCTGGCACTGGATCACCCTCACGACGCTGGTGAGCCACCTGTCGCTGTTCCTCGTGCTGCTGGTGGCGCTGCGCGTCGTGGGGGTCCCGGCGGACGACGTCGGGGTGGTCGAGGCGCTGGCCGTCTTCGCCTCCGCCCGGTTGCTGACGGCCGTCCCCTTCACCCCCGGCGGGCTGGGCGTGGTGGAGGTGGCGCTGATCGCGGGCCTCGCGGCGGCGGGCGGGGACCGCGCGCTCGTGGCCGCCGCGGTCCTGGTCTACCGGGTGCTGACCTACGTGCTGCCGATCCCGCTCGGGCTGGGCACGTACCTGTTCTGGCGGCGCAACCGGTCGTGGCGCCGGCCGCCCAACACCGCGCCCCGGACGGCGCTGGTCCCCGAGTCCGTGTGAACGAGGACCCCTGCCCCCACCCGAACGGGCCGGGGGACGCCGCCCGGGCGGGCGCTCGTCGGTGACCCGTGGTTCAGTGTCGGTGGTCACACCGTGAGCCGACGCCCCGAGGAGACCGGCATGACCGACGCAGCCCGCACGCCCGAGGACCGCACCACCGACGGGGTCGCCCAGGAGCCCGGCGAGGCCGCCATCGGCCTCGACATGGTGCTCGTCGACGGCGCCCGCGGACCGCTGCGCCGGATGATCCCGCCGGCGCGCACGACACTGCGGTTCGGCCGCGCCCTCGCCGGCCGGCCCCGCGTGGTCGCCCAGCGGGTCGGGACCCTCGCGTCGGACCTGGGCAAGGTCGTCGCCGGCCGATCCGACATCGCCCCCTCGCCCAAGGACAAGCGGTTCAGCGACCCGGCCTGGAGCGGCAACCCGCTCATGCGCCGGGCGATGCAGGCGCACATCGCCGCCGCCCGCACCGCGATGGAACTGCTCGAGGACGCCGACCTCGACTGGCAGGACGACGAGCGCCTGCGCTTCACCCTGACCAACGTCGTCGACGCCCTCGCGCCGAGCAACACCCCGCTCAACCCGCTGCTGTGGAAGGCGGTCATCGACACCGGTGGGCGCAACGCCGTCCGCGGCCTGCGGCGGCTGGTCTCCGACCTCGCCTCACCGCCGCGGGTGCCCACGATGGTGGAGCCCGACGCCTTCACCGTGGGCGAGGACCTCGCCGTCACGCCGGGCGCCGTGGTCCTCCGGACGCCGGTGTTCGAGCTGATCCAGTACCGGCCGACGACCGAGACCGTGCGGTCGGTGCCGCTGGTGATCGTGCCGCCGACGATCAACAAGTACTACATCACCGACCTCGCGCCGGGCCGCAGCATCGTCGAGCACTACGTGGCCTCGGGGCAGCAGGTCTTCATGATGTCGTGGCGCAACCCCGACGAGCGGCACGCCGACTGGGGCATGGACACCTACGGCCAGGCGGTCCTCGACGCCATGGACGCCGCGGAGCGGATCACCGGCAGCGACCGGACGGCGCTCCAGGGCTTCTGCTCCGGCGGGATCATCCTCGCGATGACGCTGGCGCACCTGGCCGACATCGGCGCACTCGACCGGGTCGCCGCCTCCAGCTACTCCGTCGCCGTCCTGGACTGGTCGCGGGCGGGCACCCTGGGCGCGCTCATGGACGAGGGGGCGATCCGGGACGCGACCGAGAGGTCGCGGAAGAAGGGCTACCTGGACGGCGCGACCCTGGCCGAGGTGTTCGCCTGGATGCGCCCCAACGACCTGGTGTGGAACTACTGGGTCAACAACTACCTGCAGGGCAACCCGCCCCCGGCCTTCGACATCCTCTACTGGAACGGCGACACCACCCGCATGAGCGCGGCCCTGCACCGCGACTTCATCGACATCGCCTTCGGCAACAAGCTGGCCAAGCCGGGCGCCGCCACCATGCTCGGGTCCCCGGTCGACCTGTCCAAGGTGGACGTCGACGCCTACGTCACCGCGGGCATCGCCGACCACATCTGCCCGTGGCAGTCCTGCTACCGGACGACGCAGCTGGTGGGCGGGCGCAGCCGGTTCATCCTCTCGACCAGCGGTCACATCGCCTCGCTGGTCAACCCGCCGAGCAACCCGAAGGCGTCCTTCCAGGTCGCCCCGCAGACCCCGCCGGACCCGGAGCAGTGGCTGGCCTCGGCGGAGAAGCAGAAGGGCTCGTGGTGGCCGGACTTCACGTCCTGGCTGGCCGAGCGCACCGGCGACGAGGTCGACGCGCCGTCGTCCCTCGGCAGCGACGAGCTGCCGCCGCTGACCGACGCCCCCGGCACGTATGTCTTCGACAAGTAGGCCCCGCGTGCCGCGAGCCACGTCGGCGCCCGCCACCGACGTGGTCCGCACCCTCACCGTCGCCGGGCGGACGCTGCGCGTGTCGGTCCGCACCGGCGACGAGTCGGTCCCGCCGCTGCTGCTGATGAACGGCATCGGGGCGAGCCTGGAGGTGCTGCAGCCCTTCGTCGACGCGATCGACCAGCGGCGGACGGTGATCCGGTTCGACGTCCCCGGTGTGGGGGGGTCCCCACGGCCGGTCGTCCCCTACGTCCTGGCGACGTTCAGCCCGGTCGTCGCCGGGCTGCTCAGCCAGCTCGGCCACGACGACCCGGTCGACGTCCTGGGGCTGTCCTGGGGTGGCGGGCTGGCCCAGCACTTCGCCGTCCAGCACCGCCGCCGGGTCCGCCGGCTGGTGCTGGCGGCGACCGGCACGGGCACCCTGATGGTGCCCGCGCACCCGCGGGTGCTCGCCCGGATGCTGACCCCGCGCCGCCACCGGGACCCCGGCTACACCCGGTCCATCGCGGGGGACATCTACGGCGGGACGATCCGCGACGACCCCGCGATGGCCGCCCGGGTGCTGCACTCGGCGAGCCGGCTGGGCCCGCGGCGCGGCTACTACTACCAGCTGGCGGCCAGCGCCGGCTGGAGCAGCCTGCCGTTCCTCCGGCTCATCCGGCAGCCGACCCTGATCGTGGCCGGGGACGACGACCCGATCATCCCGGTGGCCAACGCGCACATCCTGGCCCGGCTGATCCCCGACGCCTCGCTGCACCTCTACCGCGGCGGCCACCTGGCGCTGATCACCGAGGCCGACGAGCTGGCCCCCGTGGTCGAGCGCTTCCTGGACCGCGCCGCCTGACCGGGCTCACCCCCGGACCGCGGTGACGAGCGAGCAGCCGGCGACCCCGGAGGCGTCGACCCGGAAGCCCATCTGAGTCAGCAGGTCCGCGACGGCGCCGTTCATCGTCCGCTGCACCGCCGCGTCCACGGCCGCGCCCCGCACCTGCTGCCGGCTCATCCGGTCGTGCTGGTGCCAGCTGACCAGGATGCCGCCGGAGCCCGGGACCGGGGTCAGGCAGACCCCGCCGGCCGCGCCCTGCCCCTCGCAGTCGTGCAGCGGCAGGCCGGCCTCGACCAGCGCCGCGGTCACCTCGACGACCAGGGTGGTGAGCGCGTCGTCGTCCGTCATCAGCTCGGTCCACTCCTCGGCCAGCCGGTCCAGCTGCTCGCCGAGCTCGCCGAGCCACGCCTGGTCCTGGGGGAGCTGCCGCCGGACCAGCGCGCCGTCGGCGCGCTGCACCCCGTAGACCGCCACCACGGAGGCCGACAGGTCCTGCGAGAGGGCGGCCCAGTCGGCGTCGATCCGGTCGGCGAAGGGGCCGGCCACGACCCGCTCGCCCGGGCCCTCGCCCCACCCGTCGACCAGCCACCACGCCGCCGCCGTCCCCGGCGCGACGGCCCGCTTGCCCGCGGGGTGCGTCGCCACGCCGACGGCGGCTCCGTGCGCGCGGCGCCCGGCCGGCGCCGTGGCGCCGCCCTCGCCGGCGTCCGCGCGCGGGACGTCGGCGCCCGGTCGGCTCCCTGCACGGGTCCGGGCCGGAGCCGGCCCGGTCCGGGCGGGGACGGCCCGCTGCTGCTGCACCTGGTTGCGCTCGAACTGGTACCGGGCGGTCGAGCTCACGCCCAGCACGATGACCACCGCGGCGAGCGCGACGAAACCCAGGACGGCGACGGCCGGCCAGAACAGCAGCACCTCGCCCACGTCACCACGCACGCCAGGCTCCCTGCGGTCCGGCGCCCCACAGGGCGGCCCGCTCCACCAGGTCCCGCGTCCACGGCCGCAGCCGCGCGACCGAGGTGCGCAGCGAGCGGCGCAGCGACCTCGGTGCGACCGCCGACTCCTCGGGGGAGAACAGGTCCAGCAGCGCCGTCAGGGTCAGTTCGTCCTCCGCCCCCGTCGGCGCAGGCGGGGTCGACGGTCGGGTGGCCAGTGCAGGTGGCGCGTTCACACGGGGCTCCTCGGGGCTGTGCGTCGCGGCCGGGGAAGTGCCGCGAACAGCCCGAAAAGTAGGGCTCGAGCGGCCTGTCCCCGCCGCCGCGGAGGGCGCCGGGAGGGGCCCGTCACCCGATCGTTGCGGAGGTCCCGCCGAGGGGGCGGTGACCCACCGCTGCACCCGCCGTCTTGTCGACATCCGCCCAGCTCCGGAGCGTGGAACGGCCTGGTGGGGCGGTCGATGACGCCGGAGCGGCACCGCGACACGGCGTGTCCCGACGGGTGTCCTCGAGGACGGGCGCTGGACACGTCGCCGCCACCGGCAGCTGCACGCGTGGCCCCGGAGAGGGCACCACCTTGTTTACGATGTAAAGGGCCACGCTCCCCGTCGGTCTGCGCACATCCCTCGACGCCCGCTCAGGAGACCTCGTGACCTTCGACGCCATGCCGCCACACCCGCCCGGCATCGTGTGGGTCGCTCGGGAGGACGGCGACCCCGTCCTGCACCTGCGCGGTGAGATCGACTCCGCGACGGTGGCGCGGTTCGAGGAGGACCGGGCCGACGCCGGAGACGGGCCCTCGGCGGGTGTGGTCGCCGTCGACGCCACGGGCGCGACCTTCATCAACTCGGCGGGCCTGGCCCTGCTGGTGCGGGAGACCCTCCCCCACCGGAGGGCCGGGGGCACGCCGAGCCTGCGCAACCCGAACCGCACCGTGCTCCAGGCGCTCCGGCTGACCGGCGTGCTCGACCTGTTCGAGGTCGCGCAGCCCTGAGTCCGCCCGCTAGACGATCGTCCCCGGCCGCCGGGACTCCCGCAGGACCCGGTGGAGGCGGTCGAGGAGGTTCTCGAGGGACTCCTCGAACTCGGCCGAGGACTCGTCCTGCGACAGCAGCGGCTCGAGTCGACGCACGTGGGGGTACTCGGTCAGGGGGTCGGCCTCCTCAGGCGGCGCCCCCTCGGGGTCGTCGGCGGGGCTGATCGGCACGCCGCGCTGGGAGACCTCGAGCAGCAGGTGCCCGAGCAGGAAGCTCGTGTAGGCGCGGTACGCGGCGACGGCGGCCTCGTCGGAGAACCCGTGGTCGGTCAGCGCGTCCAGGAAGGACTCGAGCCAGCGCAGGCTCCGCAACGGGGGCCGGATCCAGGGTGCGTCGGGTGGCCGGGTCGCGATCAGGGGGAACACGGCCGGGTGGGTGAGGGCGATGCGCCGGACCCCGTGGGCGAGGCGCTGCAGGTAGTCCTGCCAGCCGTGCCGCGGGGCCAGGAAGACGTCGGGGTCGCCGTAGAGCTCGTCGATGACGTGCTCCACGATGCCGTCGAGCAGGTCGTCCCGGCCGGTGACGTGCCGGTAGAGCGCCATCCCCTCCACGCCGAGGTACGCGCCGAGCCGGCGCATCGTCAGGGCGTCGATCCCGTGCTCGTCGACGAACCGGATGGCCCCGCCGATCACCCGGCGCCGGTCGAGGGGGGCGCGGCCGGCGGCGGGCTGGCCACCCCGCGCACCCGGGCTGTCGGGTTCCTCCTGCCCGGCACCCTCAGCCACCTCGCGAGCCCTTCCTCTCGACCCTCCCGGCCCTTGATTTGTACCGCCAACGCCGCAGCCGAGCAGCGCGGCCCGTGCACACCGGGAGCCGCACCGGGTTGCCGGGTCGGCAGACCGGGTACGCGAGCGCCGGGCTACCCGAGGCACGCGTCTGTTTACAACGTAAACCGAGCGGGCACCTGAGGGGTCGCGGGCCCGTGTCCCCGGCCGCAGCGCACTCGCCTCGCGTCCGGACACGCGACGAGAGCGCCCTCCCCCGACTCCCCAGGAGTGATCGTGATCAGCGAGCAGCAGATCAGTTCCGTCATCGGCACCACCGCCCTCGACAGCGACGGCAGCAAGATCGGCAGGGTCGGCGAGGTCTACCTCGACGACGAGACCGGCCGCCCGGAGTGGGCGACGGTCAACACCGGCCTGTTCGGCACCAAGGAGACCTTCGTGCCGCTCGCCCAGGCGGACCTGGCCGACGACCAGCTGCGCTTCCCCTACGACAAGGCGAAGGTCAAGGACGCCCCCCGCGTCCGGGACGAGAACGGTCACCTCTCGCCCGAGGAGGAGGCCGAGCTCTACCGCTACTACGGACTCGGCTCCCCCGCCGCGGCCGGGGACGCCGGTGCACTCACCGGCGGTCGGCACGGGGACGGGCGGGCCGACCTCACCGGCGAACCGGGCGTCGTCGGCCGGGACACCTCCGGCCCCACCACCGACCAGGCGATGACCCGCTCCGAGGAGCGCCTGAACGTGGGCACGCAGCGGGTGGAGGCCGGCCGTGCCCGGCTGCGCAAGTACGTCGTCACCGAGAACCAGACCGTGACGGTGCCGGTCTCCCGCGAGGAGGTCCGGGTCGAGCGCGAGCCGATCACCGACGCCACCGTGGGCAGCGCGCTGGACGGCCCGGCCATCAGCGAGGAGGAGCACGAGGTGACCCTCCACGCCGAGCGTCCGGTGGTGGACGTGGAGGCGGTGCCGGTGGAGCGCGTCCGCCTCGACACCGAGACCGTCACCGAGCAGCAGCAGGTCAGCGACACCGTCCGCAAGGAGCAGATCGAGTTCGACGCCGACGAGGCCGACCGCCGCCGCTGACGCCGCGACCGCAGGTGGGCGGGTCCGGGTGAGCTGCGCTCACCGGGCCCGCCCGGCTCCGCCGTCCCCGCCCGAGGAGCTGCCATGCCCGACCGCCGGAACGACCCCTCGGCGACCACGGACGGCGCGCACGCCACCCGCGGCCCGATGAGGGACGTCGTCGACGCCCAGCACGGCCGCTACGGCGGCACCAGCCTCGCGGTGTGGCTGATCGGCCTGCTGGTGGTCGTCCTGCTCGCCATCGCCGCCGCCCTCATCGGCGCCGAGTACAACGTGCTGGCCCGCCTCGACCTGCCGAGCATCCCGATCAGCGGACAGACCGCGACCACGGCGGGCGTCGTCGCCGGCGTCGCCGCCGTGCTGGCCACCCTGCTCGGCGCCGTCCTCGGCGGCAGGCTCGGCACCCACTACCACCGCACGATCGACCGCGTCGGTCACGACGCCTGACCTCCCGGTCCCCGCGGTCCCCTCGATTGGGGGACGTCGGACCCCAGGTAGCGGGCTGACCACGATGCGCTCCCGCGACGACGATCCTGGGCACGCCCTGGAGCAGCGGACAGCGCCGTGGACCGGGGGACCGATCCAAGGAGCGCCATGCCGATCCGGGTCCTCGTCGCCGACGACCACACCCTCGTCCGCGAGGCACTGAAGGAGCTGCTCACCTCGGCTCCCGACATCGAGGTCGTGGGCGAGTGCTCGGACGGCGACGAGGTCGGTCCCGCCGTCGCGGCGACCCGTCCCCACGTGGTTCTGCTCGACGTCCAGATGCCGCGCATGGACGGCCTCCAGGCGGCCGCCCAGCTGCTCGGGTCCCACCCGGAGGTGCGCGTCCTGATGGTGACCGGCGCCCTCACCGCCAAGAGCGCCGCCGAGGCCAGGGCGCTCGGGGTGGCGGGCTACCTGCTCAAGTCCGACGACCCCGCGCTCCTCGCCGACCACGTCCGGACCGTGGCGGCCGGCGGGAGCGCGTGGAACAGCGAGGCAGCCGCCCTCGCCGCGCACCGCGCCGACGGCCGGGCGCCCGCGGCGACGGGGACGTCGTCGGTCCGCCTCGACGAGAGCCCCCGGAGACTGCGGTAGCCGGCCTCGGTCGCGGTGCTCAGTTGGGGGTCGCGGGGCTCAGTTGCGGGGTCGCGCGGCTCGGTAGGCCCCGGCCGTGCCGCGCTCGCCCGCCGGCCGGTGCGCCCGGGCCTGCTCGAGCTTCTCCTGGCGGCGTGCGAAGACGACCGTCCCGACGAGGAAGAGCCCGGAGAGGATGAGCACGACGGCGGTGAACGCGTTCATGAACGGCAGGTCCACCCCCACCAGGGCGAGCACGCCGAGCGCGACCAGCACCAGGGCAGCCAGCACCGCGCCGGCGGCGCGCCACGGGCTCTTCGCGACCTCCTCGATGCCCTCCTGCGCCTTGTCCTTGGCGTAGTCCAGCGGCTTCTGCGCCCAGGAGAAGCGCGTGGCCAGCACTGCCAGGCCGGCGGCGATGAGCACGAAGCCGGGGCCGGGCAGCACGAGCAGCGCGATGCCGGCGAGGGTCAGGAAGCCGCCGAGCACGCCGACGACAGCAGTCTTCACGGTGTGGTGGTGCCCAACCCGTCGAGGCGTCATGCGACCCGACGGCTCCGATGCGCTGGGTGGGCCCCGTGGGGATCGAACCCACAACCCGCGGATCAAAAGGGCGCGGGAGGTCTGTCCACCAGGGTGCGCCAACGTCCGTATGTCCTGCGGGAGGGGAACGGTGCGTGGTGGGCTGAACCAACTAGTGCTGCAACGGCGCTGAGACCCGAGCCCCCGAGGATGATGGGCGCCTTGTGGCCGCAGGACATCGCGAGGACGCTCATTGTGGCTCGTGGCGATGCCTCGCCAGCCAGGTCAAAGGGGGAAAGATGTCAACAGACGCCGCAATCACCACTGCAGCCGAACGCAACGGCATGCTGAGCCGTGTTGTCGACGATGTCGCCGCCACCATCGCGGGCGACGCGGGGAACGCCGTCGTGACATTCCGGGCCACTGGTCACGGGTTGGAAACTGTTGGTACCGAGCTGCGAATCGGTCGGCATACCGTCCAGCAGGACGAGCCGACAGTGTTCGCCGGGACCGACGCGGCGCCAAACCCTGTTGAATACGCCCTGGCCGCCTTGCTGTCGTGTCAGCTCGTGACCTACCGGTTCTGGGCCGCAAAACTGGGCGTGCCGATCGAGGACATCCGGGCGACCGTTGACGGCGACCTTGACCTCCGCGGCTTTCTTGGCCTCGACGAACAGGTACGGCCCGGATACGGCGAGGTCCGAGTCAGGGTGGCCGTTCGAGGTCCCGCAGCTCCGGAGCGGTATCAGGAACTGGCTGCGGCGGTGAATGAGCACTGCCCTACTCTCGACATCTTCCGGAACTCAACGCCGGTTCGAACTGAGCTGGTCGTCCACTGACGTCTGCGTTCCCCTTTTTTGCGGACGATCGAAGAAGGATAGGAGACAATTACCCTTGGCCTGTCTCGGCCTACACCCAGAGGTTGTGGTCGTGTCCCCAGGTGGGCCGGTTAGGGCGGACGCGGTACTGGTCGACTAGGCGCAGCCGTTCTGGCGGCACCGTCGGCAGGTGCTTCCCGACGCCCCAGTCGTAGCCCTGGCCCCGGGACTACGCCAGGGCGAGGCCCTGGGCCTGACCTGGGACGCAGTGGACCTCGATGCCAGCACCCTGACCGTGCGCCAGGCGCTCCAGCGGCAGCCCGGCAGGGGGCTGGTCTTCGTGCAGCCGAAGTCTCGAGCCGGGCGGAGAACGATCGCACTTCCGGGGCCACTGCGTGACGCGCTCCGGGCACACCGGACGGCTCAGCTTGCTGAGCGGATGGTGGCCGGCTCGCAGTGGCAGGACAACGACCTCGTGTTCTGCCAAGAGAACGGCCAGCCGATCGACCCGCGGAGCGACCACCGCGCCTGGCGCGCCCTCCTGGCAGACGCGAAGGTGCCACAGGCGCGACTGCACGACGCCCGGCACACCGCGGCGACGCTGCTCCTGCAGCAAGGTGTCCCGGCGCGGGTGGCGATGGAGATGCTCGGTCACTCGCAGATCAGCCTGACCCTCGGCACCCACTCGCACGTCGCCCCCGAGCTGGCAGAGGACGCCGCTCGACGCATGGGGGAGGCACTGTGGGGCTGAGTGGCCACCACAGTGGCACCAGGGGTGGGACCTCCACACCGTTAGAGCGCACAAAAGGCCAGGTCAGACGAGGTGGGCCCCGTGGGGATCGAACCCACAACCCGCGGATTAAAAGTCCGCTGCTCTGCCAGTTGAGCTAGAGGCCCGGTGGGTGCAGAGAACCCTCCAGGTGACGCACCACACAACGCGTGAGACAACTGGAGGCGTTTGCGGCCCGGTCTGAGGCTAGCGCGCCGTCGGCGCGGCCATCGGGGCCGGACCGACTGCTACGCGGATGAGACCGCCCGGCGTCGGAGGTCCTTCAGCTTCACCGACTGGCCGGTGCGGGGATCGCGCACGCGCCAGAAGTCCCAACCGTCGGTCGACAGCGTGGACTCCGGGGTGCCTGGTCCTGAGACGGCGACCTTGACCGCCCGGCCGGCGCTCGACAGCGACCGGAAGGGCTCGCCGCCGTAGCGGACGCTGCCGTCGGCGAGGAGCTCGGCGGTGTGCCGTCGCCCCATGTAGTCGCCCTCCAGCGTCGCCCCGACGGTCAGCAGACCGACGGCCAGAAGGTCCGGGATCCCGAGCTTCCGCTCGTCTGCGCTGACCCGCGGCTTCGTCGGCCGGGAAGTAGTCCTACGGCCCGTTCCAGCTCGATCTGACGCCGTGGAGTCCGTGGTCAGGTCGTCGACCTCCTCGGCGGTGATGACCGGCGCCGCGCCCGGCGTCGACGCCGACGTAGCCGACGGGAAGTCGAAGGTCGCCCGTGCGCGCATCAGGCTCGACCGCACGTCGGCACGGCTCAGCTGCGGCACGCGCTTGGCCACCAGGTTCACGACGTCCTGCGCCGGCTCGGCGTCGGAGAACATCTCCGCCAGTGCGGCGTTGACCTGGCGGTCGACGAAGAACCCCCGCCAGAGCTCCTCAATGCGGTTGTCCCGCATGTTGTCCTTGCTCAGCAGGGTGAGCAGGTCCGCAGCAGCGTCGACGTCCTCGACCCGGACAGCGCGGAACAGCTTCTGCTCGACGGGCACCGGGGCGTGGGCGTTGAACACCCGCCACTCCGCGCCGTCGGTGAGCGCCACCCACTCCACTCCGGCGACGGCCGCGTAGCTGATGGTCTGGTTGGCCCAACGCGGGTCATCGAGGTTCTCGCCGAGGCCCTTCGCCTCGATGAACAGCCGTGGGGTGCGCAGCAGCAGCAACGCGTAGTCGACCGGGTTGTCCACGGGCCGGCGCCGGTACTCCCGGTGGACCTCGTCCGGGTCGAGGACGTCCCAGCCGAGCGCCGCGATGATCGGCTCGATCAGGCCGGCCCTCGTGTTGGACTCGCCCACCCGTTGTCGCAGCTGCCGGTAGCGGTCGACCCGCTCCGCGCAGTGCTTCAGCGCGTCGTACAGCTCCCTCATGCCGTCTCCCCGTGGTCCGTTCAGCTACTCGGCCACGGCGTCGGCCTCGAGCGGCTCCGCTCCGAGGCCAACGGCGATCTCGCCGAACTGCTTGAGGATCGCGGCCATCTCCTCCTGGATCTCCGCGATGAGCACCTCCGGCGCGGGCAGGCTGTCAGGGTCCTCCAGGGAGTCGTCCTTGAGCCACGTGATGTCGAGGTTGACCTTGTCCCGGGCGATGAGCTCGTCATAGCTGAACCGGCGGAACCGCTCGGACTCCACCCGCTCCTCCCGCGCACCGGGGCAGTAGGCGGCGACGAACTCATCCAGGTGCGGCCGCCGCAGCGGGTTGGTCTTCATCGTGAAGTGCTGGTTGGTGCGGAAGTCGAAGATCCACATCTCGCGGGTCCACGGCGCCTCGGCGGCCGGCTTCTTGTCGAAGAACAGCACGTTGGCCTTCACGCCGCCGGCGTAGAAGATCCCGGTCGGCAGCCGCAGCATCGTGTGCAGGTCGCACGTCTGCAGCAGTTTGCGGCGGATGGTCTCCCCGGCGCCGCCCTCGAACAGCACGTTGTCCGGCAGTACCACCGCGGCCCGGCCGTGGGTGTCGAGGATGGTGTGGATGTGCTGGACGAAGTTCAGCTGCTTGTTCGACGTGGTCGCCCAGAAGTCGTCGCGGACGATGGTCAGCTGCTCCCGCTCGGTGCCGCCGTCGTCGGTGACCACCAGCGCGGAGGACTTGCGCCCAAAGGGCGGGTTGGCGGCGACGCAGGACCAGCGCCGGCCGGGGTCGGCCTTCAGCGAGTCACCGGTGTGGATGGGGCTGTCTCCGGTGGGTTGGGTGAGGCCGTGCAGGACCATGTTCATCGCGGCCAGCCGGGCGGTGTCGTCGACGAGCTCGTAGCCGGTGGCGAACTCGGTGCGCAGGTGGCGGCGCTCGTCGGGGTCCAGGTGCGGGTGGTGCTCGACGACGTGCTGGTGCGCGGCGAGTAGGAACCCGCCGGTGCCGCACGCGGGGTCGACGACGGTGTCGGCCGGGGTCGGCTGAACGCAGTCCATGATCGCCTGGATGAGCGGCCGCGGCGTGAAGTACTGCCCAGCGCCGTAGCCGCCCTCGGCGACGCCGCGGTCGAGCAGGCCCTCGTAGGCGTCGCCCTTGACGTCCACCTCCAGGCCGGACCAGGTCTCACGGTCGATGAGGTTGACGATGAGGTGCCGCAGCCTCGCCGGATCTTGGATCTTGTTCTGGGCCTTACGGAAGATCTGGCCGAGGATGCCGGGCTGCTGTCCGAGCTCGCGGAGGATGTGGATGTAGTGCGCTTCGAGCTCGTCGCCGCTGCGGGTGAGCAGCGACTCCCAGTCCAGCTCCGCCGGCACCGCCGACGGGCGGTTGTACGGCGGCTTCGACTGCTCGTCGGCCATCTTCAGGAACAGCAGGAACGTCAACTGCTGGACGTAGTCGAGGGTGGAAACGCCGTCGTCGCGCAGCACGTGGCAGTAGGACCACAGCTTCGCGACGAGCTGCTGCGCGTTGGTCATGCGGACTCCTCGACGGGCGGGGCGCCCGCGTCGGCGCGGGCAGCAGGGACGGTGCGCACCCGACGGCGGCGTGCGCTGGAAGGAGCGAGGGCACGGTCCTCGGCGATGCGCTTCAGCAGCAGCTCAGCCGGCTCGTCGCCGCAATCCTGCGTGTCCAGGCCACCGGCGAAGGCTTTGTGGAGCAGCGAGAGCCGCAACACCTGTGTCTTGCGGCGGACGGCGGCGATGTCGTCACGAGCCGCTTTGATGATCGACAAGCGCCGCTGCACTTCGGCCACGATGACCCCCTGGTCCTCGAGCGGGGGCACGGGGACTGGCAGCCGCTTGAGGTTGGTCATGCTCAATGACGCCAGATTGGTGGTCTGCTTGCCGGCCGATTCGAACCAGCGCCGGCCGAACGTATTCCCGTGCCACGACAGCAGACGCGGGTCTAGGACTCCCCCGCGAATGCGACCGCGGAAGACATGATTCTGGTGAATGCAGTCGCGAATCTGCCCTTCCCAAACCCAGCCTCGGCCCAGCTTGTCCCGGTCTCCGCCCTCGTTGAACAGCACGTCTCCAGGGAGTAGGCGCAGCGCATCGGCCTTCGACTTGGACACTCGGATTCGTGCCACCTCGCTCAGGTCCAGATGGCCCTTCTGCACGTTGGCGACGCGCAGGTATGGCACCTCAACGTAGTCAGGATCGTTCTGCTTCTTCGCATCCTTCGTGACGCCACCGGTCACATCGCAGAGCGCACCAAGAGTCGTCCATGTCCATCCGGCAGGTAGTGCAGGCAGGCCTGGCGTGTCCGGCGATGTCACGGTGTCCAACGCTGCAGCGAGGTGAACCGCCGCATGGGCTGCGCCGGTGACACCGGGCACCAACCGACCGAGGACTGCTGCGCGAATGACAGCTTCCTCCAGTTGCTGCAAGTGCCGATGGAGCGCTTCCGCATCCTGAAGCGCGCTGTCGAGATGTGGGAACTGTTGATCCAGCGCCGCGACAATCTGCTTCTGAACTGCCACCGGCGCAATAGGCACCGGGGCTGCCAGTACATCGGCCGGCTTGGCACGCGCGTGGCTGCCCGTGACCGAGGAAACCTGGGCGTTGATCACAGACCTGAAGCCAGGAGCGGAGCACGCGTGTCGCAGGAAGGCAGCCGTTTGGTCACCGGCAGCACCAGCTGGCCGCAGGACAACCCATTCAGGCGATGCAAGCTGCGGTAGCCCCCGATTTGACCCAACGACCCAAACACGATTGATGCGCGGGTTGATCTTGCAGATCAGGAGGTCCCCCGGCTCAACCAGAACCTTCGCGCTGCCAATCTCACGACCCGCCACCACCTCCGGCGACCCGCTAGGGAAGGCAGGCACGCTCCACAGCTCATACACCGCGTCCGGATCCGGCGTCGTGGTACTGGAGATCCGTTCACCAAGCTCGCCCAAAGGCACCCATGCCCAACCCGCGGGCAGGTGACCGCTGCCCCAGCTGCTCATGCGACGAGCACCTGGTTGAGTTCGTCGAGCAGCGACTCGAGCTCGCTGTGAAACACCGCGTAGGCACCTCCGAGGCCGCCGCGTTCAGCGAACGGCGCGTCATCCAGATCGTCGACCGTGACCGTCAGGCTGGAGCCGATGACGTCCCGGATCCGCTCCAGCCACTCCATCTGCTCGCCGGTGAACCGCCGGCCCTGCTGTTCCTGTTGGGCCAGCCAGCCGGCGAACCGCTGGTTGACCGTCTCGGTGTAGGGCACCAGCTCGTTCTCCTGCTCGAGGGCGAACCGGACCAGCGACACCAGGTCGGTGAGGATGCGCTGCCCGCCGCCGTGCACCTTCGAGGCGTCGAGGGCGTCGTAGGCCTCCCACAGCCGCTCCGGGGTCCAGGCGTGTGGCGGCTTGCTGATCGCGTTGGCCAGCTCCTTGACCTGCCGGAAGGTGACCCGCCGCTTGAAGGGGACGCCGTAGAGCGCCTGCAGCGCGGTGAGCTCGTCGCGGTGCTCGTCCAGCCACGCGCGGAAGTCCGCGGCGGTCTGCCGGGCGCGGTCGGTGGCGTCGGTGGAGAAGCCGGCCTCGACGACCTCGTCCTTGCTGAACTCGTCGATCAGCTGCTCGGAGGCCTTCTTCAGCGCCGACAGCTTCGCCCGCAGGTCGGGGTCCGACAGCGGTTCCAGCGCGGTGCGGATGAGCTGCTCCTGCGCGGCGGCGATCTCCTCACCGGTCGGCTCTCCCCGCTCGCCGCGCCGGCGGCGGGCGGCCTGCGCGGCCGCCAGAGCCCGGTCGGGGTTCACCGCGGCGACCAGGTCGTGCGCGAGCTGCCGGACGGTAAGCCCGCCGCTGACCTGCTCGACCTCGACCCGGTCCTCGTCGGTGAGCTGCTTGTCCAGCCGGGTGAGCCGGGAGCCGAGAGAGGAGGCGAGGTCGGCGGTGGCGACACCGTTGGCGGCCTGCTGCAGCAGCGTGTCAAAGCCGACCTGCTTGGCGCGCTCGAGCGGGGTGGTCTCGTTCAGCTCGGTCTCGGTGACGCCGACGGCGTCGACGAGGACGAAGTGCGTCTTGCCTGGCGCGTCGGGGGTGACCGCGCGGAAGTCGGCGTCGTTGATGACGCGCACGCCGCGACCCTTCATCTGCTCGAAGAAGTTCCGGCTCTTGACGGTGCGCAGGAACATGACGCACTCGAGCGGCTTGATGTCGGTGCCGGTGGCGATCATGTCGACGGTCACCGCGATGCGCGGGTTGTAGCTGTTCCGAAAGTCCGCCAAGAGCTCCTCGGGCTTCTTGCCGGTGGTCCGGTAGGTGATCTTCACGGCGAACTCGTTGGGCTTGTCGAACTCCTCGCGGATCACCTTCACGATCCGGTCGGCGTGCGCGTCGTCCTTCGCGAAGATCAGCGTCTTGGGTACCTCGCGGCGGCCGGGGAAGATCTCGGTGAACAGCCGGTCGCGGAAGGTCCGCACGATGGTGCGCAGCTGGTCTTCGGCGACGACGTCGCGGTCGAGCTGCTGCGCGGTGTAGACGTAGTCGTCCTCGAGGGCGACCAGCCGGGTCTGGCCGGAGAGCCGGTCACGGAACTGCACGACGGTCTCGCCGTCGGCCTCGACCACCGAGCCCGCGGTGCCGATCCGGGTGCGGATCCGGTAGACCTCGAAGTCGACGTTGACCTGGTCGGCGACGGCCTGCTCGTGGGTGTAGGAGAACACCAGGTTCTGGGCGAAGAAGCCGAGCGTCTGCTTCGACGGGGTGGCGGTGAGGCCGACCAGGTGCGCGTCGAAGTACTCCAGCACCTGCCGCCACTGCCCGTAGATGGACCGGTGGCACTCGTCGACCAGCAGCAGGTCGAAGGCCTCGACCGGCACGGCCGGGTGGTAGTCGACGGTGGGGATGTCGTCGGGGTTCAGGTCCTCGATGGAGGTCTCGTCGAGTTCGGGATCGAGGTCGGCCTCGCCGCGAAGGATGGAGTACAGGCGCTGGATGGTGGTGATCACCACCTGGGCGGCTGGGTCGATCTTGTTCGAGGTGAGCAGTTGGACCTGGTACAGGTCGGTGAACTTGCGGCCGGTGTCCGGGGTGATGAAGGTCTGGAACTCGCGCAGCGTCTGCCGGCCGAGGTTGCCGCGGTCGACGAGGAAGCACACGCGCTGCGCGCCGGCGTACTTCAGCAGCCGGTAGGCCTGCGCAGCGGCCATGTAGGTCTTGCCGGCGCCGGTGGCCATCTGCACCAGCGCGCGGGGGCGGTCGTGCCGCAGCGAGGTCTCCAGGTCGATGATCGCGTCGTACTGGGCCGGGCGCAGGCCGATGCGGTCCAGCGGCGGCAGGTGGCGCAGGCCGCCGCGGAAGGTGGCGGTCGCCGGCATCTGGGTGAACCGCTGCACCCAGCGGGCCAGGGTCTCTGGGCGGTGGAACCAGTGCACCTCGCGGGAGCGCGCGACCGGGTCGTACCGGTTGGTGAACCGGGTCTCGGCGCCGGTGGACTCGTAGGCGAACGGCAGCGGCCGGCCGGCGGAGGGGATGGCGTAGGGGACGCCGTCGGCGTACTTGGCCGACTGGGTCTCCACGCCGGTCAGCGACGTGCCGACCTTCTTGGCCTCCAGCACCCCGACGGCGGTGCCGTCGACGAACAGCAGGTAGTCGGCGGTGCCGTGGCCGGGGTTGAGGGGGAACTCGCGGACGGCGACGCCGCGGGCGGCGTTGCGGTTGATCGCCCGGTAGTCCTGCACGACCCAGCCGGCGGCGGTGAGCATCTCGTCGATGCGCCGCCGGGCGTGTCCTTCGGGGCCGACGTAGAGGTCGTTGGCCACGGCGGTGAGCACCTCCCCGTTCGAACCGTGGTGCACCGTGCTGTGGACGCAGGCGTGCAGCGGTGAACGCTACCCGTCGCAGTTCCGCTACTCGGTGCGGTCGTCGGAGGGCGTGTCAGCGGCGAGGATCGCGGCGGGCCGGGTTCACCTCCTGTCGTGCCGGTCTGATCCTCGCCGCGGGCACGTCGGGTGCCCGGCGGTGTGCGCTGTGGAGTTGTCGAGGTTCGTCGGGTCGGCCCGGTTGCGGTCAGGCGTCCAGGGAGCCCGTCGGTGAAGGTGCGGTCCCAGCGATGGCCGTCAATCGCGCCGGTTGCCCCGGTTGTCGGGCATCGAGGCCGTGCCGTGGTAGGACGGCGCAGGCACACGGCGAACACGGGGGCATAGGCACATGGCGGTCGACTGCGGGTGCGCGGCCGGGCATGCTCGCTGAGCTGCACGGCAAGTTCGACCCGGCTCATCCCGAGGCCGCCGAGCGCAGCGAGGATCTGCTGACCTCGGCCGTGTTCGGCGCGGTCCGGCATCTGCCGCGGGCGGCGGTGGTGGCGCTGTGCACGGCGATCGGCGTGCCGGTGGATGCGAAGGCGGCGCACGCGGCGCGCATCCAACTGTGGCCGCAGGTGCCGATGCCTCATTGGCCCGGGAAGATCATCGAGCCCGACGTGGTGATCGTCGTCGGCCGCCAGCCGGTCGTGTTCGAGGCGAAGCTGCACTCCCCGTTCGGCCTGTACGCGGACCCGAACGCGCCGGCCGAGCCGCAGTTGCACCAGCTCGCCGTCCAGTACGCCGCGGTGAGCGCCTGGGCGGCCGGCGAGCGGCTGCTGCCACCGGTGATCGTCGCGGTCACCGCGCCGCAGCTGCGGCCGTCCGCTGACCTGGACCGTGCCGCGCAGGACGTCGCCCGGCTGTCCTCGGGGACCGGCGCCGAGGTGTTCCGGTGGTTGCCGTGGTGGCGGCTCGCCGAGGTGCTCAACGACCTGCCGGAGCTGCGTACGCACGAGCGGGCGCTTGTCGGCGACGTGCTCGCCTACATGGAGATGAGAGGGGTGCGCCGGGTGTTCAACGGATTCAAGCCGGAGGACTACTGGCTGATCTCGGCGGCGCAGCGCGTCGCCGGCGAGCGGGTCTACCCGCAGGTGCAGAACTTCGTCGAAGACCTCGCGGCCGTCCTGGACGACGACGACATCGGCTGGTCGCAGCCGAGCTACCGGTCCATGTGGCTGGCGCTGGGGGCCTCCACCAGCAAGCCCACCGACTGGACCCGCGGCTGGCTGGGCGTGCAGTTCTGGCCGAAGGCGTGGCCAAAGCGGCACGGCCGGCTCGGCGCCAACCTGGCCCTCTACGCCCTGTTCGACTTCCTGGACCCGGCCCTGGAGGTCGGCCTGTCCATCCCGGGCCCCGGCGTCGCGGCCGCGCAGGCGCACTGGCCGGACCTGCTGGCCAAGCTGGTCGTGGCGCTGCGGGAGCTGCCGGCGGGCTACGAGCTCGTGGTCGACCCCGGCGACGTCTCCCGCCCGACCCGCGTTCAGGACACCGCCACGGTCGATGAGGACTGGTTCTCCGGCACCATCTCGGTGCTCACCACCACCGCGCATCTGCGCCTGCGGCGCCGCGTGGACCCACTGCAGGCGACGGTGCAGCAGGCCCGGGAGCTGATCCACGGGATGCGCGAGGAGCTGAACGCCATCGGCGACGTGTGGTGGGACGTCGTGCGGGCGGTCGGCTACCTCGCGCCCGACGCTCAGCCGCCGACGTGACTGCGGCAGCGCCCACTGCGCCCACCGCCGAGCGGCTTGACGTAGATGCCCGTCGGGTCAAGTAGCCCACGAAGGACGCCGATGTTGTCTCGGAATGTCCCGACAGGCCCGCGGCCCAACCGCCTGGCCTTGAACGTGAGTGGGTGGCACAGCAGTTGTCTGAGCTGAACGACTTCTCCAACACCTCCGGTGGCTCTGACTTCAAGCACCTCGTGAGCGATGAGATCAAGTCCGCTCTCAAGAAGCTCGGCCGGATCAACCTGCTGCTCGTCGGCAAGACGGGCACCGGCAAGAGCACCCTCGTCAACGCCATCTTCGGCGACGAGGTCGCGAGCACCGGCGTTGGCCGGCCCGTCACCCGAGGCCTGCAGTACTACGAGGTGCCCAACAAGCCGCTCGGTCTGTACGACTCCGAGGGCTTCGAGGTGGGCGAGTCGAGCGACGACCTCCTCGCCCGGCTCCGCGAGATCGTGGACGAGAAGCGGCAGGCCGGGATCAACCGGCAGATCCACGCGGTCTGGTACTGCCTGCGCTGGGCGGACCGCCGATTCGAGGACGGGCAGGCAGCCTTCGTCAAGGAGCTGCAGAACATGGACCTGCCGGTCCTGCTGGTGCTCACCCAGGTACCGATGAACGCGGCGGGCGAGGTGCACCCGGACGCGCAGGCCCTGGCGGAGGACATCGAGGGCCGCAACCTCGGCATCGCGCCGACCGGACGGGTGCTGCTGACCAACGCGGTCGCCGACGACTTCTCGGGCTTGCCGGTCCACGGGCTGCAGGAGTTGCTCGATGCCACCTTTCAGGTCGTCCCGGAGGCAGTTCGCGCAGCGCTGACTGCGGCACAGCAGATCGACCTCGACCGCAAGCACGCCTCGGCCCGCGTGATCATCTACGCCGCCGCGACGGCTGCGGCGGCGGCGGCGGCGGTGCCCATCCCGATCGCCGACACGGCCGCCATCGTGCCCATCCAGGCGGCCATGATCGGCCGGATCTCCTCCATCTACGGCTTCCCCGTGGGCATGCAGACCCTCGCCTCGCTGGCTTCGGCTGCATTCCTTCACCAGGGGGTTTCGGCGCTCGCCAAGATGGCCGTGCGCTCGCTGTTGTCGTGGGTGCCCGGTGTGAACGTGGCCGTCAAGACCGTCCAGGCTGGGGTCGCCTTCGCCTTCACCAGCGCGGTCGGCGAGGCGTGGATCGCCGTCTGTGACTACCTGCAGGACAAGGACGTGGAGAGCATCGCCGGCCTCGTCGACTCGCCGGTCATCCGGGACCTGTTCCTCGACAGCTTCAAGTTCGCGGCCAAGCGGCAGCCCCCCAGGGACTGACTGCTGCGGCCGCGTCAGGCGGCCACGTCAACTGCCCGAGGCGGCGCCGGCTGGCGCCGCCTCGGGCAGTTGCGCTCCGGGGGCTAGTCGACCTCGCGGGGGTCGAGGGCGATCTGGTGGAGGCAGTCGATGCCGGAGTCGCGGCCGAGGACGCCCGCGGCGGCGCGCAGCCGGCCGGTGGTGTCGTAGGCGTGCCGGGCGGCCCAGTGGCGGACGGAGTGCGGGGCGACGTCGTCGCCGGTGATGCCGGCGGCGTCCAGGACGCGGTTGAGGTTGCTGCTGATCGAGGCCTGCGCGTCCTTGTGCTCGGGGTCCTTGCGGCCGGTGTAGGCGACGGTGGCGCCGGCGGGCACGGCGGCGCGCTGCAGCTTCCGCAGGACCCGGGCGGCCTGTGCCCGGCCCCAGGGGGTGAGCGCGACGGTGCGCGCGGCGGCGTCGCGGGTGCCGACGAGCTGCACGTGGGTCGGTGCGGCCAGGTCGTCGAAGTCGGTGCCGCGCACGCAGGGGATCTCGCCGGTGCCGGTACCGGCCTCGGCGAGCGCCCAGGTGATGGTGACCTGGTCGCGGCTGGCCGGGTTCCAGCCGGCGACGGTGAGCCGGCCGGCGACGATCTCGATCTCGGTGAGCGGACGGTCGGGCAGCACGTCGGTCGGCTGCGGCTTCTTGCCGGCGCGGCGGGCCTTCGCGGCCCGGGTGCGCTGCATCTCGGTGAGCCGGAACAGCGGCGGGGCCGGAACCTCGCCGGCGGGACCGCGGCGGCACCGGGCGGCGGCCAGCCACGCCGGGCCGTCGGCGACGTCGGCCGCGCCGGTGGTGGGGCTGCCGAGGTGGTCGAGGGTGAGCCAGGTGACGATCAGCGTCATCCGCCGCCAGTGCTTGTGCTCGAGCGTCGGCTCGCCGTCGAACTTGCCGTTGATGAACCGGGCGGTGCAGGCGGTGTCCACGTCGCGCAGGTCGGTGACCTTGTTGGCGGGCAGCCAGGCGGCGAAGCGGGCCAGGGTGGCGACCGCTGCGTCCAGGCCGTCCTGGGTGGGGAACAGCCCGAGCTCGCGCCACACGGCCGGCAGCAGGGGCAGCAGCTCGGCGGGCGCCAGCGGCTGGTCGGGGTCGGTGCGGTGGCCGGCGGCGACGGTCACGGCCTGGGTGTAGCTGACGGCCGGCAGCGCCGGCAGCGGCTGCGCGGCGGAGGGCGCGCCGGGACGCAGGTCGGCCAGGGTGAACGGGGCGCGGGGCCGCGCCGGCAGCGGGTCGTCGGCGGCGGGCGCAGCGGGCAGCGCGGCGGTCATGGTGGGGTCTCCTCGGCGGGGCCGGAGGCGGTCCCCGGCGGTGTCTTCAGCCTGTTCGAGGAGGGCCCTCTCGCGCGTCGGGCGCAGACCCGGTTTCGGTGTCCCCCCATCGCCCTACACGACGGCCGCGGCCGGGGGCTGCCTCGTGGGCTGCCCCCGGCCGCGGCCGTGTGGGTGGTGCCGGTCAGGCGGCGGTGCGGGCCGGCTTGCGGGTGTTCTTCGGCTTGTGGCCGGCCTCGAGGCCGGCGCCGAGGTGGTGGACGTAGGTGAGCGCGTTGTTCAGCAGCGCCCAGGCCAGCCAGTCCAGCAGCTGGGCGTGGGCGTCGAGGCTCTGCGCGCGGCCCTGGATGTACAGGGTGGCGTTGTAGGTGGAGTTGGCGCCCTCGGTGTCGTTGCGGACGTCGTAGATGGCGTGGAAGGCCTCGGCGTAGGCCTCCGGCAGGATCCGCAGCAGCCGGGTGGCCCGGTTGCGCTGCCGGCGGCCGGACAGGTTGGGGCGCAGCTCGACGTGGTGCACGAAGGGCCCGTGCTCGCAGGGGATGCGGAAGTCCAGCTGCACGTAGGAGCGGTCCTCAGAGTCGCGGAGAAGGGCGGCGCCGACCCGCTCCAGGGGCTCGCGGGTGGTCTTGACCTTCTCTCCGGTGACCTGGTCCTGCCGCCACTCCCACAGCGCGGCGTCGTCGGCGACCAGGGCGTGCTCGCAGACCGTGCCGTCGGGCAGCGCGTGCACGGCCGGGTCGACGTCGAAGCTGACCAGCGTCGCCTTCTGCTTGGCCTTACCCGACGGGGTCAGGAAGGTGCGCTGGCCGACCGGGTCACGGTACTCAGGGCGCTTGAGCACGGTGTCCACCTGGCGCTGGAACTCCGCGCCGCGCAGCCGCTTCTTCTCCGCGGCGGTCCTGATCTCGCGGCCGTCGGCGCGGTGCGTGGCGATCGTCATCTGCTCCGGGGTGTGGTCCGGGAGGCGGGTGCGGTTGGTCGTCCGGGTGGTGGCCTTCTTGCCGGTGTCGGCCTGCGGCGGCTTGTTGACGGTGATGACCCCCTCGGCGAGCAGCTCGTCGATCGGGAAGCCGTCGAACAGGCCGTCGTAGACGAGGAAGTGCAGCGCGTCGCCGACCAGACCCCGGACCTGGCGGACCGCGGGCAGTGCCACCTCCTTCTCCGCGCCGGGCGCCATGCCGGTGAACAGCACCACCCGGCTGTCGGTCAGCTCGGGGTGGCGCCAGTACAGCCCCACCATGTTCAGGCCCTCGCCGGTCTTGCCGTCGGCGGCGGTGTCGGTGAAGACCCGCTGCACCCGCGCCTGGCCGACGGTGGCCCGCGAGCCGTACCGGTGGGTCTCGGTGGTGCCGTCGGCGAAGGTGTCGGTGTACTCCCGCACCCCGGAGTTCGCCTTCTTCGTCGACCCGTCGCCGTGGATGGCGTTGAGCCGGCTGGGGGTCTGCAGGTCGATCTCCTGGTCCGGGAAGCCGCCCAGCGCGCGGACCAGCTCGACGGAGACCACGCCGAGGTGGCGGATGAGCGTCTGCAGCACGGTGGGGTTGGCCGGGTTGTAGACGCCGGTGTCGATCGGCTCGCCCTTGCGGTGCTTGGGCGCCAGATAGGTGTCCCGGAAGTACTCGTAGTGGGCCCAGGTCATCGGCTGCTCGGGCAGCCACACGCCGGTCAGCTGCCAGTACGCCACCCGGAGGCGCAGCCAGTTGAGCGGGCTGCGCAGCTCCGCGTCGACCTGCGTGCCGGCGCGGTAGACGCGCTCCAGCACCGCGTAGATCAGCATCAGCAGTGGCGGGTAGTTCATCTTCCGGCCGCCCTTGCCGGCCGTGGACTTCGGCTTCGGCAGGACCTCGGCGAAGGAGGCCAGCGCCGGCCACTGCAGCACCGCGCAGGCGATGTCGATGAGCGGGGCCGCGGCGCCGCGGATGCGCTCGCCGGCGCGCAGGTTGTCCAGCGCCAGCAGCTCGTACACCGGCATGTGCAGCAGCGCGGACAGCTCGGCCGGCACGTCCTCTGAGAGGGCGATCTGGGCCAGGGACCCCGTCGGACGGAGCGAGGCGACCGGGGTGGCCTCGCCGGTGCCCGGCGCCGTCGTGGGCGACGTCGGGATGTGCATGTGGTGCTCCAGGAACTCGTCGTGTCAGGGACACGGCGACTGGTCCTGGGGGTGGTTGGGCTCGGCAGTAGCCCGGCGAGAGGTGGGCCGGTGGAGCTGCCGGTGTCCGGTCACGCCGCCCGCAGCGGGCGGCGCCGGGCCGTGACCGAGGCCTGCGAGGCGGTCTGCGCGGCCCGGTGGGCGACGACGGCGTTGGACAGCAGCGCGAAGCAGGTGGCATCGAGCAGCTGGCGGCGCCAGCCCAGGCTCATCGCGCGGTTGACCAGCAGGGATCGCTTGAAGGCGCTGTTGAACGCCTCGGCGTCGTTGCGGATGCCGTACAGGCGGGTGAAGTCGTCCTCGCCCTCGGCGATCAGCCGGACGTTCTCGGCGCGGCGGGCGTCGGGGTCGCCGGGCTCACCGTGCGGAGTGATCCATGCGTCGAAGTCCCCCCGCGGGCAGGGCACGGTGAACGCGGCGCTGAAGTGGTAGTTGCCGCTGCTGCGGCGAGGGCGCTTGACCTGGCGGCGGGCCAGCCGATGGGCGATCACCGGATCGCCGGCCTCGTCGAGGGTCATCTCCACGATCGCGCCGTCGACAGCGGCCAGCATGTGCGCGCAAGCCCCGTCCTCGGTGTCGTGCTCCCAGGTGCCCAGCGGATAGGTCTTGACCGCCTTGACCCCGTCTCGGTCGGCCTTCTCCGCCTCGGTGAGCGGCGCGGCGGCGACCTTGTTGACGACGACCAGCCCGTGGCGGGTCATCAGAGTCTCGAGGTGCACGCCGCGCAGCGCGCCGTCATAGACGACGGCCTGCACGCCGGCGCCGGCGACGCGGTGCACGTCGCCGATGAGCCCGACGGCGGCGTCGGCCTCGCGACCGGGGCGCTCGGCGCGGCCGACGGCCAGCACGACCCGCTGGTAGGGGGCGTCGCCGCGGGCGTAGACGGCGACCAGATTGGTGCCGTGGACGGGGCCGGTGTGGCCGTGCCACTCGGCGCTGTCGGGGTCGTGGCGGCGGGTAGGGGTGTCGGTGAGCTTGCCGGTGCGCTTGTCGCGGTAGCGGCGCAGCCGCTGCCCGGTGTCGGGATCCTCGACCCACACCACGGGCGGGGGTTTATAGAGACCTCGCACCACCGTGCCGTCCCCGTAGACCGTTCGGGAGCGCGCCGGGTGGGTCAGCGACCCGGGTCCTGCAGGGTCGAGCAGGCCGAGGCCGCGGGCCTGGGCGACCGCACCGTCGATGAACAGCCGGTGCATCTCGGCCAGTGCCTCGTCGGTGGTGAGGTGCGTGTTGCGGGCGTACTGCCAGGCCGCCCAGGTCGGCGGGCGGTCCCCCGGCGGCGCCCACAGCTCGGCGGGCAGCCGGTCGCGCATCGCGGTGGCCTCGGCCTGCATCAGCGGCCACAGCGTGCCGCTGCGCAGCTCGGCGTCCAGCTTGGCGCCCGAGCGGGTCATGCGGGTCAGCACGCCGAAGGCGATGAGCAGGTAGCCGGGGTGCACCGGGCGGCGGCCCACCGGCGGGGCGGCCGGGACGAGCTGCCCGAGTTCGTAGATCGGGCGGTGGCGCATGACGGCGCGCACCTGCTCGACGGTGGTCGGGACGTTGCTGCGGGGTCGGGTCATCGGCCGCTCCGCCAGGTCAGGGCGATGTCCTCGGCCGCGGTGTCCAGGCTGCGCGCTCCCAGCCGGCGGGCCACCTCCTCGATCGGCGATCCGGCGTCGAACAGCTCCCGGCCGGCCCAGTGCCGCAGGGACGCCGGGCGGACGTCGGCCTCCCCGGACAGCCCGGCCAGGTCGAGCACCGCTCCGAGGGCGTTGCAGACGCTGGCCTGGCTCACGTGCCCGCCAGGGCGGGCAGCGCCGCCGTAGGCGAGCAGGGTGTCCGCGCCCGCGTCGGCGGCCTGCAGTGCCTGCGTGTGGCGGGCCAGCACCGCCTGTCCCCACGGCGACAGCGTCCCGACGCGGGGGTCGTGGCGGCGGGTGCCGGGCAGCCGCACCACGGTCGGCCGCCGCGCATCGTCCAGGTCCCGCAGCCGCACTGCGGCGATCTCGCTGGAGACCGCGGTGGTCTCCCCCAGCGCCCAGCACACCGCCAGGCGCAGGGTGCGCGCACCAGCGCCCAGCCGGCTCGACAGCCGGCACAGCGCAACCTCGTCGCCGGTCAGCGGCCGCGCCGCGCGGACGCCGCGCGGCGGCAGCACCAGGTCCAGCGTCGGATCCCCGTCGTGCCAGCCGCGGGCCCGCAGCGTCCGGTACAGCAGCCGCAGACAGGTGCGGCGGGCGTGCATCGTGGCCAGCTCCGCCGGTCGCCCGTCGCCGGTGCGGGCCCGGACGAACGCCGCGGCGTCCACCGGGGTCTCCTGCCCGAACCGCTGCACGCCACCGGCCTCGAGCCGGCGCACGTATCGGCCGATGGTCTCGGTGGCCCGCAGCAGCGTCTGCTCGCTGATCAGCCGCTCGGTCCGCCACTGCGCGGTCACCTGTACCACCGCGTCGGCCAGCTCCGGCCCGGCAGTCGCCGCGGCCCGCACCGGCGGGGTGCTGTTGGCCGCAACCCGTCGCCCCACATCGCCTCCCTCGTCCCAGGACTCTGACGGGGCGCAGCGTGCGGGCGGTCACCGCTGCGGCATTCGACCGCACCGCCTGAGAGCACGCCCGACCGGGGGGGGCAAGGCGGGTGGCACGCAGGTGATTGCGCCCCCGCCGGCCGCCGGAACAGACACCGGCATCCGGTCTGCGGGCCGGCGACCGCCGGCGTCACGACCGGACCGCCCAACAGGCGGGCACCTCGCAGTCAGTGGTCATCATCACCGGCCGCGGACAACTCCACAGCGACCCAGACCCAGCACATGCGAGGACGTGGACGCGGACAGCGACGCTCGGCGCCGGCGGCAGGAAGGAGGTGATCAGTAGCCGCCGGGCATGGGGCAACCGGCATCGGCACGGAGGAGGTAAGGACGGCCGGCGCCGACCCACGCAGCGGCCTCGGACGGGCGGGCACAGCGCAGGCCGGGACCGGGCACGCCGGTGGCAGAAAGGGAGGTGAACTGCCGCCACCGGGTGCTGCGGTGCACTCCGGCAGGACGGAGCGCCCACCGGCCGCCGAAACTCGTTGCCTGTAGGAGCCGGGACTGGCGGAGCCGGTCCCCGCTCCAACGGGTGACCGCGAGCTTCCCAACCGACATCGGCGGGAGCTTCGCGCTACCCCTCGGCATCCCGCCGGGACGAGCGCCGAGGTCCATCGGAGGACCTGCATGACCGCGATCGACCACATCCTCGGCATCGGCGACGGCACCGTCGTCTCCCTCGCCGAGTGGAGCCCCCGCCGCCGCGCGCACCTGCGGCAGCTGCTGGAGGTGCGGGCTCGCCTGGCCGCCACGGCGGCCGAGCAGCGCTCCCACGACCTGCCCGAGTGCACGGACATCCTGCACGTGCTGTGGGCGGTCGAGGAGACGATCCGCGAGAGCTGGCCGCAGGTGTACTACGCGCAGTTCCCGCAGTGGGCCTCCGAGGAGGAGGGCATGCTGCACGAGCTGCCCACGCAGGGCTGCAGCGTCTGCGCCGCCGACGCCACGTACGGCGGCGTGGACAACCAGCCGCCCGAGGCGGCCTGACCGCCGGTGGGCCCGGGCGCATCGCGCCCGGGCCCACCCGCCTGTACCGGCGGCCACCCTCCTGGTTCGCCCGAACGGGTGAGCCGGGACGAATGCCACCCGGCGACGCCCCAGCACTCCTGGTGCCGCGACCCACTCGCCGCGGCCCTGCGCCGCCCGCACCGGAGGTGCCCCACCCCGTGCCCGACTTCCTCACCGCCCGCCCCCACCGGCCGCTGCACCCGGACGTGCTGCTCGCCCTGCGGGACGCAGCCGTCCTGCGCCGCGCGGCGGCACTGGTCGACATCGACCTCGACTCACTGCCCATCGGCTTCAGCCCCCACCACAGCAGTGAGCGCCTCGCCGCTACCCGCACCGCCGCCGAGCTGCTGCTGGCCCGCCTGGAGCCGCTGCTGCCCTGCCCGGACTGCGCCGGCGCCGACACCGATCGGCGGCTGGAGTGCGCGCAGGAGCTGGGGACGCTCGAGGCCCGGCTGGCCAGCGCTGCAACCCGCGCGCAGATCGCGCTGTCGCTGCGGCTGCGCAGCCCTGACCTGTACGCCGCCTGACCTGACCGCGGCTCCTCGACACCGGCACCGCCCCCGGCCGACTCCGTCCCCGTCAACCCAGCAGGGAGCCATGACCTCAACCGACCCCGCCCGCGATCCCAACGCCTGGATGCGCGTCGAAGGCCCGGCCCGCCGGGTCCTGCGCCTGGAGCTGCTGCGCCGCCGCGACCACCTGGCTACCGCAGCAGCCGAGCACACCGCCCACGACCAGGTCGGCGCCGAACTGCTGTGGCTGGCCGCCGATGACGCCGAGGCACGGCTGCGCGACCTGTTCCCGGACACCTGGGCCGAGCAGCACGCCGCCTGGGCGACCACCGACGCCACACGGCTCCACACCGCTACCGACCCGCGGGCCTCCCGGTGCCGCCTGTGCGCACCCAACCCGCCGCGCTCCAGCTCCTCTGCGGCGGCGTGACCGCTGCCAGCGTGTGGCCCCGCCTCAACACGGCGGGGCCCACACCGCGGCGTCTCTCCCAAAGGTCCGCCGTGTCAGGGTGACCAGGCAGGACGTGAACGGGATGAGTGACCCGAGCTATGAGCGCAGTGCGGGGAGGCTCGCAACATGACCGCCAGTGACCTCACGACGGACTCGACCCCGCATGTGCTCAGCCAGGTCCGTACCGCCTTCGGCGACCGGTTCGTGGCCGGCCGCATGCTCGCCGAGCAGGCAGCCGTGGCTCTCCTGGACAGCCGCGCCGGCCGTCTGGACCGAGATGAGGCCACGCGGCTCGGGCAGCTGTTCAACACCCACGAACTGGCCGGCCGGATCCGCCAAGACCGGTTCTCCCCCGCGTTCGCCGGCGCGACGATGCAGAAGGTCACCGAAGACCTCGACCGGTTCAACGACGTCGTGGCCACCCTGTGGACAGCGGACGTCGACACGGCGCTGGACACGCTTGGAGGGATCCTCGGCGACCGCTCCGTTCTCCCCGGCGCCGGGTCGTCACTGCCGAGCATGCTGCTGTACCTGCGCGACCCGGACCAGTTCGGTGTGTGCATCAACGCCACCATGCGGGGGCTCGCCGCCGCCATGCGCTGCCCGCCCTTCCACGCCGACAGCCGCGCGGAGTACGAGCGGTTCTGTCGGTCCCTGAACGAGTGGCGGACGCGCCACGACGTCGCGCCGCAAGAAGCCGACGCCGTCCTGACCGCACTGTGGCGTGAGGCGCGGCAGGCACGCGCCGACACCGGCGCGACCACCACGTTCGGGCAGGCGCCGTTGGCGTTCCTGGCCGACCTGGCAAACCACAACGACGGTGCCTGGATGCAGGCCAACCGGGACCGGTATCGCACCGAGCTCCGGCAACCGTTCGTCACCCTGCTCGAGCAGCTCGCCGAGCGGCATCTCAGAGAACTGGACCCGCAACTCGACACCGCGGTGAAGACCAACCATGTACTGGCCTCCATCCGCAAGCGGTTCCCCGACGAGCAGGGCGAGTACTACACGTACCTGTGGGGCGCGTTCAGCCGAGGACGTAAGCAGGAGGACGTCCAGCTCGCCGTGCTCGTCCAGCCCGCTGCTCTGGAGGCGTCGTTGTTCTTGGGATCGGCCACCGACGAACAGCGGGAGCGGCTCAGGACCGCCCTGACCAACCGGGCCGACGAGCTGTTCGCCTCCGTGGCGCCCCACCTCGACGAGCTCACCTGGGAGATCCACGTCCGCGAACACCCGCTCGACGAGGCGGTGCCAGGACGCGCGGTCGGAGACGCCGCGGGCATGCAGAACTGGCTCGACGCCGGCGGCACGTCGATCAAGTGGGCGATCCCGGCGGGCGACCCACGACTCGACGACCCGCACCTCGCCGACCAGATCGGGACGCTGTTCCGCGCCCTGCACCCGCTCGCGGCCGCAGCATGGGGGGACGACGTCGTCGTCCCCGTCGAGGACGACGAGGAAGATGACGGCGGCGGTGACCCCGGGGGGCCGCTGTCGGTGGGAGACGTCGCGGAAGCCTGCCACCTGCCCGCCGAGGTGATCGACGAGTGGGTCGGCGCCCTGACCACGCTGCGGCAGGGGCTGTTCTACGGGCCGCCAGGGACCGGGAAGACCCACGTCGCCACCACCCTGGCCCGCCACCTTGCCACCTCCGCCGAGCACATCGAGCTAGTGCAGTTCCACTCCGCCTACTCCTACGAGGACTTCATCGAGGGCTTGCGTCCCGACGCAACCGCCGACAGCGGCGCGCTCCGCTACACGGTCCGTCCGGGGCTGTTCCAGGAGCTGTGCACGAAGGCACGTGCGGCGGCCGATGACACGTTCGTGCTCGTCATCGACGAGATGAACCGCGCCGACGTCGCCGCCGTCTTCGGTGAGCTGCTGCTCCTGCTCGAGTACCGCGGTAGCCGATCCGTGCTCCTGCCCTACTCCCAGCGCCGGTTCTCAGTGCCGCGCAACCTCGTCGTGCTCGGCACCATGAACACCGCCGACCGCAGCCTCGCCCTCGTCGACTTCGCGCTGCGTCGCCGGTTCAACGCCTTCCCGCTTCACCCGAGCCGTGACGTGCTGGCGCGCTGGGCGACGACGCACCCCGACGTCGACGGCGACCTCCTCGTCGGCCTGTTCGACCTGGTGCTCGACCGGGTCGGCGCCGACAGTCCGGTCGCGCCCGGCCACTCCTACTGGATGGTCGACGACGCCGACGCGGTCACCGCCGAACGGATCTGGTCGTACCAGGTGCGGCCTTATCTGGCCGAGCACTGGTTCGAACAGCCGGAGCAGCTCGCCCGGCTCGACCAAGACGTTCGCGCGCTGATCGCCGAACGGAGCTGACGTGCTCGAGCTGCGCGAGTACGAGACCCGCACCGTCGCCCTGACGGCCGCGCAGGCCGTCGAGCTCGCGCGGCTGACCCGGGGTGCCATCACCGACAGTGCCGAGCCGCGGGTGATCCAGCAGCTCACCCCCTCGGCGCAGCCGGGCTGCTACGACGTCCAGCCCGGCCCGTTCGTCGGCCGGTTCACGCTGCGCTCTGGATTGACCGTCGACATCGCCAGCCGGTTTCCGTTCACGGACCTGCTCGAGGTCCTGCGGGTCGCCGCACGTCACCCCACTGTGCTGCACGAAGCGCCTACGCTGTTCCGCGTCGGCCGGGGGCTGCTCGAGCTGATCGCGACCGCGTTCGCGCGCGAGCTCCGCGGCATAGCCGGGTTCGGCCTTGCGAAGGGGTACGTCGCCCGCACCTTCACCCGACCGCCCTACCCGGGGGTCCCCGATGCCACCGCCCACCTCGCCCGGCACCTCGGTCGGCCCGATCGCCTCATCACGCGTGCGCGGCGGCAGACCGTCGACATCCCGGTGAACCAGGTCCTCGCCGCCGCGCACCGCGTTCTGGTCCACCAGACCTACGAGGACCCGCAACTGGCCGTCCGGCTGCGCGCGCTGGCACCGGTCCTCACCGGCATCACCGCCGTCGCCGACCCGCAGCACCTGCTCGACATAGCCAGACGCAACATGCCGACTCGCTACCGCGAAGCCGTCGGCCTCGCCGCCCTCATCCTCGCCGGTCGCACCACACTGCCCGCCGGCAGTGGCACCGGCGGCGTCAGCGTCCTGTTCAACATGACGAGAGTGTGGGAGTCGTTCGTGCAGGCTGCGTTGGCACGGTCCCTGCGCCCTGGGCATCGGCTGTCCGTCCAGCACCCAGTCCTGCTGAGTACCGACGGGACGAACATCACCGCCGCTGCCGACCTCCTCGAAGTCGGCCCCGACCACAGCCCGGTCGCGCTCTACGACGCGAAGTACAAGCCGTGGGGCGCCAAGCCGAGTACCGACGAGATCTACCAGGTCGTCACCTACGCCTACCGGCTCGGCCTGCGCACCGCGACCCTCGTCTACCCCGGGCGCGGCGAACACAGCGAAGTCAGCATCGGGGAGTACCGCGTGCGCACGGCTGGCCTCGAGGTATTAGCGCCTCGTCTCGCGACCCTTGAGGCGTAGGTCCGATGCGCCGCACGGGCCCTCGGTCAGTCCGGCCGCAACTGGGCGCGTGCTTCGACGACCATCTCCTCGTAGCGTCGCCGGCGTTCAGCCGGGCTACGGGGATCGACGGGGAGCCCGACTGCGCGCGCATGCTGATGCGTCACCTGCTGGTCGCCCTCGGCCGCCGCGAACGCATCGACGGTGTTGTCTGCTCGAAGCAGCGCTGTGCCCTCCACGCCGAAGTACTCCAGGAGCCCTCCGGCTAGATGCCGCGCTGTCTGGACCACTGCGCGTGGGTCTTCGGCGGCTGGCAGCTCGACCAGCTCCGTGGCCGTCGGCGGCGTGCTGCCGAGCGGCAGGTCGTAGCCGCCAGGAACTGGCCGATCGCCGAGGCGGTGTTCGTCCTCGTCCCGGACCTCCTCGACGATCCGGACACCGAGTTGTCGCGGGTCGTGCACGCCCGGGATGGCCAAGTCGGTCGGCAGCATGACCTGCGCCTGCAAGACCATCGCGTCGATGGGTTCGCCGTCGTGCCGGGCATGATCAAGGGCCAACTCGACGGCGGTCAGCATCCAGATTTCGAGTAGGTCGCGTCGGACCGGAAGGAAGATGGCCGCATCGCGGACCGTCTCTCCTGGTTGCCCGGACCAGCTCACGAACCCAGGAGTGTCGATCGCCGGCGGCTCCGAAACGGCGGCGGCCACGACGGCGCTGCCGTCGTCCAGCAGCTCGACGCGCCAGCGGGTCGAAGGTGCCGGGCCGTGCAAGGACTCGCCGGTGAAGGTCACGCGGCCGGGGCGGCGAACGGCTTGCGTGCTCCAGTCGAGCAGGACGACCGGTGCGCTCCTCTCCCGCCAGCGCGTCAACTGCTCGCGACGTTGTTCGACTGTCGTCCGGCCTGAGACTTGCGCGGCCAACCGCGAGCCCGTCGGGATCGCCGCCAACAGCAACCAGCAGCGGTTGTTGCGCTCGACCTCGGCGGCAAGACCGTCCAGCAGGGACGCGAGGCGGAGCTGGTCCTGAGATGACGGCGCGGATCCCGACGCTGCCGGCACCGTCTCGAGGTCGGCCAGCTGGCGCTGAAGCCCTGCGAGCTGAAGCTGCAGCTGCTCCCAGGTTCTGTACCAGGGGAGGTGGGGCCCCTCACCGGGCCCCGGCTGCGGCACCTGACGCAGTGCACTGCGGAGCAAGGCGATCTCATCGCGCAGTTCGGCTTCGGTCGTGTCCCGGTCTTCCTCGGCGCCGCCGCGCACGTGCTCCACAGTCACGGAGTCGGTGATGCCGACCTGGTCGTGGGCCGCCGCGCTTCCTCCGACAGCAGCAGGATGGTCGAGCCGTCGCTGGATCCCGGCGCTGGCGGCGGGCGGGAGCAGCGGGATCGCACCAAGAGACGGCACCGGGTACTCAGGCTGGTTGGTCAGGATCCGGAGGAGTGGGGTCATGCCGTCGTCGTCGAACGCCGGTACGCGGACCCGCGGAAGTCGGTCGAGGCCATACGGCACGTCCGAGTCATCACAGCTCGGAAGCAGGACCGGTACCACCTTCTTCTGGAAGGCGTCGCGATCTTCGTTGAACATGCTCAGGAGGACGTCCACCTCAGCGGCGGCGCCGCGTCCGGTGCGGCCGTCTCCCGATTCCTCCCAGGCGCGACGCCACCCCGCGTTGACCACGGCGATGACGTCACGCTCGCGGACCATCCTGGGGCCCCACCGCGTCCAGTCGACTCCCCGCTCACTGAAGTGAGCGAGGTCGATGTCGGCGTCAATCCCTAAGCGGCGCAGTGCAACGAAGAACTCAAGGACTTCATCACGCCAAGCCTCGTCGGCCGCTCGCTGCGCCGCCCGGTCCTCGAGGCCCCGTCCCGCGTTCGAGGCATGAGACCAGCTGATGACGACCTGTGGTGCGGCCGGACCTGAGTCGCCGCCGGCGATGCCCCCCACACTTCGCACGCTACTGCCACCGACCGGCGGACCCGGAAGGGCGAGGGCTGAGGCACATCGCAGTTGTGCACGTCCAACGACTGCAGGCAGCCACGTCATTCAAGACCCGCCAGCCGTTCCACAGCCGACCGACGGCGTTCCACCACGGCGCATCCGACGTCCCAGGCTGCAACGACTGGACCGTCCGGGGATGGACAAATGCGCAGGCAGAAGAGGTTTTCTGCATCCACCAGAGGCCCGGTGGGTGCAGAAAACCCTCCAGACAACCCACGAGACAACGCGTGAGACATCGGGGGGCCGCTGCGGCCTGCAGCGAGGTTACCGTCCGTTCCTCACGCTGGTCCGCGGCGGAAGCCGCCCCGCGCGCGGGGTGACCTCGTCGATCGTGCGGGTTTCCGCCAACCGGCGAGTCGACGCAGCGCCTCAACCGGGCGGCATCGGCGGTGCGTCATCCGGTGCCACGACGGCTCCGATCAACCGGAACAGGCGGTCGGCAGCGTTGGCGTAGTTGCCCTCGGCGTCGAAAGCACCAGGCAGGTACGTCACGGCCACCGCGACGGCGACCTCCTGGGAGGGCAGGTACGCCGCCGTCCCGCTGATGCCGGCCAGTAGCGGGTTCTGCAGGATCCACGACCCGGAACGGACGACGCCCAGGCCGTAGTTGTACCCGTCCACCTGCGTGAAGCACGAGGGCGAACAGCTGGGGTCCGTGTGCCCGAAGCCCAGCAGGTTCGGGTCGGTCATGGCGTGGTAACTGGACTCCGACAGGAGGGCGCCGGTGCCGACCTGCACCGCGGTCGTCGCCATGTCGCCGATGGTCGTCGTCTGGTTCGCGCCGATCGGCGTGCCCCACTGCGTGTTCCAGAACGTCGACTCCTCGTAGAAGGCGGTCGTCGGCGGGATGCCGAGCGCCCCCCGGCGCTCCGAGCTGAAGGTGTGGAGGACCGGGTCGGGAACGCCGGAGGTCACCGACGCCACGGTGTCGGCCAGGCCCATCGGGCCGAGCACCTTCTCGCGCAGCAGCTGGTCCAACGGCTTCCCGCCGATCTCGGCGAGGATCTCGCCGAGGATCATGAAGTTGGTGTGCGCGTAGCTCCAGTTCGTCCCCGGGGGGAACGCGACCGGGCGGGTGAACGCGTAGGCGAGCCGCTCCTCGAAGGTCCAGATGTGGAACGGGTCCGCGTTCCAGGCGGCCTCCCAGGCCGGATCGGTCTCGTAGTCGGGATAGCCGGAGGTCTGGTTCGCCAGCATCTCCAGCGTGACCTCGTCGGCCTCGGGCAGGTCCGGCATCCAGCGGTCGATGGTGTCGTCGAGCCCGACCTCGTGCTCGTCGACGAACTGCATGAGGAGGGTGCCCAGGTAGGCAAAGGCGACGGCGCCGTTACGGAAGTGCATGTCGGTGGTCGCCGGCACGCCGTCCATCGACGTACCGAATGCCTGCCTCGTCACCACCTCCCCGCCCCGAGTGACCTCGACGATCACCGCCCGGAGGTGATCCTCGGCCATCGCGCTCTGCACGATGTCCGCGATCGCCGAGGGCGTCTCCTCCTGCGGAGTGTCACCGGAGGTCGTCGCGCCGGCCGGCACCGCAGTCACCGCGAGCGGGAGCACGGCCAGGACCGCTGCCGCCACGAGGCCTCGCCGAGCACTTCGGGTTCGGCTCCTGCACTGCATGGTCATGAGACGCATCAGTTCAGGCGCGAGGCCACTCGGCCAGGTGGCCGACCTCGGAGTGGGCATGCCGGCGGAGCCTCTCAGCCGACGCCGCGGTGCTGGCGGTTTCGACAACCGGAGCCGCCGCCGAGCGAAGGGTCGTCACCCGGTGTGCGACAGGGTGGTCGGAGGATCACCGGAGCCGGCATCGAGGCGGGCGCCGGCGACTGGAGCGACGGCTGAGCGGGAGGGACAGGGAACCGCTCTCCCATGAGGGGTCGCGAACGTCCACAGATGCCGCACAGCTCCGTTCCACACGAGGAGCTGCGGCGTTCCCCCGAAGGAGGAGGATCGTCCTGGAAACACACGTCGGACTGTCCGCTGCATCAGCCGAAGCGCAGCTCAACAGGGTTCTCTGCATCCACCAGAGGCCCGGGTGGAGCAGGGAGCCCCCGACTCCTCACGAGGACATGAGGAGAGGTCCGCTGCGCCTGCGGCCCGCTGCGGGGCTAGCGCGACCCGTGCGGCGGACGGCGGACGCTTCGACGACGAGGCCAGCCGGAGGCGGAGGAGCTCCAACTCCCGGAGCCACGCCGCCTGCATGCGGCCCGACATCCGTCGGACCGCATCGCCCGTCGCACACGGTCCCGGGGCCGTCGTTGCGTTTCCCGACACGCCCATGCGGGTACGACCAGGCACTGTTCGGGTCGCCCACCAACAAGGCGCCGGAGCGCGTCCGCGGGTACCACGCCACCATCGCCACCCGCCTCGTTCCCGTCGTCGAGCCGGCCACGGCTCCGACCGACCGCTCCCACCCCTCGAGGACCCCGGTGCCCGCCTCCACTGCTGTCTGCCCCCTGACCCTCATCGCCTGGCGGTTGGGCGATCCCCTCGTCTGCGACCTGTGGGCCGACTACGTCGCGCTGGGCGGGAACGGACCTCGCGCTGCGGTCGTCGAGTACCTCGACGGCACCGCCGCATGGAGCGACGTCGAGCACAACACCCTCGCGCATGCCGTCAACGAGTTCCCGTGGGACCTCGGTCACCCGAGCCTGGCCCCTCAGCGGGAGCTGCCGACCGCCCTTCGGGGCAGCTGAAGGCACCGGCATGAGCCCGGCGTGGGTACAACGGGCGCGGCCGGAAGTGGGGAGCGGTTCTGTGATCGGGCGCTGGGTGCCGGCCGGCCTGGCCGACCTGACCGCCGGCCGGCGACAGCTCGCCGCCGCTCTGCACGACGGCGCTCGCTCTCCCGGCGCCGAGGAGGGGGCAGTCGAGCGCCTGCTGCTGGCCTACGAGGAACTGGCCTCCAATGCGCTGCGTCACGGTCGCAGCCCGGACGAGGTCACCGTGACCGGCACCACCACGTCCTGGCTGCTCGAGGTCAGCGACGCCGCAGCCGACCGGCCGCCCAGCCCTGCCATCGGCCGCGATCCGGCGAGGGGTGGCCTCGGGCTGCACCTGGTCCCCCAACTGTGCGACGCGCACGGCTGGACGACCGACGGGCACCGCAAGTCCGTCTGGGCTCGCATCGACTCCACCCCCACCGAGGTCCGGTCGACCGCGCGGCAGGGGACGGCCCGGCCGCGAGACCACCGCGGGCCGGACCACTGACCCCGTCAGCGTCCTCAGCTGCGCACCGGGTCGCCCGCGAAGCACCACCGGTGTCTGCGGTGCACGGCCCTGCTGGGCGGCCCCGCCGCCCGTGCGTTGGAGCGGCGGGGCCTGACCACCGCAGCCCCCCAGGGATGCCGCGGTGGCTGCCTTGAGCGTCCAGGACACCCGGCCCCCGGGCGAGCCGACGCGGGTCGGGCGCCGACGACGGTCGGCTGCCCCCGGAGCTACCGGAGGGGGAACTCGCCGGTGTGCACGAGGTGGTCGGCGAGGTCGCGCACCTTCCGATTGGCGTGCATCGACGCCTGGGCCAGCAGCTGGAAGGCCTGGTCGGGGGTGAGTTTGTAGCGTTCGATGAGCACGCCTTTGGCCTGGTCGATCACCGCCCGGGACTCGAGCGCGAGCTGGAGGTTGTCGGCCATGTCGCGGGCGTTCTGGTAGGCGAACAGATTGCCGCACGCGACCGCGGCGTACGGGCCAAACCGGGTGGCGGCCGAGCGGCTGTCCTCGTCGAAGGCGCCGGCGTCCCGGGCGTAGATGTCCAGCGCCCCGCTGACCTGTTCCTCCTCGTCGATGCGCAGCGGGATCGACAGGGAGCTCAGGCAGCCGCGCTCGACCGCTCGGGACAGGTAGTCCCGCCAGCGGCTGTCCGTGCGGGCGTCGGCGACCTCGATCACCTCGCCGGAGCGGGCGGCGTGCAGGCAGGGACCGTGGTCGCGTTCGTACTGGCGCTCGTCGAGGTCGACGGCCAGCGGGCCGGTGCTCGCCAACAAGGTGGGCCTGTCCCTGACCAGCAGGGTGACCGACGTCTCGGGGTCGCCGGGCATCACGGTCTTGCTCAGATCTGCCACCGTCTGCAGCAGGCTGTCCATCGAGAGCTCACGCAGGGACAGCCGGCCCAGGCGCTCCAGCGCCTCGGCGGCGTCGGCGGGCTGCGGGTTCTCGTTGCTGGCCACGGCACGGCCTCCGGTCTGCTCTGCACCGGGGGCGGGTGACCTCGGCTGCGCGACCCCGATCTGGAGCCCGCGCTGCGCACCACGCCGCTGCTGGACGCACGATCGACGCCGGTCCCTCCCCACGCCTGCCCGCCACACTACGCGCCGGGCAGTGCCCCGCCGCATCCGTGGGGCGAGCCGTTCCGGACCGGTTTGAACCGGAACATCACAGTCCGTGACATTGCTCACGGCGTTTCACCCGCTCAGGGGATGGGGTGCTGCGGTATTCGTTACGTAGCGTCACATCCACCGAGCGAGGGCTCCGCGAGCTCCCCGGTGCCAGGCCCCGGCCCGGCCGTCCCGTTCCCCCCGGGGCGGCCGGGCCGGCTCCACTCAGCCGCAGACCCGCCGCACGAGGTCCCAGAGCAGGGCCTGCTGCGCCTCGTCCACCGGCAGCGGCACGGGGACCGCCTCGTCGTCCCCGACCGCCACCTGCAGGGGGAACAGGAACGGCTGCTTGACCTCGGCGAGCACGTGCGGCTCGCAGGTCGCCGGCGTGATCGTCACCGGCGCCGACGCCTCTCGCCGGCCGGCCGCGAGCTCCAGCGGCAGCCCCGCCAGGGCGACGTCCATCAGGACGCTCCGGCGGACGTCAGTGACGGTCACCGGCCGGTCGTCGTCCCCGTGTCGGGTCAGGACGACGGTGCCCGTGACCTCCTCGGCCGTGCCCGTGACCCCGGTGAAGGCGACGTCGACGACCGCCCGCACCGCGGCGACGGCGCACTCCTCGCGGTGGACGACGTGCAGGTCGTCGCCGGCCAGCGGCACCCGGACCTCCTCTGCCGCGCCGCCGGGCCGGGTCACCGTCAGGCGGGCCGCGACCGGGGCGGGGTCGGCCGAGCAGACCGGCCGACCGTAGGGCGTGGGCAGGTCGATCACCCGCCCCGGCGCGAACTCGGCGGTGAGCGCGGTCGGCGGCAGGGGCGCGAAGCCCGGCGAGTCCAGGGCCACCGCGGTCACCGTGAACGGCTCCGCACCGGTGTCGGCCACCCGCACCTGCACCCGGCCGCCGACGACCACGTCGGTGCGCAGCCGCACCACCTCGGCCGCGATGCCGGGCACGGCCGGCACGGCCGGCGCCGTCGACGTCGTCCCGCCAGCGACCGGGGAGGACGCCGGACCGCCGCCCGCGGGGGAGCTGCAGGCCGCGCAGAGGACCGCGATCAGCGCTGCGGCCGCCCGCCTCATGGCGCCGCAGCGTAGGCCCGCGGGGCTACCGCTGGTGGCCGGGCAGGCGGGCCATCACGTGGCCGGCCTCCATCCGGATCTCCAGCTTCTCCTGCGGGTTGGCGGCGGGACCGCGCCGCGGCTGGCCGTCCTCCAGGTCGAACGCCGAGCCGTGCCACGGGCAGACCAGGCACGCCGCGCCGTGCACCTCCTCCACCGACCCCTCGTACAGCGGGCCGGACAGGTGCGAGCAGGCACCGACGAAGGCGTCGACCCGCGTCCCCCGCCGGACGGCGACCAGCGGCACCTCGATGCTCGCGCCCTTGCCGGTGCGCAGCGCGGGCCGCCCCTCGGGCAGGTCGTCGAGCGGGCCGAGGTCGATCCAGTCCGTGGACAGCGCCCGCGCCGCGGTCGCGGCGTGCGAGGCGCCGGAGGACTGCGCGTAGGACATGTGCCCGCCCACCGCCGCGGATCCGGTGGCGATGCCCAGCCCCGAGTAGGAGAGGACCCGGCCGAGGCCGCCCCGGCCGCGCGCGCGGGCCACCAGGGAACCGATGAACAGGCCGAGCGCGACGGTGTTGCCCAGCGCGTGCAGGGCGCCGAGCCGGCGCACCCCGGAGCCCTGCTCCGACCAGTCCGCCGCGCCGGACAGCGCCGCGGGGACGGCGGCGGCCACGCCCGTGCCGATCAGCACCGTCGCGGCCGGCCGGAGCGGGGGGATCGCGTCGAGCAGGCCCGCCGACGTCCAGCTGCCCACGGGGACCTGCACCAGCACCGGGTGCAGGGGGTGGCCGAGCCACGTGCCGTGCAGGAAGTCCTTGAGCGCCTGTGGCCTGAGCGCGGCCTGCACGGCTCGCCGAGCCGGTTCGATCGCCTTGTCGAAGGTCGTCACGTCTGCGACCCGGTCGAGGATCCCCATGAGGCTCATGGGCGGCCCTTACCCGCGCCGACCGGGGACGATGCCGAGTGCGACCACCCGACCCCGCCCTGCCAGCTCCCCCCGCCGGCAGGGAGCAGCGTCAGCGCGACCGACGCCGCGACGGCGGCGGAGAGGAGGTGGCGGCCCTTGTCCGGTCGGTCGCTGCCCATGGACCGACGGTGACCGCCGCGCCTGGGAGCGACCTGGACGTCGCGTGTCAGGTCAGCAGGTGACGCGGTGCACAACGATTCTGTCGCACCTCAGGGGAATAAAGGCTGGCACACAGCCGATCCCCAGGTGGAGCCTGCACAAAGGACCTCGTGCTGAGGACCTCGTGCCCGTCGAGAGGAACGTCGTGACCTGCCCGTCGTTGATCTGCCGCCACCCTGTCCTGGGTGAGGCGGTGGACAACGTCGTGGCCCGGGTCCGCGCGGAGGACACGTTCGGGCAGTTCGCCCGGTTCGTCCTCGTCGGTGGGGCGACCACGCTGGTCTACGCCGCGCTGTTCGTGGCCCTCGAGTGGCTGGGCTACCTCCCGGCGCACCTCCTCGCGACGGCGACGTCCACCGCCCTGGCCAACGAGCTGCACCGGCGGATGACCTTCCGTGCCGGCGAGCGGGTGCACTGGTTCACCGCGCAGTGGGAGGCCGGTGGCGTGACCGTGCTGGGGCTGCTGGCCACCAGCGCCGCGCTCGGGGTCCTCGACTCCTCCGTCGGCCAGGTCAGCGTCCTCACCCAGGTCGCGCTGGTCGTCACGGTCACCGCGGTGATCGGCCTCATGCGCTTCCTGGCGCTGCGCTGGATCTTCCGCACGCCCGCCGCCGAGATCGCCTGACCGCCTGCCGCAGCCCGGCGCCCGGACACCCGGGCTCACTAGCCTGGTCCGGGTGAGCGAGCCGAGCACCCCTGGCGCCTCCGCACGCTCCCGGCTGCTGCGCGGTGCCGGCCGCTGGGCCGGGCGGGTGGCGGTCGTCCTGGCCGGCGCGTGGCTGGGCATCCTGCTGCTGGGCCGGGTCGACGCGCCGATCGGGCCGTTCGACGCCACGCTCGCCTTCCGTCCGTTCGGCGGCGGCGCCGACCTCGACATCCCGCCCCTGGGAGCGCTGCAGGTCGACGCCTACGACGGCCCTCTCCGGCTGGAGATCCAGCTCAGCCGCGTGGACGAGATCAGGGCCTCGGCGCTGGCCAGCGACCCGGCCCGGCTCGACACCGTGGTGGACCGGGTGAGCGCGGACCTCCGGGACGCCGTCGAGCGGGTCGCCGTCCTGACCGCCCTCGCCGGGGTGGCAGGCGCGACGGCGGCGTCCCTGCTGCTGCTCCGCCGGCGCCGCGAGGTGCTCCTGGCCCTCGGCCTGTCCGCCGGGCTGGTGGCCGGGACCGGCGGGCTGGCCGCGGCGACCTGGCGCCCGGAGGCCCTCTCGCAGCCCACCTACACCGGCCTGCTGGTCAACGCCAACAGCCTGATCGGCAGCGCGCAGGACATCGTCGCCCGCTTCGACGCCTACCGGGCGTCGCTGGAGGACCTCGTCTCCAACGTCAGCACGCTGTACTCCGCGCTCTCCGCGCTGCCCCCGCCGGGGGACGCCGACGACACGGTGGCCTTCCTGCACGTGTCCGACCTGCACCTCAACCCGGCCGGGTTCGACCTGGTGCGGCAGGTCGTCGCCCAGTTCGGCGTGGACGCCGTCCTCGACACCGGGGACATCACCGACTGGGGCAGCGAGCCGGAGAACAGCCTCATCACCTCCGTCGGCACGCTGGACGTCCCGTACGTGTTCATCCGCGGCAACCACGACTCCGCCGTCACCGCACAGCTGGTCGAGGCGCAACCCAACACGACCGTGCTGGACGACGCCGCCGTGGTCGTGGCGGACATCGAGGTCGTGGGCACGCCGGACCCGCGGTTCACGCCCGACCGGGACGCCACCGGCGGCACCGAGTCCCTCGAGCAGACCGGGGAGGACCTGGCCGAGCTCGCCGAGGCCCTGCCCCGGCGCCCGGCGATCGCGATGGTGCACGACCCGGAGCAGGCACCACCCCTGGACGGCGTCGTCCCCCTGGTCCTGGCCGGGCACACGCACGAGCGCGAGGTCTCCGAGCTCGACGACGGGACGCTGCTCATGGTGCAGGGCTCGACCGGTGGGGCGGGACTGCGCGCGCTGCAGGGCGAGTACCCCGAGCCGCTGACCTGCACCGTCCTGTACCTCGACCCGTCGACGGGCAGGTTGACCGCCTACGACGAGATCACCCTGGGCGGGCTCGGGGAGACCGAGGTGACCATCGAGCGCGTGGTGGTCCCGCCGCCGTCCCCGCAGGACGGGACGGGGCCGCCGGTGGACGGGACGGGCACGCCGGTGGACGGGACGGGCACGCCGGACGGCGGGACGACGACCCCGCCCGCCTCCCCGACCGGCTGACCGCCTCGACCTACCCTCAGCACATGTCCGCGACGACCACGACCCGCGCCGCCCGCCTGACCTCCGGCGCCCTCGCCGGCGCGCTGGCCCTGCTGCCGCTCGCCGGCTGCTCGTTCAGCTCGGAGAACTTCTCCTGCAGCGGCTCCTCCTGCTCGGTCACGCTCTCCGGGAGCGGCTCCGAGGTGGAGATCCTGGGCACGAACCTGGCCTTCGGTGGCGTCCAGGACGGCCGGGCCTCGCTGAGCGTCGGCAACGCCAGCGTGTCCTGCGCGCAGGGCGAGACCGTGAGCGCCGGTCCGCTGACGCTGGAGTGCACCACCGTCGAGTCCGACTCGGTGGAGCTGACCGCCTCCCTCGGCTGACCGGCTCCCTCGGCTGGCCGGCTCAGCCGGCGTCGCGGAGGTCCACCACCACACGCGTGGGGCTCTCGAGCGCGTAGACCCGGAACGGCGCCCGCGCGGTCGTGCCGATGAAGGCCACCGACGTGCCCTCGAAGGTGGCGTCCCAGGCGACCTCGGTGACCACCTGGGTGCCGCTCCCGGGCAGCGGGTCGGGGCCGGCCCACTCCTCGACGCCGGTGTCGTAGGGGTAGCCCATGCCGGTGAGCGTGACCTGCAGGACGGCCTCCCCCTCGAGCTCGACCGGTGCACCGCTGCCCTGGGAGCTGGCCTCGTCGACGTACCGCACGTCCCAGCCGGGGCTACCGGTGCCACCGACCTCGAAGACCACGCGGTCGAATCCGTCCTGACGGCCGGTGCGGATCTCGCTCACGGTCCCGCGCGCGTCGGCCGACGCGTCCTGCGTGTCCGGTTCGGTGTCGGCGGGGAACGAGGGAGCGTCGGAGGAGGCGTCCTCGTCCGTCGCGTCCTCCCCGCCCGTCTCGCCCTCGGTCTCGTCCTCGGGAGCCGTGGTCGCGGTCGCCGTCGAGGCGGACACCGACGAGGTGGCGGCGACCGGGGAGCCGGACGTCGACGAGCCACCCTGCGCCTCCGCGCACCCGGCGAGCAGGGTGACGGCGAGCAGCAGCGGCGGACAGACGAGAGCGGTGGCACGGCGAGTCACGCTCCGAGCGTGTCAGCCTCCGGGCCCGCTGCGCGGCAGCCCACTGCCCGTGTCGCGCCCTCGGGTCAGAGGGGTGGGAGGTCGCCGGCCCGCCGGCATCGCGCAGCACGGCGCCGACTCGGGGACCCCGGGCTGCGTGAGGCTGGGCACACACGCGAGCGAGCCGGGCCGGGCGCCGCCGCGGGTGACGACCGGGGACGCGGGTCAGGCCTCCGGCGCGACCTGCGCCGATGCCGCCCCGGCCGCGCCCGGCGCGCCGCCCCGCCTGTCCGGGGGAGTGACCCGCCGGGGGCACCCCCTGTCAGAGCCGCCCGCAGGAGCATGTATCGTTCTCGCTGCCCCCGGCGAACACGAGCCCCCATCGTCTAGCGGTCCAGGACGCCGCCCTTTCAAGGCGGTAGCACGGGTTCGAACCCCGTTGGGGGCACGGCACCACCAGCAGTACCAGCAAGGCCCTGTAGCGCAGTTGGTTAGCGCGCCGCCCTGTCACGGCGGAGGTCGCGGGTTCGAGTCCCGTCAGGGTCGCTCTCCGGTGGAGACACCGGGAGGGGCAGGTAGCTCAGTCGGTACGAGCGCTCGCCTGAAAAGCGAGAGGTCGGCGGTTCGACCCCGCCCCTGCCCACACCAGTTCCCCCGCGCCTACCCCGCCCAAGGGTCGGGCAGACTGCCGCGGTGAGCTCCCTCCCCACCACCGTTCGCGTGGGGTCCCGCACGTTCGGCCTCCGCCGGGCCACCGCGGACGACGTCCCGGCCCTGGTCGCCCTCCTCACCGACGACCCGCTCGGCCGTGACCGGGAGGCTGCCGACCTCGCCCCCTACCGGCAGGCCTTCGCCGCCGTGGACACCGATCCCGCGCACCTGCTGGTCGCCGTCACCGACGGGCCCGACGTCGTCGGCACGGCCCAGCTGACCGTCCTGCCGGGCCTCTCCCGCGGCGGCACGACCCGTCTGCAGGTCGAGGGGGTGCGCGTCCGCGCCGACCGCCGCGGAGCCGGTGTGGGCGCCGCGCTGTTCGGGTGGGTGGTCGAGGAGGGGCGCCGGCGCGGCTGCGGCCTCGTGCAGCTCACCACGGACGCCGTCCGCGCGGACGCACACCGCTTCTACGAGCGGCTCGGGTTCGTCGCCTCCCACGTGGGGTTCAAGCGAGAGCTCTAGCGGCCGCGGTCGGCGACCACCTGCGCGTACACCTGGTCGTGCACCTCCTGGACCGCGGCCCGCTGCTCGGCCCGCCAGGCCCGGTCGGCCGGTCGCGGCGCCGGCCGGGTCAGCGCCGCCGCGACGGCCGCGTCCAGCGACACCGGGTCGAAGCCCTGCTCCTCGTCGTTGCCGTAGGTGACCACGTCGGACCACTGGTCGGCGAACCAGCCGCAGCTGGGCGCGATCACGCGGGTGCCGACGTCCCGGCAGACCTCCAGGTCCGTCGAGTGCGTGCCGCAGCGCTCGGGGAGCACGACCGCGTGCAGCTCCTGGAGCTGGGTCACCCAGGCCTCGGCCTTACGCGGCAGGTACTCCAGGGTGTCACCGGCCGCGGGGACCGGTGGCGGCTCGACGCCGTCGTCGAGGAACACCCGCAGCCGCCCGCCCCCGTTGACCGCCCCCGACAGCGCCGCGCGCACCATCCCCGCGGGGTCGGGCAGCGCGGGCCCGTAGCGGCGCAGCGGCAGCCCCACCAGGCCGCGCTCGGCGCCCAGCTCGGGGACCGGGGTCGCCACGGAGGGGTGCGCCACGACGATGGCCGTCCGGCCGTACCGCTCGGCGATCTCGTCCGCGGCGCCGGGGGTGAGGGTGAGCACCACCTCCGCGGTCGCCAGCAGCGCCGCCAGGTGGGCGTCGTGCCGGCGCGGGGAGGCCTGCGCGGGGTCGCGCAGCTGGTGCACCGTGGCGACCAGCGGCACCCCGCTGCGGCGCAGCGTCTCGGTCCAGCTGACCATCTCGTCCTCGGGCAGGTGACCGAAGCCGCCGTGCACGTGGACGACGTCGACCTCGGCGGCGTGGGCCGCCAGGTAGGCCGGGTCCAGCCACGGGCTCGGGTCGTGCGCCGGCCCCACCCGCACGGTCCCGGAGGGGAGGACGGCGTCGACGTAGGCGTCGGTGTGGGGAACGGTCACCACCCGGATCCCGTGCCTCTGCTCGGCGCTCACGACGTGCTGCTCCTCTTGCGGCCGCGCACTGCGACGGCAGGGGCGGGTCGTCAGGACTCTGGTCCGGTTCGGCTACCCATGATCGGGGCGACGAACCTGTGACATCACCCTCGGTGCGCGGGTACACCCGAAGGAGTCAGGGGTGCCGCACGGCTCAGCGCGCCGCGGGCACCCGCAGGGAGGCCAGGTGCGCGTGCACGTGCGTGATCGCCAGGGCGCCCTCCCCCACCGCCGAGGCGACCCGCTTCACCGACCCCGAGCGGACGTCACCCGCGGCGAAGACGCCCGGGGTGCTGGTCTCGAGCAGCGCCGGCGGGCGCTCCAGCGGCTCGAAGAGGGCCGCGTCCGTGGCGCGCAGCGCGGGGCCGGTGAGCAGGAAGCCCCAGCGGTCCCGGGCCAGCGTGCCGGCCAGCCAGTCGGTGCGCGGCTCGCTGCCGATGAGCAGGAACAGCACGCCGGTCTCGACCGTCTCCGCCCCGGAGTCGAGGTCCTGGACGACGAAGGACTCCAGGAACTCGGTGCCGGTGCCGCCCACGACCTGCACCCGGGGCCGGATGTCGACGTTCGGCAACGCCTCCAGCTCTCGGATCAGGTAGTCCGACATCGTCTCGGCCAGCCCGGGCCGCCGGACCAGCACCGTCACCCGGTCGGCGAAGCGGGACAGGTACACCGCCGCCTGCCCGGCCGAGTTCCCCCCGCCGACGACGAAGACGTGCCGGCCGCGCATCGCCGGCGCCTCGCTCACCGCCGCGCCGTAGAAGACCCCCCGCCCGACCAGCGCCTCCAGGTCCGGGACGCCGATCCGCCGCCAGCTCGCGCCCAGGGCCAGGATGACCGTCCTCGCGCGCACCGACGTCCCGTCGCTGAGGTCGAGCACGTGCAGCCCGTCCCGGGTCCGCAGCCCCTGCGCGAACCGCATGAAGTGGAAGGTGCTGCCGAAGGCCCAGGCCTGCTGGTAGGAGCTGAACGCCAGCCGGTTGCCGCTGATCCCGGTCGGGAAGCCGGGGTAGTTGCGGATCAGCGAGCTGGTCCCCGCCTGCCCGCCGACCGCCTCGGCCTCCAGCACCAGCGTGGACAGGCCCTCGGACGCGGCGTACACGCTGGCGCCCAGCCCCGCCGGGCCCGCGCCCACCACGGCCACGTCCCAAACGACCTCGGGGTCCAGCGGCTGGAACAGGCCGAACGCCTCGGCCAGCTGCAGGTCGGTCGGGTCCTGGAGCACCGTCCGCTCCGGCTGGAAGCGCAGCACGAGCACCGGCAGCCGCGGCTCGTCCAGCTCCAGGCCGGCCAGGAGGTCGCGCCCCTCGGGGCTGTCGGCCTCGTAGAACCCGGTCGGGATGCGGTTGCGGGTGAGCTGGTCGCGCAGGTGCTGGGCACGCGGGGACCACCGGTCACCGATCATCCGCACCGCCTCGCGGCCGCCGTTGTGCCGGTTCGCCCACTCGTCGAGGACCTCGGTGATGGCGCAGTGGAACTCCTCGTCGACCTGCTCCTCGGGCGCGTAGACCCACCGGTCGAGCTGACCGAGGGTCAGCGCCTCGAAGATCGGGCGCGCGGTCTCCCAGGCGCCCCACCGGACCAGCGCCACGGCGAGCGCGCCGGGGTGCCGGGCGTGCAGCGACCGCAGCACCGCGAGCCCGTCCGGGTCCTCCGCCCCCAGGCCGCCGAGGAGCGCGGCCACCGGCGGGTCCCCCCACGCCGCCAGGGCGACCGGCACCTCGTCGGCGGAGACGCACGCGATCACCACGTAGTCGCCCCCGTAGCGCCGCTTGAGCTCGCGGACCGTAGCCAGGCGCGGCTTCTCGTCCCGGCAGACGACGACGAGCGCCCCCGGGTACTGCTCGATCACGCCGGCCCCGCTCCCGGCCGGGGCGCCAGCCGCCAGCCCGCGGCGCCCGTCCCGACCACCGCGACCACCAGGAGGGTGGAGACCCAGGCCGCGGGGTGGTCCCACCGGACGGTGCCGGGGAACCGCGCCACCGCCAGCGCCACGAGGACACCGAAGACGGTGTAGGCGATCGCCGCCGTCCGCAGCCGTTCCAGGTCCCCGGCCACCGCGGCCAGCGCCGTCGCCAGGCCGAAGGCGACCAGCCAGGCGGCCACCACGCGGCCGGTCAGCGGGGTCAGCGGCCACGGCCAGAGGGCGCCCGCCGTCGCCGGCGCCACGAACAGCGCCGCCCCCACGACCGTCAACGCCGCCGACTCCACCCCCAGCAACCCGCGCAGCAGCCGCGGCACGGGCGAGCGCGCCGGCGGGTCGGTCCCCGGCGCCCGCTCCTGCGGCACCAGCAGCGCCAGCATCGCCAGCGGGACGACGACGTAGACACCGAGCCAGAACCAGGCCGCCGCGCGCGCCAGGAACGGCAGGCCCGCGAACTCCGCGGCGAGGTGGAACCGGTCCAGGTGCAGCAGCGTCGCGGCCAGGGTGGCCACGACGAACACGAGGATCGTCAGCAGCGGCACCCGGGTGCGCGCCCACACCCCGTCGCGCAGCGACAGCACGACCAGCACGCACCCCGCGGCGTAGCCCGCGCCGAGGAAGGCGGCGGTCAGGGGTGGCTGGATCGTCCACGCGAACGTCCGGTCGGTCTGGTCGGCCAGGACGTAGAGCGCGCCCACCGCCAGGGCCGTGAGCAGGGCGAAGGAGCCCAGGAGAACCCGCATCCCCGGCAGCAGCCGGCGGACCGGCGGGGCGGGTGGTGCGGAGGGTGGTGCGGCGTGCGTGGCAGAGGCGTCCACCGGACCTCCGTGCGCCTCGATCCCCCGTGCACGGTCTGTCGGACAGGGGCATCGAACCACCGCCCGTCCTGCACTGTCACGGCCTTTCCGGGCACCCGGCGCCTCCCTGGACCCCGGGCACGGGGCGCGCCTGGCCGAGGCCGCCGCCCGAGCTCGGGGTGGCCCTCTGGCCGCCGGGGCGGCCACCGACCCTGGACGGTGCTCGACGAGGGCCTGGCCGCACTCGGCTGAGGCCGGGACCGCTCCCTCCGTGGTGGCGAGGGAGGAGTCCCTCTCAGTCGAAGTCGGCGGGTGTGAACTCCCGCCGCTCGACCAGCACCAGCCAGTTGCCCGAGTCGTCCCGCATGACCGCCTCGACGCCGTAGGGCCGTTCGGCCGGCTCCTGCAGGAAGGTGACGCCCTTCGCCGACAGCTCCTCGAATGTCTTCCGGCAGTCGTCGACGGCGAGCCCGAGCCCGCCCATCGACCCCTTCTCGAGCTGTCCGCGCACGAAGTCCGCGGCAGCGTCGTCCAGGGGCGGGCCGGGGGTCATCAGGGTCACCTCGAGCTCGGGTTGGCTGGGGTGCGCGATGGTCACCCACCGGAAGCCCTCGCCCATCGTGATGTCGGTGCGCGGCTCGAAGCCGAGGACGTCGACGTAGAAGTCGCGGGCCGCGCTCTGGTCCAGGCAGTAGACCGTGACCAGCGAGATGTTGGTGATCATGGCGTCGACCGTACGGACCGAGCGCCCCGCTGGCTTCTCCCAGATTGCTCGGTGCCGGTCGTCCCGCCGAGGTCGACGACGCCGCGCATGAACAGGTGGCAGCCGGGGACGTGCGCTCCGCCCCGCGCGGCCCACCGGTCGCGGTAGGCCACCGGCGACTCCCCCACCAGCCGCCGGAAGCGGGACGAGAACGAGCCGAGGCTGGCGAAGCCGACGGCCGTGCAGACCTCGGTCACCGTCAGGTTGGCCGACCGCAGCAGGTCCTGGGCGCGCTCGATCCGGCGGCGGGTGAGGTACCGGATCGGCGTCTCGCCGTAGGCGGCCTCGAAGCAGCGGGCGAAGTGGTACTTCGAGACCCCGGCCACCCGCGCGATCCGGTCCAGGTCGAGGTCCTCGGCGAAGTACCGGTCGACGTGGTCCCGCGCGCGGCGCAGGTGGACCCGGAGCGCGGGAGAGCCCGCACGAGCCGCCGTCATGGTCACCGCCCGGACCCTACGGCCGGCCGCGCGCCTCCTGCGCCGCCGCGTACGCCGGGGCGCGGAACCGGGCCATCGGCCCGTCCGGGACCAGCCCCGGTGGCGGGTGGCGGACGGCGTCGAAGCGCAGGTCCGGGTCGAACTCGTCGACCGGGTCAAGCAGCCGCAACCGGCCGAAGGGCCGCCAGTCCCCGCTCCCCCGGGCGGCCACCAGGGTGAACGCCGGACGGCGGGCCGCGACGGCCGCCGCCAGCGGGTCCGGGTCCGACGGCAGCGGCCCGGTGCCCGGCTCCGGCAGCGCCGCCAGCAGCACGGTCCCGGCGTCGGAGCGGTAGCCCATGATCGAGGAGTAGACCGTCGCGGCGTCCCGCCGGGGCACGGTCACCCGCCGCGTCAACCGGCCCCGGCCGGTGCTCGACAGCAGCAGGTCCACCGGTCCCGCGGCGGCCGGCACCCGCACGGCGAGGCCCAGCAGGTCCGGCAGCGGAGCCGGGAGCCCGGCGCCGCGGGACAGCCGCACCAGCACCCGGTCCTCGGCCTGCGCCGCCAGCCAGGGCACCCCCCAGCCGGCCGGGCCGCCGGACCGCTCCAGGACGGCGTCGACGACCACGCCGCGGGGGTGCATGGGCTTGCCCGTCCGCAGCCGGGCGAGGACGGCGAGGGGGACCGCGACCGCGCGGCCGGCGAGAAGGGGCAGGTCGGGCACGCGTCCTCCAGTCGACGTCATCCCCCTGTCCCTACCCGCGGACCGCGGACTCCGCGCATCCCCCGACGGGAGGCGTGCTCGCGCGTCGTCAACCGGCACATCCTGTGCAATCCGGGCCGGATGTCCGTGGTCATTCGCCGTGTGGGTCGGACCGGTCCGGCGCCTACGTTGAGTACATGCTCACGACGCTCCTGGTGATCGGCGGTGTCCTCGTGGGGCTCGTCGCCCTGCTGGCCCTCATCGTCGGCCTGAGCGGCCGGCCCGCCGCCCGGCGCAGCGCCCCCTCCACGAGCGGCGCACCCGGCTGGGTCGCCGACACCGGGCGCCGCCACCCCGACGCCTGGTCGACACCGACGTCGGAGATCCCCACCGCCCGCTGACGGGCCCCTCGACCCGGCGTCCCGGCGGCTGCGGCAGCGCGCCGCCGGGACGCTCCGGCCTCGCACCTGATCGACTTCTTCGGAACGCCACCGTGCGCGATGATCGGACCGCGCCGACCCGCTCACTCCGAGTGGGTCGCCGACGGCGAGGTCACACATGCGGAAGTCGGTCGGTGCACGCCCCCACCCGCGGCTGCGGGCCCTCGGCCTGCTGCTCCTCGTCCTGCCACTGACCGGGGCCCTGGTGGCCGCCGTCCTGCTGCCGTGGGTGGTCGGACCGGGGATGGCCGCGAGCTCCTCGGCCGACCTGCTGGCCCCCCTGCCGGTCGAGCTGACCGACGCCACACCGCCGGGCAACACCGTCGTCCTGGCCGCGGACGGCTCGGTGGTCACGTACTTCTACCGGAACAACCGCACGCCGGTGGGGCCCGACCAGGTCGCCGACGTCATGGAGCAGGCGCTGGTCGACATCGAGGACTCGCGCTTCCACGAGCACAACGGCATCGACGTCGAGGGGACGCTGCGCGCCCTGGTCCGCAACGCCACCGCCGGCTCGGTGCAGGAGGGCGGGTCGACCATCACCCAGCAGCTGGTCAAGCAGACCCTGCTGCAGGCCGCGGTCACCCCCGAGGACCGGCAGGCGGCCACCGAGCAGACGGTGGGCCGCAAGCTGCGCGAGGCCCGGCTGGCGCTGGCCCTGGAGGAGACCTACGACAAGCAGGAGATCCTCAACCGCTACCTCAACATCGTCTACTTCGGCGAGGGCGCCTACGGGGTCCAGGCCGCGGCCCAGGCCTACTTCGGGGTCAATGCCGCCGACCTGACCCTCCCCCAGGCGGCCATGCTGGCCGGGCTCGTGCAGAACCCCGCGACCGACAGCCCGCTGGCCGACCCGGAGCAGGGCCGGGAGCGGCGCAACCAGGTGCTCGAGCGCATGCACGACCTCGGGCACATCAGCGACCAGGAGCTCGCCGACGTGTCCGCCCAGCCGGTGGAGACCAAGCCCGCCCCCGCCCCGCCGAACGGCTGCGTCGACGCGGTCATCGGCGGGTTCTTCTGCGACTTCCTGCAGCGCCACCTGACCGAGACCCTCGGCATCTCCCAGGAGCGGCTGGAGGACGGTGGGCTGACCATCCGCACCACGCTGCGGCCGGACATCCAGCGGTCCGGGGATGCTGCGGTGCTGGCCGCCAAGCCCATGGGCGACCCGATCGCCGCGATCTTCACCGCAGTGGAGCCGGGCACCGGGCGCGTGCAGGCGATGAGCGTCAACCGGGTCTTCGGCTACGACGCGAACGACCCCGCACAGGAGTCGGTGAACCTCAGCGTGGCCGCCAGCCAGGGCGCGGGCTCCACCTACAAGGTGTTCGTCGCCGCCGCGGCCCTGGAGCGCGGGTTCCCGCCGTCCCACGTCATCACGACGAGCAACCCGTACGTGTCCAGCGTGTACCGCAACAACCAGGCGCCGTACGTGGTCGAGAACGCCAGCCCCAACTTCCCGCCGACCCTGAGCATGACCGAGGCGCTGATCCGCTCCTCCAACACCTACTTCGTCGCCCTCCAGGACCAGCTGGGCAGCGTGGAGGGCCCGGTGCGGATGGCCCAGCGGATGGGGCTGTTCTCCCTCGACCCGGTGGCCGACGAGATCATCGCCAGGGAGCGCGGCTCCTTCACCCTCGGCGCCGAGGCGACCAGCCCCCTCGCGCTGGCCAGCGCCTACTCCACGCTGGGCGCGAACGGCACCCAGTGCGACCCCACTCCGGTCACCGAGATCCTGGACCGGGACGGGCAGCCGCTCACCCGGGACGACGGGTCGCCGGTGCCCACCGGCGACTCCTGCACCCCCGAGGCCGTGCCCCCGGCGGTCGCGACCACGCTGAACCAGATCCTGGTCGGCGACACCGCGCTGCCCATCGGCACCGGCACCCGCGCCGCCATCCCCGGCCACCAGGTGGCCGCCAAGACCGGCACCAGCCAGGACCGCTTCTCGGTCGCCTTCGTCGGCTACACCCCGCAGTACGCGGCCAGCGTCATGCTGCTCAACCCGAAGCAGAACCAGGACGTCGGCGGGTTCGGCGGCGGTCTGGCCGCGCCGGTCTGGCACGCCGCGATGCTTCCGATCCTGTCCGCCCAGCCGCCCGCCCTCTTCCCGCCGCCGGGCATCCCGCTGGGGCCGCCGCCCCCGCCCCCGCCGGCCTGAGACGGGAGGCCGGGTCACCCGCCGGTCATCAGCTCCGCGGCGCGCTCGCCGATCATCACCGCGGTCGCGGCCGGCCCCCGGGAGGTCACCCGCGGCATGACCGAGGTGTCGACGACCCGCAGCCCCTCGACCCCGCGGACCCGCAGGTGCTGGTCGACCACCGCGCCCGGGTCGGCGTCGGGCCCCATCCGCGCCGTCCCGGCCAGGTGCACCGCGGTGGCCAGGTGCCGGCGGACCCAGCGGTCCAGCGCGCGGTCGTCGGCCAGGACGTCGTCGGGCAGGCCGGTCCGCTCGGCGACCAGCGGCGCCAGCGACGGCGTGCGCAGCAGCTCGGCCGCCAGCCGCACCGCCTGCCGCATCCGCCGGCGGTCGGACTCCTCGGTCAGGTAGCGGTACTCGATCCGCGGTTGGACGTGCGGGTCGGCCGAGGTCAGCGACAGCCGGCCGCGGCTGTCCTCGGCCTGCAGCCCGACCCCGACGAACAGGTCGTCCCGGCGGCGGGCGGTGTCGACCAGCCGGTGCAGGGACACCCCGCGCAGCGCGCGCAGGGTGGCCCCCGGACGGCGCAGGGCACCGGCGACCCCCGTGGCGGTGCGGCTGACCATCACCCGGCTGAACGGCGTGAGCCACGGCAGCACCTCGAGGTCGCCCGGGGTGGCCGACCCGTCGGCGGTCGTGTGCAGGACGCCGTGCAGCGGGTGCAGACCGCGCGGCATCGGCAGCCGGCGAGCGGGCCGGTAGGTGACGTAGAGGTCGGGGTGGTCGGTGCACTCCGCGCCCACGCCCGGGACGTCGGCCACCACGTCGATGCCCAGCGCCCGCAGCGCGTCGGCCGGACCGATGCCGGAGAGCAGCAGCAACTGGGGTGAGCCGACGGCGCCGGCGCTGAGCACCACCTCCCCGGCCCGGACCACCCCGTCCGCGGTCACCACGCCGACCGCCCGGCCGCCCTCGACCAGCACCCGCCGCACGTGCACGCCGCCGCGGACGGCGAGCCCCCGGTGCCCGCGCCGCGGGGACAGGTAGGCCATGGCCGTGTTGGTCCGCACGCCGCGGTCGACGTTGAGCGGGACCGGGCCGTAACCGGGCGGGCCGTCGCCGTTCTTGTCCGGCTCGGCGGGGAAGCCGAGGTCCGCGGCGGCGCCCGCGAACGCGTCGGCCAGCGGGTGCCCGCCGTCGGGCCGGCGCACCGGCACCGGGCCACCGCGGCCGTGCCCGGGGCGGTCGCCGAGGTCGCGGTCGTCCTCCAGCCGCACGAACGCGGGCAGGACGGCGTCGGCGGACCACAGGTCGTTGCCGGCGGTCGCCCAGCCGTCGAAGTCGGTCCGGGTGCCGCGGATGAAGTAGCCGCCGTTGAGGGCGCTGGACCCGCCCACGACCCGGCCGCGGGGCACGGGGAAGGTGAGGTCCTCGGTGAGGATCCCGGTCAGGTCCCAGTTGGCCGGGTGCCCGGGGACCGCGGCACCCATGGTCGCGGCGTCGCGCAGCTCCCTCGGGAAGTCCTCGGGCCGGGCGTGGTCGGCGCCGGCCTCGAGCACCAGGACCCGTCGCCCGGCGTCGGCCAGCCGGGCGGCCAGCGGCGCGCCCGACGTCCCCGCGCCCACCACCACGACGTCCCACTCCGGCTCAGCCAAGCCCCAGGACCCCCGGCAGGTCCAGCCGGCGCACCTTGCCGGTGGAGGTCCGGGGCAGCTCGGCCACCCGGTGCAGGCTCTTGGGCCGCTTGGCCGGGGCGAGCCGCTCGCGGGCCCAGTCGGCGAGCTCCGCGGCGTCGGCGCTGCCCACGTACGCGGCCACCACCCGCTGCCCCCACTGCTGGTCGGGCACCCCGACCACCGCGCTCTCCACCACGCCGGGGTGGGCGTCGAGGACCGCCTCCACCTCGGCCGGGTAGACGTTCACCCCGCCGGAGATCACCAGGTCCTCGCGGCGGCCGTCGAGCCACACGGTGCCGTCGACGTCCACCCGGCCCAGGTCGCCTACGGTGACCCGGTCCCCTCGCCAGGCCGCGGCGGTCCCGTCCGGCGCGCCCCAGTACTCGAACCGCGCCCACCGCGGCACCGCGCACCACAGCTGGCCGCGCTCGTCGGTCTCCAGTGCCCGCCCGGGCCGCGCCCGGCCGACGCTGCCCGGGGCGGCCAGCCAGTCCTCCGGTGAGCACACGGTGAACTGCGCCTCGGTGGAGCCGTAGAACTCCCAGACGCTGCCCTCGGGCAGCGCCGCCAGGACCGCCCGCTTGAGCGGCTCGGGGCAGGGCGCCCCGGCGTGCACCAGCCGACGGAACGACGACCAGTCCACGTCGTCGCGCGCGGTCAGCCGCTGCAGGTGGGTCGGCACGCAGAACGTCGTCGTCGGCCGCAGGGTGCCGATGACCCGGGCGGCGCGGGCCGCGTCGAAGGGGCCGGGCAGCAGCACCTCCCCGCCGGCCAGCAGCGTGTGGAGGGCGAACCGCAGCGGCGCGGAGTGGTGCAGCGGGGAGAGCACCAGGTGCCGGTCGCCCGGCCCGAAGCCCCACAGGTCGATCTCCTCGCCGGCCAGCGCGCGGGCGTCGGCCTCGGCCAGCACCCCCGACCACACGCCCTTGCGCCGACCGGTGGTGCCCGACGTGTAGTGCATCGGCCGGGCCAGCGGGACCTGCGCGAGCTCGGCCTCCGCGCTGCCGGTCAGCAGCCGTGCCGGGTCCGGTCCGACGTCGAGGGCCGGGTCGGCGTCCTCGGCCAGCGCGGCCCGCTCGGACGGGGTGAGGGCGGGGTCGAGGACGACGGGGACGACGCCGGTGCGCAGCGCCCCCAGCACCACCGCGAGCAGCGCCGGCGAGGACGCCGCCGAGACGAGCAGCCGGTCACCGGCACGCAGCCCCGCGGCCCGCAGCGCCGCCGCCGCCCGCCGCTGGTCGCGCTCGCTGTCGGCGGCGGTCACCAGCGGCACGGCGCTCACGGCAACCGCACCCGGTCGCCGTCGACCACCACGTGGCCCTCGGCGGCGAGCTTGGCCAGCGTCGCCCGGGTCGACTGCGCGGCGGCCGGCCACACCTCCCGGGGCACCTCGGCGTAGACGTCGGCCACGAGCTCGTCCACCGTCGCGGCGCCGCGCACCATCGAGGCGAGCAACTGGCTCTCCCGGAACCTCCGGTGGGCGAGGTAGAAGTCGAGGACCGCACCCGGGTCCTCGGTCAGCTCCGGCCCGTGGCCGCAGTACAGCGCGCTGGGGCCGAGGTCGTGCACCCGCCGCAGCGACTCCAGGTAGGCCAGGACGTCGCCCTCCGGGTGGGTCACCACCGACGTGCCGCGGCCGAGCACGTGGTCGCCGACGAGGACCGCCCCCGAGTCCAGGCGGAACGCCAGGTGGTCGCCGGTGTGCCCCGGGGTGGGGACGACGCCGACCGTCGTCCCGGCCAGCGTCAGCTGCTCCCCGGGCGCCAGGACCCGCCCCGAGGGCCCGGCGACACGGGCGTCGGCGGCCGCCACCTGCGCGCCGAAGCGCTCGCCCCAGGGCAGCGCGGCCTCGGCGTGGTCGCCGTGGTGGTGGGTGACGAGGACGGCGACACAGCGGGCGTCCCGCGCCGCCAGCGCCGCCTCGACCGCGGCCAGGTGCGCCGGGTCGTCGGGGCCGGGGTCGACGAGGACGGCCTGCCCGCTGCCGGGGGCGCCCACCAGGTAGGTGTTGGTGCCGTCGAGTGTCATCGGCGAGGGGTTGGGCGCCAGCACGCGGGTGACGAGCGGCTCGAGGTCCGCCGTCCGCGGCATGGCACCCGGCGCCGGGAGGTCCCACGTCGCGCGCGGGTCGGCCGGGGTGTGCACGCCCGGCACGCTAGCCGCGCCGGCCCGGCCAGGCGCGACCGGCGGCTAGCGTCCTCCCCATGCGTCCCCCCGCTCCCCTGTTCCGCTCGGTCCTCGCGACGGCCGCGGCCGTCGTCCTGCTCACCGCCTGCGGGAGCTCCGGGGACGGCGAGCCGGCCGCCTCGTCCAGCCCGGCCGCGGCCGTCTCGACCAGCGCCCCCGCCGAGCCCGGGCCCAGCGGGACCGCGACGCCCGACCCCGCCGCCGCGGAGTTCTGCGACCGCGTGGAGTCGGTGTTCGCCCAGGTCGCCGCGGCGCTCCAGGGCGCGACCCCGGACCAGGTCCCCGGCCTGCTGCCCGACGTCGTCGCCGGGTTCGACGCCGTGCAGCCACCGGCGGAGATCGCCGGCGACTGGCAGGCCGTCGCCGACGGGCTGCGCTCGCTGCAGGACACCGCCGCGTCCCTCGACCTGTCCACGCCCGAGGGCCAGCAGCAGTTCACCGCGGCCGAGGCACAGGTGGCGCAGCAGCTGGCCGCCGCGCAGGCCGCCGTCGCGGGCTACGTGGAGACCAACTGCGGCCTCAGCGGGACCGCGGCCACCCCCGCGCCGGCCAGCTGAGCGAGGCCCCCGTCGCGAGGACGGGGCGGCCGGTCAGCAGCCGCTGATGGAGACCCCGCGGGCGCGCATCCACGGCACCGGGTCGACCTGGCTGCCGTACATCGCGCCGCTCGGGTGCACCTCGAAGTGCAGGTGCGGGCCGGTGGACTGGCCGCGGTTGCCGACCTCGGCGATCTCCTCACCGGCGACCACGCGCTCGCCGGCGCTGACGAAGTAGCGGTTGACGTGGCCGTAGACGGTGACCGCGCCGTCGTCCCCGCGGATGTAGACCGCGTAGCCGAAGCCGGTCGCGGTGCCGGCGCGCTGCACGACGCCGGAGTGGGCCGCGTAGACCGGGGTGCCGATGGGCGCGGCCATGTCCACGCCGCCGTGCAGGGCGCCCCAGCGCCAGCCGAAGCAGCTCGAGGTGCGGCCGGACGTCGGCTTCACGTACGGACCCGAACCGCCCGAGGAGCCCCGGCCCCCGGACGAGCTGCTGGCCTCCTGCCGCGCCTCGGCGGCCTGCGCGGCGGCCTCCTGCTCGGCACGGCGGGCGGCCTCGGCCGCGGCGGCCTCCTCGGCCGCCTTCTGGGCCTGCCACTGCTGGTAGGCGTCCCGGGCTCCCTGGAGCTCCAGGAGGCGGATCTGGGCGGCCTGCAGCTGCCGGTCGTACTCGGCCTTCTGCGCGGAGACCTGGGCGTAGGCGTTCTGCTGGGCGGCCAGCTGGTCGTCGGCGGTGGCCTTGGCGGCGGCGGCGGCCTCCTCGAGCTCGGCCATCCGGTCGCGCGCGGCGCGGGCCTCGGAGTCGGCGTTGGCCTGCCGCACCTTCGCGACCTCGAGCTGGCCGAGGACGTCGAGCTGGTTCTCGGAGACGTAGTCGAGCATCGCGGCCCGCTCGATCAGCTCGGCCGGCCCGTCGGCGTCGAGCAGGACCGCCGCACCGGAGAGCGTGCTGCCGCTCATGTAGCTGTCGCGGGAGAAGCCGGCGATGCGGGACTCGGCCGCGGCGACGGCGTCCGCGGCCTCCTGCAGCGCCGCCGCCGTGCGCTCGGCCTCCTCCTGGGCCTGGGTCAGGGCCTCCTCCGCGGCGAGGTAGGCGGCACCGGCGGCCTCGGCCTGGACCGCGTAGCGCTCCAGCTCCCCCTCGGCCTCGGCGACCAGCCCGGCGATGCGGCCCACCTCGGCGGCGGCGGCGTCCTGCTCGGACTGCGCGGCACCGAGCTCGGCGTCGGTGGGGTTGGGCGGCGGCTCGGGCGCGGCTCCGGCCGGGACGGCGCCGCCCAGCAGCACCGCGCCGGTCACCGCACCGGCCAACAGCACCCGCACGGCACCGGCCCGCACCCGCGGGCGGTGCGCCGGCGCCCCGGTCGCGCAGCGGCGAGGACGGCTGTGCAGCACTGGCGCTCCCTGGGGAAGAGGGGTGCGGAGGAACCGGGGCAGCGTCGCAGCGCCGCAGGCGACGACAAAGGCAACACGCGGCACAGTCGTCACACCGTGCTCGCGGGAGCACCGGTTCCTCTCCTGTCCCTCTTGTTCTCGTCACCCGTCGGGGTGACCTTGAGGGCTAGCCGCGACCTTTCTGCGGGTCCGCCCGCTCCAGCTGGGTCGTCAGCTCGTCGAGCTCCGCGCCGCCGGCCATCATCCGGGTGATCTCCTCGATGCTGACCTCGCCTCTGGGGAAGTCGCCGAGGCTGCGGCCCCGGCCCAGGAGGAGGAAGCGGTCGCCCACCGGGTACGCGTGGTGGGGGTTGTGGGTGATGAAGACCACGCCGACCCCGCGGTCGCGGGCCTGCGCGATGTAGCGCAGGACGATGCCCGCCTGCTTGACGCCGAGGGCAGAGGTCGGCTCGTCGAGGATGAGCACCCGGGCCCCGAAGTGGACCGCCCGGGCGATGGCGACCGACTGCCGCTCACCGCCGGAGAGCGTGCCGACCGGCTGGTCCGGGTCGCGGATGTCGATCCCCATCGCGAGCAGCTCCCGCCGGGTGACCTCCTTGGCCCGCGCGGAGTCGAACCGGCGGAACGGGCCCCAGCCCCTCGTCGGCTCGGCACCCAGGAAGAAGTTCCGCCAGATGGCCATCAGCGGGATCATCGCCAGGTCCTGGTAGACGGTGGCGATCCCCGCGTCGAGGGCGTCGCGCGGCGCGGCGAACGACACCGGCCGCCCGTCGAGGCGCACCTCTCCCCGGTCGGGCCGGTGCACCCCGGCCAGGATCTTGATCAGCGTGGACTTGCCGGCGCCGTTGTCGCCGAGCACGCAGGTGACCTCGCCGGCGCGGACGGTGGTGCTCACGCCGTCCAGGGCGATGACCGAGCCGAAGTCCTTGCCGACGTCCCGCAGCTCCAGCAGCGGCATCCCCTCCCCGGTCACCGCCGGGCCGCCTCGGCGTAGCGGCGGACCAGCCGGTTGGCCAGGACGGCGAGCAGCAGCATCACCCCGAGGAAGAAGTAGAACCAGTCGGCGTCCCAGCGCAGGTAGACGATGCCGAGCTGGGTCATGCCGAAGATGAGCGCTCCCAGCGAGGCGCCGACCGCCGAGCCGAAGCCCCCGGTGAGCAGGCAGCCGCCGATGACGGCGGCGACGATGTAGATCAGCTCCTGGCCGATGCCGGTGTTGGCCTGCACCGAGGTGAGCCGGATCGCGGTGGTGGTGCCGACGAACCAGGCGGCCCCCGCGGTGGTCATGAACAGCGTGATCGTCGTCCGCCGGGCCGGGACGCCGACGTTGCGCGCCGCCACCTCGTCCCCCCCGGTGGCGAACACCCAGTTGCCGAACCGGGTGCGCAGCAGCACCCACGTGGCCAGCGCCGTGAACAGCACCCACCACAGGATCGCCACCCGGAACTCCACCCCGGCGATCTGCATCCGGGAGGCGAAGACCCACTCGGCGCTGCCGTAGCCCGGCGCGCCGGCGATGCCGCCGGCGGTCACCGTGCCGGTGAACAGCTTGGTCAGGCCCAGGTTGAGACCCTGGAGCATGAGGAAGGTGCCCAGCGTGATGATGAAGCTGGGCAGGCCGGTGCGGGTGACCAGCCAGCCGTTGAGGAACCCGACGGCCAGGGCCAGCACCAGCGCGACGGCGATCGCCACCCAGATGTGCTGGCCGAGCTCGGTGGCGACGATGCCGACGGTGAGCGCGGTGGTCCCGGTCATCACGCCGGCCGACAGGTCGAAGTGCCCGCCGATCATGAGCAGCGCGACGGCGACCGCCATGATGCCCAGCGTCGAGGCCGGGTCCAGCCAGTTGGCCACCCCGCCGGGGGACCGGAACACCGGCGACTGCACCGCGAAGAACGCGAAGACGACGACGGCGCCGATGAGGGCACCGAGCTCGGGCTTGACCAGCAGCCGGCGCAGCGGGCCGACGGCGGCGACGCGCTCGTCGGCCCGCTGGGCGGGCGCCGTGGCCGCGCTCAGCGCGTGCCGGCCGTGGCCAGGTCGGCGATCGCGTCGACGTTGGACTCGTCGACGATGGCGGGCCCGGTGAGGACCGGCTGCCCACCCCCGACGGTGTTCAGGTTCTCCGCGTAGAGCTTGAGCATCACGATCGGCAGGTAGCCCTGCTCGTACTGCTGCTGGTCGACGGCGAAGGAGACCTCGCCGGCCTGGATGCCGCTGATGACGTCCTGGTTGAGGTCGAAGGTGGCGACCTGCGCCTGCGAACCGGCGTCCGAGACGGCGGCGACGGCCACCGCGGCGACGGCCGAGTTCAGCGCGAGGACGCCGTCGATGCTCGGGTCGCTCTGCAGCTGGGAGGTGATCGTCGACTGCGCCGTCTGCAGGTCGTTGACGTCCACCTGCAGCGGGGTCAGCGGCGCGCCCAGCCCCTCCGCCGCGCCCGCGCAGCGCTGCTCGAGCCCGATGTTGCCGGCCTCGTGCACGACGCACAGCACGTTGCGCCGCCCGTCGGCGGCCAGCCGCTGACCGGCCCCCTGCCCGGCGATCGTCTCGTCCTGACCGACGTGGCCGATGGCGCCGAACTCGGCCGAGCGGTCCCCGCCGGAGTTGATGGTCACCACCGGGATGCCCGCCGCGACGGCGGCCTCGACGGAGTCCTGCAGCGCGTCCGGGTTGGCCATCGAGACCACGATCCCGTCGACGTCCTGGTTGACCGCGGCGTCGATGAGCTGCGACTGGCGCTGCGGGTCACCGTCGCTCTGGTAGTCCACCGACACCCCGAGGTCCTCCCCCGCGGCCTCGGCGCCGTTCTGCACGACGTCCCAGAAGGCGTCGCCCGCCGACCCGTGGGTGACCACCGCGAAGGACAGGTCGCCCCCGCCGCCACCGCCTCCGGTCCCGCCGCCGCTGCCGCCGTCGTCGCTCCCGCCCCCGGTCGTGCAGGCGGAGAGCACCAGCGGCGCGGCCACCACGAACGCCAGCAGTCGCTTGGGTGCAGCCATGGGTCCGTCGTCCTCCGGTCGCCGTGCGGGTGTCGCCCCTGGATCATGCCCGGCTCCCCCGGCGCGCGCGGCGCGAGCCCGCCTCCGGGACCCCCGGTCGGGCGATCGCCGGCGTTCTACGCTCGCCACCGTGGACGTTCTCGGCTCCGGTCACGAACAGGTCGTCTTCTGCTCCGACCCGGGCTCCGGGCTGCGGGCGGTCATCGCGATCTACTCGACGGCGCTGGGGCCCGCGCTGGGCGGCACGCGGTTCTACCCCTACCCCAGCGAGGAGGCCGCCGTCGCCGACGCGCTGGCGCTGTCCAAGGCCATGGCCTACAAGAACAGCCTGGCCGGGCTGGACCTCGGCGGCGGCAAGGCGGTCATCATCGGCGACCCGCACCGGGACAAGACCGAGGCCCTGCTGCGCGCCTACGGCCGGTTCGTCGAGTCGCTGGGCGGCCGGTACCTGACCGCGTGCGACGTCGGCACCTACAACGCCGACCTGGACGTGGTGGCCCGGGAGACCCGGTACGCGCACGGCCGGTCGGAGGCCTACGGCGGCTGCGGCGACTCCTCGGTGCTCACCGCCTACGGCGTGTTCCAGGGCATGCGGGCCGCCGCCCAGCACCGCTGGGGCAAGCCCTCCCTGGCGGGGCGCACCGTGGCCGTCGCGGGTGTCGGCAAGGTCGGCAGCTGGCTGGTCGACCGGCTCGTCGAGGACGGCGCCGACGTGGTCGTGACCGACGTCGACGCGCGGGCGGTGGAGCGGGTGCTCGCCCGTCACCCCGCCGTGGACGCGGTCGCCGACACCGCGACGCTGGTCCGGACCTCCGCCGACGTCTACGCCCCGTGCGCCCTGGGCGGTGCCCTCGACGACGAGACGGTGTCGGTGCTGGAGGCCGAGATCGTGTGCGGCGGGGCCAACAACCAGCTGGCGCACGACGGGATCGCCGAGCAGCTGGTGGCCCGCGGCATCCTCTACGCCCCCGACTACCTGGTGAACGCCGGCGGGGTGATCCAGGTCGAGGACGAGCGCCACGGGTTCTCCTTCGCCCGCGCCGAGGCCAAGGCCGCCGGGATCCTCGACGTCGCGCTGCGGGTCTTCCGGACGGCGGAGGAGCAGGGCGTCTCCCCGGCGGTGGCGGCCGACCGGCTGGCCGAGGAGCGGATGGCCTCCGTCGGCCGGCTGGCGACGATCCGCCTCCCCCGCTGAGCCGCGCGGCCGGGCCGTTCGCCCCTGTCCGGCGCCGCGGTGCGGCCGGATCGTGGGGCGTCGGCGTCCCGCAGGCGCGGAGCCGGTCCGGCACCGCGCAGCTCGCGGGAGCGCCGGGCGACGACTCGGGAGCTCGCCATGGGACAGGCGCGTGAGGTCATGGACCGGATCACCGACGCGATCACCCGCGGGGACGCCGACGCGTTGCGTCGGCTGTACGCGGCGGACGCCGTCGCCGACACCCCGGACGCGGGCCGCCTGGAGGGTGGCCCCGCCATCGTCGAGTACGTCATGGCGTTCCGCCGCGGGTTCCCCGACCTGACGTGGGAGGCCCGGCACCAGTACGAGACCGACGACACCGCCATCGACGAGGGCTGGCTCGTCGGCACCCACACGCAGCCGCTCACCTCTCCCGACGGTGAGATCCCGCCCACGGGCAGGGCCATCCGCCTGCGGGAGTGCGACGCCCTCACCGTGCGCGACGGCCGGGGCGTGGAGCACCGCTTCTACTACGACCAGATGGAGTTCGCGGTCCAGCTCGGGCTGGTCGGGACCGGTGCGGACGCGGCAGCGGTGCCCGGGCCGAGGTCGTCCGCCGAGCAGGCCGACCCCACGCGGGCGCGCTGACCCGGCGTCCTAGGCGGGCCGGGGAGGACGGTCCGTTCCGTCCGGGCACGCCCCCGGTCGGGGGACGGTGAGGGGAGACCCGTGCCCGCCGTCGATCCGTGTCGTAAGCTCGGACAAGACACAGTCACTCAGTCGGGGTCGCCACGCGGGCCGTCCAGCCCGGAGCTGGGCTCCCGTACTCCGTAACGAGGGGGTCGAGCCGATGGGGCGCGGCCGAGCGAAGGCCAAGCAGACACGCGTGGCCCGTGAGCTCAAGTACAGCTCACCGAACACCGACCTCTCCGCGCTGCAGCGCGAGCTGGCCGGGTCACCGTCGTCGTCGTACACCGCTCCTCACCGGGCGACCGACGACGAGGACGACGACGAGTTCGTCGACCGTTGGGCGGACGACGACACGGACGACGACTGGGCTGCCAGCCGCTGATCCGCGCCTGACGCCCACGGTCTGACGCGACGACACCGCCTCCCCCTGGGGAGTCGCGGTGTCGTCGCGTGCCGTCGTCCCCGCTCGTGCCCCCGGGTACCGACGGGGCGGGGTCAGCGGTAGGAGCCGACCAGGCGGGCGGCCTCGCCGCCCGACCGGGCGGTGACGGTGCCGGCGACCCACGCGGGGACACCGCGGTCGCTCAGGGTCCCGACGACGCCGTCGGCGACCTCGGGGGCCACGACCGCCACCATGCCGACGCCGCAGTTGAAGGCGCGCTCGGACTCCGTGCGCGGCACGCCGTGCTCCTCGAGCAGGTGCACCGCGGCCGGGAGCGCCCACGTGCCGCGGTCGAGCACGGCCTCCGACCCTGCGGGGACGACGCGGGCGGTGTTGCCGGCCAGCCCGCCCCCGGTGATGTGCGCGTAGGCGTGCACGCCCTCGACGCCGTACTCCTCCACCAGCGCCAGGCAGTCGAGTGCGTAGATGCGCGTGGGCTCCAGCAGCTCCTCCCCCAGCGGGCGGGCCAGGCCGGCCGGGGTCGCGGTGAGGTCGAGGCCGGCGGAGGCGACCACCCGGCGCACCAGCGAGTAGCCGTTGGAGTGGAACCCGCTCGAGGCCATCGCGACCACCACGTCGCCGTCCCGGACCCGCTCGGGGCCGAGCACCGCGTCGGCCTCCACGACGCCGACGGCGGTGGCCGCGAGGTCGTAGTCGTCGGGGGCCATCAGGTCGCCGTGCTCGGCGGTCTCGCCGCCGACCAGGGCCGCGCCGGCCCGCGTGCAGCCGGTCGCGATGCCGGTGACGATCGCCGCGATGCGCTCGGGGACGACCCGGCCGCAGGCCACGTAGTCCTGCAGGAACAGCGGCTCCGCGCCGCAGGCGACCAGGTCGTCGACGACCATGGCGACCAGGTCGATGCCGACCGTGTCGTGCCGGTCGAGCGCGCGGGCCAGGGCGATCTTGGTGCCCACACCGTCGGTGGAGGACGCCAGCAGGGGCCTGCGGTACCTCGCCGTGTCGAGCGCGAAGAGACCGGCGAAGCCCCCGAGGCCGCCCACGACCTCGGGTCGGTTGGTCCGCTCGACCGCGGACCGCATGAGGGTGACCGCCCGCTCGCCGGCGTCGATGTCGACGCCCGACGCCGCGTAGGTGAACTCGTCGCTCACGGGCGGGTCAGGGCGTCGTCCGCACCCCCGGGCACGGTGGCGCTGCCGGCCTGCTGGCCGGTCCACCCCGTGACCGCGCGGGACTCGTCCACCCGGCGCTCGATGCCCTCGAGCACGTGCTTGCCGAGCACCTCGGTCTCGCCCAGCGCGATCGGGTACTGGCCCGTGAAGCAGGCCGTGCACAGCCGGGTGACCGGCTGCTCGGTGGCGGCGATCAGGCCCTGCTCGGACACGTAGGCGAGGGAGTCGGCGTTGATCGAGGCCCGCACGCCGTCGACGTCGAGGCCGTTGGCGATCAGCTCCGCGCGGCTGGCGAAGTCGATGCCGTAGAAGCAGGGCCACTTCACCGGCGGGGAGGAGATCCGCACGTGGACCTCGACCGCGCCGGCCTCGCGCAGCATGCGGATCAGCGCCCGCTGCGTGTTCCCCCGCACGATCGAGTCGTCGACGACGACCAGCCGCTTGCCGCGGATGACGTCGCGCAGCGGGTTGAGCTTGAGCCGGATGCCCAGCTGCCGGATGGTCTGGCTGGGCTGGATGAAGGTGCGGCCCACGTAGGAGTTCTTGACCAGGCCCAGCCCGTAGGGGATGCCCGAGGCCTCGGCGTAGCCGACCGCGGCGGGGGTGCCGGACTCGGGCACCGGGATCACCAGGTCGGCGTCGGCGGGGTGCTCCCTGGCCAGCCGCCGGCCGATCTCCACACGGGCGGCGTGCACGCCGCGGCCGGCGATGGTGGTGTCGGGGCGGGCGAGGTAGACGTACTCGAAGACGCAGCCCTTCGGCTCGGCGGGCGCGAAGTGCTGGCTGCGCAGCCCGTCCTCGTCGATGGCCAGCAGCTCGCCGGGCTCGACCTCCCGGACGAAGGAGGCGCCGACGATGTCCAGCGCCGCGGTCTCGCTGGCCACGACCCAGCCGCGCTCCAGGCGGCCGAGCACCAGCGGGCGGACGCCCTGCGGGTCACGCGCGGCGTAGAGCGTGGTCTCGTCCATGAAGGTGAAGCTGAAGGCGCCCCGCAGCTGCGGCAGCACCTGCATCGCCGCGGCCTCGACCGAGAGGTCCTGGTGCGCCGCGATCAGCGCGGTGACCAGGTCGGAGTCGGTCGTGGACGTGAAGGCACCCGCGACGCCGGCGTCCGCGGCCCGGCTGGCGAGCTCGGCGGTGTTGACGAGGTTGCCGTTGTGGCAGAGGGCGAGCCCCGTGCCCGACTCCGTCGTCCGGAACGTGGGCTGGGCGTTCTCCCACGTGGACGAGCCGGTCGTGGAGTACCGGGTGTGGCCGACGGCGAGGTGCCCGCGGAGGCTGCCCAGCGTGGCCTCGTCGAAGACCTGGCTGACCAGCCCGAGGTCCTTGTAGACGACCACCGAGGCGCCGTCGGAGACCGCGATGCCCGCGGCCTCCTGGCCACGGTGCTGCAGGGCGTAGAGACCGAAGTAGGTGAGCTTGGCGACCTCCTCCCCCGGCGCCCAGACGCCGAAGACGCCGCAGGCGTCCTGGGGTCCGGGAGAGTGGGGATCGAGGTCGTGCGTCAGCCGTCCATCACCGCGGGGCACCTGTCGAGGGTACCGGGGTCGCCGTGGGCACCCGGCTGCCGCGGGGTGACCGTGCCCACGTCCGCGCGTCGGGCCCGGGAACCGGGACGGCACCCGGCGCGTTGACCCCCGGCTGCACCCGCCCGTCCCGGAGGTGTCCGTGACCGCCGTCCTGCACGCTCTCCCGTCCGCCGCCGACCAGGCCGAGCGGCTGATCGCCCTCGGCGCGCACGAGGTCGCCGGCCTGTCCGCCGGGGACCTGCGCGGCTGCGCCACCCGCGTCCAGGATCCCGGCGCGCTGCTGGTCCTCTCCCCCGACCTGGCCCCGGCCTCGGCCCTCGCCCCGCTGCTCGAGCTCCGGGGCAGGCGCGGGTTCGTGGTGACCGACATGACCGACGTCGACGCGTTCGGCCCGATCGCGGGGATCGACCTGCCGGCCGGGCCGGTCTACCTGGTGGCGGACCTCGACCGGGGCGACGCGATGGCGAACTGGAGCCCCGACGAGGCGCTGCCCGCGATCACCGGCGCCGGGCGCACGCCGCTGACGCTGACCGAGGGCATCCACTGGCTGCTCCAGGCCCCCGAGGTGCTCGACCGCAACCACTGCTTCATGACGATCGGCTCGCGGTTGCGCCGGCCGAACGGGACCCTCGACCCCCGGACGCCGGCGCTGTGGATCAGCAACGGCACCGGGCGGGACGGCCGCGAGCGGCGCCACGCCCCGAAGGTCGGGTGGTGCTGGGCCGGCAACCGGCACACGTGGCTGGGCTTCGCCTCCGCCCGGCGGCGGGTGCCCGTCCCCTGAGCGTCGGGGACCATGCCCGGGGACCACGCCCCCTCCTCGGCACCCGGGGCGCCGAGGAGGGGGTACGCCGTCAGTGCACGTTGCCGATCTCGGCGGCCACCGTCGTGTCGTCGCCGTGACCGGTCCTGACCACGGTGTCGCCGTGCAGCGTGAGCAGCCGCGACCGGATCGAGTTCAGGATCGTCGGCTTGTCGCTGTAGGAGCGCCCGGTGGCTCCCGGCCCGCCGCAGAACAGCGTGTCCCCGGTGAACACCGTGTTCAGGTCCGGCGCGTGCAGGCAGGTGCTGCCCGGCGAGTGGCCCGGGGTGTGCAGCGCCGTCAACGTCGTCCCGGCGACCCGGAACGTCGTCCCCTCGGCCAGTTCCTGGTCGGGGGCGGCCACCACTCCAGCCCGCCCGCCATCCCCGTACACGTCGTCCCACAGCATCCGGTCGGCGGGGTGGAACCAGATCGGCGCGCCGGTCGCCTCGCGCAGCGCGACGGCGGCGGTGATGTGGTCGTTGTGCCCGTGGGTGAGCACGATCGCCGTCACCGTGCGGCCGCCGACCGCCTCCAGGATCGGGGCGGCGTCGTGCGGGGCGTCAATGACCAGCACCTCGTCGTCGTCACCGACCAGCCAGACGTTGTTGTCGACGTCGAAGTCCTGACCGTCGAGGCTGAAGACGCCGCTGACGACGGTCTTGTCGATGCGAGCCGTCACGTGAAGACCACGACCGACCGCAGCACCTCGCCGTG
>NZ_JBJGYR010000013.1:0-151964 GCF_054050095.1 Geodermatophilus sp. SYSU D01105
CCCCCGCCGGGGGGGGGTGGGGGTTCGCGCCCGCCGGCGCGCCCGCCGCCCCCGCCCCCCCGGGCCGCCCCCGCGCCCCCCCCGCCGGCCCCCCCCCCCCCCCCCCCCCCCCCCAGGCAACTCGTCAGGTCGCGGAACGACCCGGCACGTGCTGGGCAGCGACCGTGCGGACGCGGCGCAGGACCTGCCGCGGAGACGACGACCGCGGGGCCGAGGGCTGAGCGGCCTGCTCGGACAGCCGGGCGATCTCCTCACGCTGCTCCTCGAGCGCTGCCCGCTGGTCCTCGATGAGGCGAGCCTGCTCTTCCACCTGGGCGGCGACCGCTGCCAGCGAGATCTTCGGCGCCGGAGTGAGCCCGAAGGGCGGCCGGTACGCCCCGCCTGCGGTGCGGCCCTTGTCCACGGCCGAGCCCTGGCGGAGCCAGCGGAGCCGGCTGACCAGCGTGGCGGCGTCGACGTCGTCGGCAACGACGCTGGAGACTGCCGCCGGGTAAGAGGTCGCCGCCACCTGCGCGTCGAACTCCGGGTTCTCCCGTCCGGGCGCGAAGACGTGGTCGATGCCGTTCTTGTCGAGGAAGGCGGCGTAGCGGTCGAAGCGCTCCCTCTGCCCCTGGTTGAAACGGGTGAAGTCGGACTCCGCGTACAGCTGAGCGGCGTCGAAGCCCTCCGGCAGCTCGTCCAGCAGCCGGTACGGGATCTCGTGGTAGTCGGCCAGCTCGAGGGTCCGCGAGTCGTGGATGAGGACCGTCGCGGGGGTGCCGCCCAACAGGGCGGCGATGTTGCCGTGGATGCGCGTGCCGAACGAGAAGTGCCGGCGGGAGAGGTGGTCGATCCACGGCACCGGGTCGAGGAAGAACCGCACACGGTCCTCGCGGTACAGGCGGTGGCCACTGTGGATCGGCATCTCCGGGTCCTTGACCTGGGCGGGGTCCTCACCCCACAGGAGCAGCGCCAGCCTGTGGTGCTCCTGGACGATGAGGTCCAGCTCGGGGTACTGCTCGGCGTGCTGCCGGGTGATCTCCGCCATCCGCGTCGCCGACGGGGTGATGTTCAGGGACACCGGGCTCTCCCGCGTCAGCTCCGAGATCTTCTTGGTCACCTCGACGCCCTCGGGACGGACCATCAGCGAGGGGCAGCCGATGACCTCGACGCTCTCCTCCGGGAAACCCAGCTTGCGCAGGTACTGCTGGGTGATCTCCCCTCGGACGCCGATGGACGCCGACCGCTCCAGCACGGCACGCACGAAGCGCGCAGTCACCCGGTCCACGTCACTACCCGTGACCTCCACCTCGCCGGTGGGTGGTAGCTGGGCGCCGATGCCCACCACGGTGACCGGGATGGTGAGCTTCTCGATGAGCTGGGTCAGGCGCCGGAGGTTCTTGAGGAACTGGGGGCGGAAGGCATTGGCCAGCGGGACGACGAAGTGGGAGAACTCCTCGTTCACCCGGGCCACGTAAGCGTCGTCGACGTCGTTGATCTCCGACAGCAGGGAGTTGGACACCACCTCGGTGCCCGGCGTGCTGACCGCGCGGTGCACGGAATCGGTGAAGAGGCGGTTGCCGACGTTGGCACCGAACACCCCCCAGCCGTTGCGGGCCAGCGACGCCTCGGCGGAGACGGGGGCGAGGGGGCCCTTGCCGGACCGGATGAGGATGCGCTTCACGGTGTGGACCTCACAGAACTGGTTGAAGTGGGGACTCGGTGGGGATCGGTTGTCAGGAGTCGGCGGTCGCAACGGCGGGGACGCCGCCGTGTGCCCGCCCGGCCAGGGCGGTCACTGCGTCCCCGAACCGGACGATGGCCGCGGGTCCGGGAGGCCCGAGCAGTTCTCGACGCACCGAGCGGCGACGCTCGGCCGTGGTGTCCGGACGCCGTCCGGTGACGACGTCGATCAGCCCGGTGACGTCGCGGGGGGACGGCGTCAGGATCATGGCCGCCCGCGTGGAGGGGAAGGCGGCGACGAAGTCGTCGGGGTCCTGGCCTGACGTGGCGCAGACACCGACCGGCTTGTCGCTAACGAGGAAGTCAGACAGGACGCTCGAGACGTCGGTCACGAGCCCGTCGGCGACGTTGAAGCAGCTCACCAATGGCAGCGCAGCCGGGGTCACGACGACGTGGGCGCTCTCCGGAAGAAGGCGCACGCGCTCCTCACCGCGGGCGACGGCCTCGGCCTCCACATCCGCTGCGGAGCGGGTGGCGTCCGGCTGCGCTGGCGCTTCAGGCTCCAGGACGGTGGCACCCTCGACGCCTGCAGTCGCGTTCGCGTCCTGCAACAGCGCGACGATCTCCCGGTGCGCGGCCGCCGCTGCCGGATCCCTCCGGCCCGTGTAGGGGTGCGGCCGGTACAGCAGCCGGATCGGCTGCGGGTGTTGCAGCACCGCGCGGACCAGCGCGACACCGTGGGTGGCCACCGACGAGTAGTCCTGGTCACGGTTCCAGCCTTCCCAGGTCGGCGCGTAGAGCAGCGTCGGTACGCCGGGGGCCTGCGCCGGCGCCTGCCGGACGAGATCCACCTGAGGACGGCCGACCTCGACCAGCGCATCGGGCCGCAGGCCCACCGCCGCACGCAGGTAGCGCTCCCGACCGGCGGGTCCGGCCACCCAGACCTCGTCGTAGACCTTGGCGTAGGGGTTGGCCGAGGCGCTCTTGTCGCTGTCGCCGTGACCGATGAAGGCCGATCGCACACCGGGCACGCGCAGCACGTGGATGTTGTTGCCGATGTTCGAGGGGAACAACGCCACCCGGGTCTCGCCGAGGGGCAACGAGAGCAGGTCGGTGGTCCCGGGGACGCACAGCGCCGGTACCCGGGTCGGCGGGAGCGCCGCGAGGGCCGCGCGGTTGCGCAGGAGGACCACCGCCGAGCACGGCAGCCGCTCCAGCGTCGGCAGCCAGACGGCCACCTCGTGCACGGCCTCCCGGCCGTCCCCACCGTAGAGGACCACCGTCGGGCGCTCCGCGCGAAGGAAACGGCGCATGCCGGCGAGGACGGCGACCCGGCTGCTGCGGGCCCGCCACGCCGCCCGTCCCCACCGGGCTGCCACGGTCAGCGCGACGACGACACCGGCAGCCACCCCGGCTGCGACGGCCACGGGCCGGTCCGGCCAGAGCAGGGCCGGCACGTACAGGCACAGCTCGGGGAGCACCGGCACCAGCCACGGTGATGGCCGTCGCAGCGGCGGAACCGACCCCACGCCCGGCACCCCACGGGAGGCTGGGTGGCGGCGAAGCCCCTCCAAGCGCGCGTCTGCCGTGTCCGTGACAACGGCGACCGTGGTGACCACGGCCGCCGCCACGGCGACCGTCACCACGGTGCCGTCGGGCCACGCGGTCGCTCCGATGGCGAGGACGACGACGGCGCGCAGGGGGGCCAGATGGCTCAGCACCGGCCCAACGCCGGCGTCGCCCTCGCCGGGTCGTGACCTCACCCAGCCCTCGAGGACGCTCGCGATGACCACACCCACCAGGACGCCGGCCTCCGACCCGGCCCAGGCGGCTGCAGCGAGGAGGCCCACGAGAAGGGTGTGCACCACCAGCAGCCCGACAGGCGGGCGGGTCAACACCATAAGTCGCTTCAGGACGGAGCTCACGGGGACAGCCCACTGTCCGCTCGGTAGCGCGCGATGACCTCGTCGATCGGCCCGTCAGCCAGTAGTTCGCCCTTGCTCAGATAGAGCCCTCGGGTGCAGAAGCGCCGCAGCTCCCCCTCCCGGTGGGACACCACGAACAACGTCGTCCCGCGGTTGCGGAGGCGCTTGATCCGCCGGTAGCACTTCTTGCGGAAGGCCGCATCGCCCACCGCCAGCACCTCGTCCACGAGCAGGATGGGTTCCTCCAGGCGGGACATGACCGAGAACGCGACGCGGACCTTCATGCCGCTGGAGAGGTGCTTGTACGGCGTGTCGAGGAACTCACGGATCTCGGCGAAGTCCACGATCTCGTCGAACTTCTCGTCGATCCGGGCCTTGCTCATCCCGTGCAGCCCGGCCGTCAGCCGGATGTTCTCCTGCACGGTGAGGTCCCCGACGAAGCCGCCGGTGATCTCGATCAGCGGAGCCACGCCGCCACGAACCCGCACCTGGCCCTCGTCGGGCAGGAGGACCCCGGCCAGGAGCTTGAGAAGCGTCGACTTGCCCTGGCCGTTCGCCCCGACCAGACCGATGGACTCACCCGGGGCCACGTCGAAGGTCACGTCCCGCAGTGCCCAGAACGAGCGGACGTCGTTGCCTCGGCTGCCCTTGAAGAGGAGGTCCCGCGCGCTGCGGTGCCGTCGCCCGGTCGAGAACCTGATCCCCGCACCGCGCACCGAGATGATCGGCGTCTCCATCGGTCAGATCTCCTTGAGGACGGTCCGCTCCAGCCGGGCGAAGACCAGCCAGCCGAGGCAGAGCAGCAGCACCGACGTCCCTGCCGAGCAGACGACGTAGAACCAGTCGAGCTGCCCCGGGAAGAACGCCGCCCGGTACAGCGAGAAGATCCCCACCAAGGGGTTGAGGGCGAAGACCCCGCTGTAGGCCTCCGGGATGTCCACGGCCCCGTAGATCACGGGGGTGACGTAGAACCAGAGCCTCAAGACTATGCGAACCACGCGCTCGAGGTCGCGCACGAGCACCACGAGCGGCGCCAGGAGCAAGCCCAGTCCGGCGAGCAGCACCGCCTGGAGCAGCACCGCCAGCGGCGCGAACAGCACCTGCCAGTGGAGCCCGGCGCCGTAGCCGATGGCGAAGACAGCCAGCACCGGCAGGCTGAAGAGGAACTCGATCCCCTTCGAGGCGACCAGGCGCAGGACCCAGACCTCACGCCGGACGTTCGTGGAGCGCACGAGCTTCTCGTCGGCCCGCAACGCCCGCGCCGTGTCGGTGACCGCCCCGTTGAACCAGGTCCACGGCAAGAGCCCGGCCAGCAGGAAGACGATGTACGGCTCCTCGCCCACCGTCCGCTCGAAGATCGACGTGAAGACGAACCAGTAGACCGCCGCCATGAGCAGCGGGTCGAGCACCGACCACAGCCAACCGAGCAGCGAGCCGGCGTACCTGACCTTGAGGTCCCGCACCACCAGCAGCCGGAACACCGGTCGTGCGTGCCACACCCCACGGATCCGCCCCGACTCGGCCTGCAGGGCCCCACCGGCCATCATGCGTCGCCGCGGGGCCGCAGCACGGCGTCGACGAGCCGCTGGGATGCCTGGCCGTCCTCGAGGTCGAGGTAGTCAGCCCGGAACCGCTCGCGGGCGGCGGCGTGCCGGGTGCGCAGGGCCTGCAGGTCCCCGAGAACATCGACGACCTCGGCCGTCGAGGACACCAGCGGGCCGGGAGCGGTGGGCTCGTAGTCGAACAGCCAGCCGCGTGCCTTGTCCTTGTAGAGCTCCAGGTCCGGCACCAGGAACACCATCGGCTTGCCGGTCAGGGCGTAGTCGAACCGCAGGGACGAGTAGTCGAGTATCGCGGCGTCCGAGGCGAGGACGAGATCGGTGATCTCGGGGTGGTCGGTCACGTCGATGACGTTGGCGCGACGGGCCGTGCGGGAGGCGAGCCGCGCGTTCATCGCGTGCCCACGGACGAGCAGGACGGTGTCCGGCCCCACGGCCCGCGAGAACTCGTCGACGTCGAGGAAGTCCACCATCTTGGACTTGAACTCCGACATCGACAGGTTGTCCCGGTACGTGGGGGCGTAGAGCACCGCCCGCTGGTGGTCGGCGATGCCCAGAGCCGCCCGGGTCCGGGAACGCGCCTCGGCGGCGAACTCGTCGACGAGGACGTCGTTGCGCGGGTAGCCGATCTCCAGCACCTCACCCTCCAACCCGAAGGCCTCGCGGAGCAGCGGGGTCGCGTAGCGAGCCGGGGAGACCACGTAGTCCCAGTCGCGCATGCGCTGGTCGAAGGACTCCACCCGGTGCCGGGCGTACCCGGACTTCGCCCAGTACGGCCGGCCCATCAGCTTGAACGGGTAGCCGTGGAAGGTCTGGACGAAGACCTGTCCCGGCCGCTTCGTCGTGAAGTCGGGCTGGTGGACGTTGTCGAAGACGTACCGGGCGCTGCCCAGCAGCTCGTAGAACTGGGCGCTGTCGCGGAGCACGGGCACCCCGCCGGCCGGGACCGGCACCGAGTGGTCCTTGACCACCCAGTACAGCGTCAGGTCGGTGCCCCGCCGCACCAGCTCTCGGTGGATGCCCAGGCCGTTGCAGGAGGTGTTCTCCCCGTAGAAGGACCGGAACAGCACCGCATCCTGCCGCGGCGCGAGGGGCGCAGTGCGGTGCAGTTCCTTCAACCGCCGCTGGTTGCGCGCGCCGATCTCGTCGTCTGCCAGCGGGGGGATGACGATGAGGGTGATCTCGCCCTTCGGCGACCGCTCCAGACGGGCCCGTAGGCGCGGTGTCCGGACAGCCAGCGGGAACTGCGCGACTGCGGGCTCGGAGACCACCTGTGCCACCGGCCACGTCCGCTGCTCGTCGTCCCGGTCGACGGTGCGGGCCACGAGGGTGTAGCGGCCCTCCGCCAGCGGCAGCTCCCCGACGCCCCAGCGGTCGGCGCGCAGCGGCAGGCGTCCGACCACGCCGTCGGCAGTCCGCTCGACAGTGCCGGGGATCTCGCCGGTGGGCGTGCGCCAAGCCAGGACGAGGGGGTCGTCGGTCGACGCCCGCCCCTCGATGACGAGGTGCTCGCCCTCCACCCGCCACGAGTGCACGTCGAGGACGGTGCCGCCCTGGACCAGGGTCACGTTCCCGGCGCGGGTGCGGCGGAACAGGACGTCCTCGGCAGCGCCCGGCTCCGCGTCACGCGGCAGGTCGCCCCAGCCGAGGGTGTGCGTACCGGAGGGGGTCCGCCCGCGCAGCGTCCAGAAACGCGGCTGCCCGGTCCGCTTCGGCAAGGTGAACGTGGCGGTGCAGCGACCTCCGGTCCACGGGCTCATCCGCCCGACGACCGTGACCCCCTTGCGGGTCGCCGTCATCTCGGAGAGGGAGGAGCCGTCGTGGGTGGCCAGCTCCAGGGTCACCTGGTCCCCAGCGCTCCGCGCAGCCAGGACCCGGACGAGCGGCTTGTGGGTGTGCAGACAGAAGACCCCGCGGTCGACCCGCAGGCTCGTCCGTCCGACGGTCCCCTGGTCCCGTGCCGGGAGCTGGCCCGCCGAGCTCCAGCCGTTCACGTTGGTGACGGCGCCCTCGCGGACCACGCCTGCCGTCTCGACCCGGGCCCACAGCTGCCAGGTCGCCGTCTCACCGGAGGCCAGCGACGGCAGGGTCGTGACGTCGAAGGTCGCGGTGAACCCGGCCGGACGCAGGTCCGCCCACTGGTGCCCGCTGACCCGGGAGACGTCCTCGACCGGGGTCGACTCCACCGGCACGGGGACGACCTGCGTGCCGTCCTCCGACCGGAGGGACAGCTCCACCGCCGTGGTGTGGTCCCCCAGGTCGACTGTGGCGACGTAGGCCCAGCCCCCGAGCTGGAGGACCCGGTCGTCGAGCCAGCGAGCCTCCCGAACCGCCGACACCAGCGGGGTCTGCGCGGGACCGAGCTCGTTCCACCCTGCGGGCCACTCGGCACCGGGGTCGTCGTGCAGGGGCAGGGCGACGGTGACGCGGCCGTCCGCCACGGCCGTCGGCCAGGCGTTGAGCACCAGCCCGCCTGCGGCCAGGTACCGCTCGGCGCGCTCGCGGTCGTCCTGGAGGACGAGGTGGTAGAGCGCGCGAGCCTGGGCGTAGATGTCGCCCCACACGTCGTCGGGGACGACCTCGAAGAGTCGCCGGACGCCGTCGACGAGGATCTTCCAGTAGTCGTCGCTCGCCGAGCCGATCTGGGCCAGGGACAACCGGAAGTCGTTGGCGAGCAGCTGCCGCGACCGGGTCTGCAGCACCTCGAGGGAGGCGTGGTCCCGCAGCGCCTGCAGGCTGGCGAAGGCGGCACCAAAGCGCTCGCGCAGGTCGTTGTCGGTGGCCACCTGCTGCGAGATCGAGGACCTGTCCTCGCGGACCCGCCAGTCGTAGAGGACGTCGGGCAGGACGTCGAACGCCGATGCCTTGGCGTAGGCCTCGGCCGAGACGGCCTGGTCCTCGTAGAGGACCCCCTCCTGGAAGCGCAGGCCGGCCGCGTCCCAGAAGGACCGGCGATAGACCTTGCTCCAGGCGACGGCGTTGACCAGGACGCCGGGGAACTCCTCGAGGGTCACCCTCGGCCGCGCCTCGGCGTGCACCTCGCGGATCCACTCGCCCGCCGGCCAGGTGGTCTCGCTGTTCATGCGCCGGTAGCACATGACCGCGAAGTCCGATCCCGTGCGACGCAGCGATCGCATCACCGTGCTGATCGCCCGACGGGCGAGGCGGTCGTCGGAGTCCACGAAGGCCAGGTACTCACCCGTGGCGGCGGCGATGCCGGTGTTGCGCGCGCTGCTCAGGCCACCGTTGGGCTGCTGCACGATCCGGATGCGACGGTCCCGGCGACGAGCCCGCTCGGCAACGGCCAGGCTCCCGTCCGTGGACCCGTCGTCCACGACGACGATCTCGATGTTGCGGTAGGTCTGGTGCGAGATGCTCCACAGGCACGAGCCCAGATAGGGCTCGACGTTGTAGACCGGCACCACGATGCTCACCTTGGGCGCCCGCGTCAGCGGCGCCGTTCCCAGCGTGCGGACGGACAGGTCGAGCGCGCGCCGCACGGCTGCCTGCCGCTTGGGCGACAGGGCGCGGGCGGCCGATCGGACCATGCTCATCGAGAAACTCCTCGTAGACCCCGTGGTGGTCGGTTCGCGCGAACCGGCGTGTTCAGCGCCGGGAACGCCCGGCAGGACGGTGCCCGAAGGCGAAGCCACTGCCCCAGCTGAGGTGGATGGTGGCGAGGACGGCCGGCAGCCACGCCCGCGCCTTCCAGTTCAGGCCGCGTCCCTCGACGAGGGAGGCGAGCAGCACGCCGCCGCTGTAGACGGTCGGGGCCAGCCAGCCCCACTGGAGGGCGGACCGGCCGGTCACCGAGCCCACCGCCCCGGCCGCCGTCCCCACGAGGATGGCCGCGGTGACGGCCGGCGGCGCCAGGTAGCGGGGCCGGATGGAATCCGGGTGCTGCCGCATGACCTCGCGACGCCAGCGGCCGGTGTGGAAGAACTGCCGCACCAGCTCGGTCCAGGACGAGCGCGGGCGGTAGGTGACCGCCAGGTCCGGGGAGAACCACACCACGCCGCCGGACTGCCGGATGCGGTGGTTGAGCTCCCAGTCCTGCGCGCGGTGGTAGTGCTCATCGAAGCCCCCGAGGCGCTCGAGCACCTCCCGGCGGAACACGCCCAGGTAGACGGAGTCGGCCGGGCCCTCCGTCCCGCCGACGTGGAAGCTGCCGCCCCCGAGGCCGACCTTGGACGCGTAGGCGCGGGCGACCGCCTGCTCGAAACCGGTCTCGCCGACAGCGAGCATCAGGCCGCCCACGTTGGCCGCGCCGGTCTCCTCGAGCAGGCACACCGCCCGCTGCAGGTACCCCGGCAGCAGGATCCCGTGGCCGTCGACGCGGGCGACGATCCCGTGGCTGGACGCCTGGACGGCGACGTTGAGTCCGGCCGGGGTCTTCCCGCTCGGGTTGCGCACGAGCTTGATCCGCGGGTCGGCCGCCGCGAGCTCACGCGCGATCCGGTCGGTGTCGTCCCGGGACGGGCCCAGGGCGATGACCAGCTCGACCTCGCCGCCGTACTCCTGCGCCAGGATCTCGGCGACGCTCGTGGCCAGGTGCCGGGACTCGTTGAGGACCGGCATGATGACCGAGACCGACGGCCACGCTCGCTCGGCGGTGACGGTCATCCACTCGCGCGGGTGACCGTCGGACGCGGGCACGTATGTCTCTGTCATGGCACTGTGACTCTAAGTTCCGCGACGGTCCGGATCCGCGCTCCCCCGTCGATTCGTCGACATGTGCCAGCCGCGACACGCCACTGGAGTCACACCCGGCACGCGGAGCGCACCCGGCAGCCGACGGGAGGGACGGACCACTCCGTCCAGGCGTCAGAGGAGCCGGTTGGTGGCCGCCCACCGGGTGAGTTCGTTGCGGTTGGACAGCTGCAGCTTGCGCAGCACGTTGGACGCGTGGGACTCGACGGTCTTCACCGAGATGAACAGCCGCGAGCCGATCTCCCGGTAGGTGTAGCCGCGGGCGAGCAGCTGCATGACCTCCCGCTCCCGGGCGCTGAGCAGGTCCAGGCCCGGGTCGGTCGCCGGGTCCTCCGACGGCGCGGGCGCCGACGCCGAGGTCGCGGCGAACGCGTCGAGCACGAACCCGGCCAGCCGCGGGCTGAACACCACGTCGCCCTCGGCGACCCGGTTCACCGCGGCGAGCAGGTCGGGGCCGGAGATGGTCTTGGTGACGTAACCGCGGGCGCCGGCGCGGATGACCGCGATGACGTCCTCGGCGGCGTCGGACACCGACAGCGCCAGCCAGCGCACCGAGGGCAGCTCCGGCCGCAGCGCCTCGAGCACCGCGTGGCCGCCACCCCCGGGGAGGTGCACGTCGAGCAGGACGACGTCGGGCACCGTGGCCCGGATGCCCTCGATGGCCTCCGGGACGTCGGCCGCCTCGCCCACGATGGCCACCGCGTCACCCAGCTCGGTGCGCACGCCCGACCGGACCATCGCGTGGTCGTCGACGAGGAAGACGCGCGGTCCGGCCTGCCCCGTCACGCGGCCTCCCTCGGCATCAGCATCTCCACCTCGGTCCCCTCCCCCGGCGCGGACCGCACGGTCGCGGTCCCACCCACCCGGGACAGCCGGCCGGTCACCGAGTCGCGCAGGCCGCGCCGGTCGGTCGGCACCGTCGCCGGGTCGAACCCGGCGCCACGGTCACGGACGAAGACCGACACCTGCGCCGGGGTCACCTCCGTGTACAGGTCCGCCGACGTCGCGCCGGAGTGCTTGGCCGCGTTCACCAGGGCCTCCTTGGTCGCGGCACCGAGCGCGGCCAGCGCGTCGTCGACCGGGGCGTCGCCGACGACCACCGACTCCACGGTCAGCGCGTGGTCGGCCTCGACGTCGGCGACCACCTCCGACACCAGCGCGGCCCACGTCCCCTCGGTGGACTTCTCCGGCTCGTAGAGCCAGGTCCGCAGCTCGCGTTCCTGGCTGCGGGCCAGCCGGGCGACGGCCTTGGGGTCCTCGGCGTGCCGCTGGATCAACGCGAGTGTCTGCAGCACCGAGTCGTGCAGGTGGGCGGCGACGGCGGCCCGCTCCTCGGAGCGGACACGGGCGGTGCGCTCGGCCTCGCGGGAAGCCAGCAACCGGCGCCACAGCGGCGCGGTGGCCAGCGCGATCCCGACCAGGATCACCAGTGTCGCGGCGAAGCCGTTGCGGGCGTTGGCCAGCTGGCCGGTGGTGGCCAGCAGCAGCACGAGGCCGACGACGCCGAGGGCGATGCCGCCGGCCAGCACCCACGGCACCCCGGGGCGGGCCAGCGTGCGGTCGGTGTCGAGCTGCCGCCAGATGACCGCCAGCCCGGCGCCGACCAGGACCAGCGGGACGACCAGGTCGCTGTTGCCCCAGGTGGCCAGGTTGGTGACCAGGACCAGCGCGCCGAACCCGAGGAGGGTCAACCCGAGGGCCTGCCGGCGGCTGGGCTCGGTGCCCGGCGCGGGTGCCTCGGGCACCGCGTCGACGTCGGCGACCGGCATGAAGAACCACAGCAGCCCGTAGGCGATGACGCCGATGCCGGTGACGGCGAGGACGACGAAGCCGATCCGGACGACGAGCGGGTCCAGCCGAAGGTGGACCGCCGTCCCCGCGGCGACGCCGGCGAGCAGCCGCCCGGAGCGCGGGCGCGCCAGCTGCGGGCGCTGTGGCACCAGCGCGGTCGTCGTCACGCTGACGATCGTCGCACCGCGGGGGGCCGCCTCACACCGGTGATCACCCTGGAGTACCGGACCAGGGTCGATTGGGGGCGTTCCCTGATGTCCGGGGACGGCGTCGCGGCGCAGGCTCTCCGGCATGACCTCCGTACCGCCTCCTCCCCCCGCACCCCCCGCTCCCCCGCCGTACGAGCCGCCGGCCGCGGACCACCCCCCGGCCGGCACGACGGTCCGCCCGGCCCTGCAGCGCAGCCGGACCGACAAGGTCATCGGCGGTGTCTCCGGCGGCCTCGCCGAGTACAGCGGCATCGACCCGCTGCTGTGGCGGGTCGGCTTCGTCGCCCTCGCGCTGGCCGGCCCCGGCATCCCGGTCTACCTGCTGCTGTGGCTGTTCATGCCGGCCGGGCCCGGCGGCACCGGGCTGGTCCGGCGAGACCGCGACCGGGCCCCGGCGGGCCCGCGCTCGCCGGTCCCGGGGGTGACCCTGGCCGGCCTGCTCATCGTCGTCGGCACCCTGGTCCTGATCAGCCGGTTCACCGACTGGTCCATCGGTCCCCGGTGGGTCCTCGGATCGGGCCTGCTGGTCGTCGGGCTCGGCCTGATCGCCGCGGCCTTCACCGGCGGGCGCCGGGCCAAGGGCGGCCTGGTCGTCCTCGGCGCGGTCCTCTCCCTGGCGCTGCTGGCGGCCGCGGCCGAACCGTGGCGCAACGTGGAGAGCGGCATCGGCGACCGCACGTACCGCCCGGCCAGCGCCGACCAGGTGCGTCCGGAGTACCACCTCGGTGTCGGTGACGCGACCCTGGACCTGTCCGGCATCGACCTCGCCGACCGGACCGTCCCGGTCACCACGCGGGTCGACGCCGGGGTCGGGGACGTCGACGTCCTCATCCCCCGCTCGGCCGACGTCCGGGTCCAGGTCGAGAGCGGCATCGGCAACGTCGACGTCTTCGACGAGGGCGCGGCCGACGGCTACCACGCCGGGACCGGGACGGCGTCCTGGACCAACGACGGCGACCCCGAGATCGTGCTGACCATCAACGCCGGCATCGGCGACGTGGAGGTGGACCGTGCCTGACTACAGCGAGTTCCCGACGACGCCCACCGCCTGGCAGGAGCACGCCTGGGGTGACGTCACCCCGGTCGCGCCGCTGCCGGTCGAGGACCCGCCGCAGCCCCAGCGCCGGGGCGTGGACCTCACCGCCCTCGTCCCGGGCGTGGTGTTCGTCCTCCTGGCCATCTCGGTGATGGCCGGCGCGGCCTTCCCCTTCGACCTCTTCGACGACGGCGGGCTGTTGTGGCTGCTGCTCATCGGAGCCGGGGTGACCCTGCTGCTCAGCGAGGTCCGGAAGGCCCGCCGCAGGAGGAGCTGACCGCGCGGGGGACGGAGAGGACGAGAGGGCCCGGGGAGCGAACCGCTCCCCGGGCCCTCTCGCGCTGTCCCGGGTGTGACCAGGACCGATGCCGGAGCCACGATCCCGGCTCGATGGAGTGACACGTGTCATTTCCGTAGGTGATTGGACGACTCCACTCCGTATCCTCGCCGCGTTCCGCCCACGCCTGGGGTCGTCCGGCACCAGGTGACAGGACCCGGCGCCCTCCCACGGGGCCGGGCTAGCAGAGAGCGCCACACCCATGCGCACCCGACTCCGCCGACTGTTGTCGGTACTCGCCCTGACGGTGGCGGCCTCGGTCGTCTCCATCCCCGGGGCGCAGGCCGCGTCCGCCTCCTGGGGCCAGTGGCACTCCGTTGCCATCTCCGCCTCCGCCCCCAAGGCCACCTACACCTACGTCCTGAGGTCGGCGGCGACGGCCCGGTTCGTGCTCGGTGACCTCGGCGCCGACTACGCCCTCACGCTGTTCGACGGCTCGTGGCGCACCGTCGCCACCAGCAACCGGGCGGGACGCAACGCCGAGGAGATCATCCGCCCGCTGAAGGCGGGGACCTACCACGCCGTGGTGACCTCGCCGGCCAAGAAGTACACGAGCGCCCGGTTCAGCGTCCGCGGGCAGGTCATCTCCGGCGTCGCGCTGCTCTCCAGCTCCGGACGCGTCCTCCCGGACGGGCGGTTCCTCCTCGCGGCCGACCTCTACAACACGACCTCCGTGCCGCAGGACTGGCGGGCCGACCTGAAGTTCTACGACCGGAACGGCGGGTTCCTCGAGTCGCGTCAGCTCGACGACTGGTCCGGTGCCGTGATGCCCCGGTCGCACGGCTTCGCCGGGGCGGGACTGGCCAACTGGTACGTGAACCCGCCGCCGAGGGGCTGGACGAGCTACCGGATCACCAACGTCCGGGCGTGGCCGAAGGAGTGCTCCCCGACCGCGAAGATGCCGGTCACCAGGTTCGCCGCGAGGACCGACCCCGCCAACAGCGGGCGGACCATCTGGTCCGGGCTGGTCGGGAACAGGGACCGGAGGATGCACACGGCGCAGATCGCCATCGCGAACTTCAACGCGCGGGCCGACATCCTGACCGCGACGGGCAACTACCGCGGGTCGGTCGTGGGAGGCGAGGCGGTCAGCTGGTCGTTCGGTGACTACCGGGTCAGCGGGGCCACCACGCTGACGCTCATCACCGCGCAGGCGTACTCCTCCGGCTGCTGGTAGGACTGACGACCGGCGGTCGACAGCGAGAGGGCCCGGGGAGCGATCCGCTCCCCGGGCCCTCTGCCGTCTACTCCCACTCGATGGTGCCCGGCGGCTTGCTGGTCACGTCGAGGACGACCCGGTTGACCTCGGGCACCTCGTTGGTGATGCGCGTGGAGATCCGCGCCAGGACGTCGTAGGGCAGGCGGGTCCAGTCGGCGGTCATCGCGTCCTCGCTGGACACCGGCCGCAGCACGACCGGGTGGCCGTAGGTGCGCCCGTCCCCCTGGACCCCCACCGAGCGGACGTCGGCCAGCAGCACCACCGGGCACTGCCAGATCTCCCGGTCCAGGTTCGCCGCGGTCAGCTCTGCCCGGGCGATCGCGTCGGCCTTCCGCAGCACGTCGAGCCGCTCCCGGGTGACCTCGCCGACGATCCGGATGCCCAGCCCCGGACCCGGGAACGGCTGCCGCCAGACCAGCGACTCGGGCAGCCCCAGCTGCAGACCCACCTCCCGCACCTCGTCCTTGAACAGCGTGCGCAGCGGCTCGACGAGGGTGAAGGTGAGGTCCTCGGGCAGGCCGCCGACGTTGTGGTGGCTCTTGATGTTCGCCGTCCCCGTGCCGCCGCCGGACTCGACGACGTCGGGGTAGAGCGTCCCCTGCACGAGGAAGTCGACGGTCTCCCCGTGTGCCTGCGCATCGGCGACGACGTCGGTCGCGGCCTGCTCGAAGACCCGGATGAACTCCCGGCCGATGATCTTCCGCTTCTGCTCCGGGTCGCTCACCCCGGCCAGGGCGTCGAGGAACTGGTCGCGGGCGTCGACCACCCGCAGGTCGGCGCCGGTGACGGCGACGAAGTCCCGCTCGATCTGCTCGGTCTCGCCCTCGCGCATCAGCCCGTGGTCGACGTAGACGCAGGTCAGCCGGTCCCCGATGGCCCGCTGCACCAGCGCCGCGGCGACCGCGGAGTCGACCCCGCCGGACAGCGCGCACAGCGCCCGCCGGTCGCCGATCTGCGCGCGGACCCGCTCCACCTGCTCCTCGACGACGTTGGCCATCGTCCAGGTCGGCTCGAGGCCGGCGATGTCGAACAGGAAGTGCTCGAGCACCGTCTGCCCGTGCGCGGTGTGCCGGACCTCGGGGTGGAACTGGACGCCGGCGAGCTTGCGGTCGACGTCCTCGAAGGCGGCGACCGGCGCCCCGGTGGACGTCGCGGTGACGGTGAACCCGGGCGGCGCGGCACTGACCGCGTCCCCGTGGCTCATCCACACCGACTGCTCCACCGGCAGGGTCCCGAACACGCGCGACTGCGTGGTTACCGTCAGCGGTGTCCCGCCGTACTCGCGGTCCCCGGTGCGGGCGACGGTGCCGCCCAGGCTCTGCGCCATGGCCTGGAAGCCGTAGCAGATGCCGAACGCCGGCACCCCCGACTCGAACAGCGTGGGGTCCACCTGCGGGGCCTCGGGCGCGTAGACGCTGGACGGCCCGCCGGAGAGGACGATCGCCGCGGGCTTGCGGGCGACGATCTCCTCCGCCGGGACGTCGGAGGGGACGATCTCGGAGTAGACCCCCGCCTCCCGGATCCGCCGGGCGATCAGCTGGGCGTACTGGGCGCCGAAGTCGACGACGAGGACGGTGGGGAACTCCATCAGTCGTCCTGCTGGGGCTGGTGGCCGCCGATGACGAGGTCCACCCGCTGGAACTCCTTGAGGTCCCGGTAGCCGGTCTTGGCCATCGTCCGCCGCAGCGCGCCGAACAGGTTGGTCCGCCCGTCCGCGGTGCGCGCCTCGCCGAGCAGGACGTCGTGCAGGGACCCGGCGGGCGCGACCGGCGCGGAGGTCCCGCCCCGGGGCAGCCGCGGGTGGGCGGCCACCGAGTCCCACCAGATGCCGCCGCCGGGCGCCTCCGCCGCGGCGCGCAGCGGCTCACCGACCTGGACGGCGTCCGCCCCGCAGGCCAGCGCGCGGGCGATCGCCCCGCTGGTCTCGATCCGCCCGTTGGCGATGACGTGCACGTAGCGGCCGCCGGTCTCGTCCAGGTAGTCCCGGCGGGCCGCGGCGGCGTCGGTGATCGCGCTGGCCAGCGGCACCCGGATGCCCATGACGGTGTCGGTGGTGGAGTAGGTGTCGGCGCCCACGCCCACGATCACCCCGGCCGCCCCGGTGCGCATGAGGTGCAGCGCGGTCTGGTAGTTGGCCGCCCCGCCGACGATCACCGGGACGTCGAGGTCGGCGATGAAGTCCTTGAGGTTGAGCGCGTCGCCGGAGGTGGTGACGTGCTCGGCGGAGACGATCGTGCCCTGGATGACCAGCAGGTCCACCCCGGCGGCGAGCACGGTCGGGGCCAGCTGGAGCGTGTGCTGCGGGGAGACGCGCACCGCCGTCGTCACCCCGGAGTCGCGGATCTCCTTCACCCGGGCGGTGACCAGGTCCGGCTTGACCGGCTCGGCGTAGACCTCCTGCAGGAGCGCCACCGGCGGGGCGCCGTCCCCTGCGGCGTCACGCAGCCGCCGGTACACCGGGGTGGGGTCGTCGTAGCGGGTCCACAGCCCCTCGGCGTTGAGCACGCCCAGGCCGCCGGCCTGCCCGATCGCGATCGCGGTGGCCGGGCTGACCACCGCGTCGGAGGGGCTGGCCACCAGCGGGATCTCGAACCGGAAGGCGTCGATCTGCCAGGCGGTGGAGACGTCGTCCATGTCCCGGGTGCGCCGGGACGGGACGATGGAGACCTCGTCGAGGTCGTAGCCGCGGCGGGCGAAGCGGTTGAGCCCGATCTCGACGGTGTCGCGCACGTTCATCGTCAGCGCCCCCGGTAGTTCGGTGCCTCGACCGTCATCTGGATGTCGTGCGGGTGGCTCTCCACCAGGCCGGCCGAGGTGATCCGCGTCAGCTGCCCGCGCTCCTGCAGGTCGGCGATCGAGGCCGCGCCCGCGTAGCCCATCGAGGCGCGCAGGCCGCCGACGAGCTGGTGGGCCACGCCGGCCAGCGGGCCGCGGTAGGGCACCTGACCCTCGATGCCCTCGGGGACGAGCTTGTCGTCGGAGAGGACGTCGTCGGCGAAGTAGCGGTCCCGGCTGTAGGACTGGTTCCCGCGCTTCTGCATCGCGCCCAGCGACCCCATGCCGCGGTAGGTCTTGAACTGCTTGCCGTTGACGAACACGAGGTCGCCGGGCGCCTCCTCGACGCCCGCGAACAGCCCGCCGATCATCACGGTGTCCGCGCCGGCGACCAGCGCCTTGGCGATGTCCCCGGAGTACTGCAGCCCGCCGTCGGCGATGACCGGGACCCCGGCGGGGCGGGCGGCCAGCGCCGCCTCGTAGACGGCGGTGACCTGCGGGACGCCGACGCCGGCGACCACCCGGGTGGTGCAGATGGAGCCGGGGCCGACGCCGACCTTGACCGCGTCCACCCCGGCGTCGATGAGCGCCTGCGCGCCGGCGCGGGTGGCGACGTTGCCGCCGACGATCTGCACGCCCTGCTCGCCGGAGCCGAAGTCGGCGCGGACCCGCGCCACCATGTCCAGCACCGCCCGCTGGTGGCCGTGCGCGGTGTCGACGACGAGCACGTCCACGCCGGCGTCGACCAGCAGGCCGGCCCGCTTGTAGGCGTCCTCGCCCACGCCGACCGCGGCGGCGACCACGAGGCGGCCGTCGGCGTCCTTGGTCGCGAGCGGGTACTGGTCGCGCTTGACGAAGTCCTTGACGGTGATCAGCCCGCGCAGCCGGCCCGCGTCGTCGACCAGCGGCAGCTTCTCGACCTTGTGCTGGGACAGCAGCTGCAGCGCGGTGTCGGCGTCGACCCCCACCGGGGCGGTGATCAGCGGCATCGGCGTCATGACGTCGCGGACGAGGCGGTGCTTGTCGGTCTCGAACCGCATGTCGCGGTTGGTGCAGATGCCGACCAGCACGCCGTCGTCGTCCACCACGGGCGCACCGGAGATGCGGTACCGGGCCGAGAGCGCGTCGAGCTCGGCGAGGGTGTTGTCCGGGGAGGCGGTCACCGGGTTGGTGACCATGCCGGCCTCGGAGCGCTTGACCAGGTCGACCTGGCCGGCCTGCTCCTCGGCGGCGAGGTTGCGGTGCAGGACGCCGACACCGCCGACGCGGGCCATGGCGATCGCCATCCGCGCCTCGGTCACCGTGTCCATCGCGCTGGAGAGCAGCGGCACCGCCAGCCGGATGCCGCGGGTCAGCCGGCTGCTGGTGTCCACCTCGGCCGGGACGACGTCGGACGCCCCCGGGATCAGCAGGACGTCGTCGTAGGTCAGGCCGAGCGGGGCGAACTTCGCCGGCAGCTCGGGGACGAACTCGTCGGGCCGCATGGATGCCGCCACCCCTCCGGATCGGCCGGCACCCTCTCCTGGGCGCGCGGGGAGCCTCCTCTCGATCGTAGGCGGCGGCCTTCCGCCCTCGATGTGATCCCCGTCGGGCCACTACCGTGGGGGACGCGGGCGAGCTCGCGAGCCCGCGCAGAGAGCAGAGCAGTACGAACGAACGCGGCGACGAGCGCCAGCGAGGAGCAAGCGTGAGTACGTGGGACGACGCTTCCGGGCCCGACTTCGGGCCCGCCGACCAGCCAGGTCCGCCGCCGCTGACCATGGAGGAGCGGGCCGGCGTCCTGGACGACCTCGCGGAGCTGGAGGTGTTCCGGACCCTGCTGGAGCCGACCGGCATCAAGGGCATCGTCGTCGACTGCCCGGACTGCGACGAGGAGCACCACGTCGACTGGGCGCTGATGCAGGCCAACCTGCGGCAGCTGCTCGAGGAGGGGCAGACCGGCCGGCACGAGCCGCCCTTCGACCCCGACCCCGACGACTACGTCAGCTGGGACTACGCCAGCGGCTACGCCGACGGGATCGCCGCGATGGCCGAGCGCGAGGAGCCCGGCGGGTCCGGCCGCGCCGGCAAGCACGCCCGCGACGAGTGAGTGCCCGTCGTCCTCCCGGACGACACCGCGGCCAGGTGCCCCGGACGGGCCTCGGAGAGCCCACCCGGCCGCTCGTCGCGGAGGCCTCCGGCCTCTCCTCCTCCCGGCCACCACGACCAGGCAGCGTGCCGGTCGGTGCCCCCGCCTCGCCGACGCACCGACCCCTCCCCTCCCGGCGGGATCAGCCGTCACACCGACGCGCCCCGCGTCCCCGTCCGGCCGTCGTCCCGTTGCTACGAACGCCTCGGTCCCGCTCGGGACCGCACGGCTGAGCCCGGGGGCACCCCTCCGTCGCGACGTCGGCCACCGGACGACAGTGCGGGGAGAGGGGTCGGGGCATGGGTCTGCGGCGAGCAGCGGCGGTCGTGGTCGGCCTCGCCCTGGCACTGGTCCTCGCCGGGCTCCCGGCAGCCGTCCCGGCATCGGCCGCGGGCGGCACGTTCCGGGACGTCTCTCCCGGCACGCAGTTCGCCGCCGACATCGACTGGTTGGTCGCCCAAGGGATCACCGGTGGCTACGCGGACGACACCTACCGGCCGACGGCCCCCGTGACGCGGCAGGCCATGGCGCTCTTCCTCCACCGGTTCTCCCACCCACGCGCGGGGACACCGCAGTGCGACCCCGGCGAACCGGGTCCCTTCCCCGACGTCCCCGCCGATGCGCAGGCATGCGGGGCGATTCGGTGGCTGGTCGGGGTCAGGGTGACCGGCGGCTACGCGGATGGCAGGTTCAAGCCTGCCGCTGCGGTGACCCGACAGGCGATGGCCCTGTTCCTGTACCGGCTCAGCCACGGCAGCGCTCCCGCTCCCCCGTGCACGAGCTCCCCGTTCACGGACATCGCCGCCTCTGATGCCGCGTGTGGAGCGATCCGTTGGCTCGTCGATGGGCGGGTCACGACGGGCTTCGCCGACGGCGGCTTCCACCCGCTGGCCCCCGTCACCCGCGGCGCGATGGCCGCCTTCCTGCACCGCTACTGGACCGTGTTGAACGCTGACCTCGGGGCCGACATCTCGTACCCGCAGTGCCCGGCCTCACGGCCCACCGGGCAGGCCTTCGCAGTCGTGGGGGTCAACGGCGGAAACGCCAACTCCACCAACCCCTGCCTGGCCGGTCAGCTGAACTGGGCCGCCGGCTCCACCGGCGGCACGGCACAGCCCACTGTGCAGCTGTACGTCAACACGGGCAATCCGGGCGCTGTCAGTCCGCTCCCCGCGTCGTGGCCTACGACCGGTTCCAGCCCCTACGGCACCTGCGACGGAGGCAACTCAGCCGCCTGCTCGTACGTCTACGGCCGCGCCCGCGCGACCGACGACGTCCTGAACCGCGGCGTCAGCCAGCCAACGCGGTACGTGTGGTGGCTCGATGTCGAGACGGTCAACTCGTGGGACCTGAGCAACGGCACCGCCGGCCAGGCGCGTAATGTCGCTGCGCTGGAGGGGATGGTCGACTACTTCCGCGAGGCCGGGGTGGCAGGAGTGGGGTTGTACTCCACCAGCTATCAGTGGGGCCTCATCGCCGGTTCGACCGTGGGACCGGACAGTCCGCTCAACGCCCTCCCGAGTTGGATCGCTGGGACGGCGGACGTCACCTCCGCCTGGCGCAACTGCAGCCGGCCCCCACTGACGAGGGGCGGTCAGGTGGTCCTCGCCCAGTTCATCGCGGGCGGGTTCGACCGCAACCACTCCTGCACCTGAGCGTCCCCCGGACACGACGGGAGCCCCCGGTGCGCGCACCGGGGGCTCTCGTCGTCGCGGTCCGGGACCGCGGCGCTACTGCATCATGCCGCGGCGGAAGCCCGTGGCCACCGCCTCGGCGCGGTCCTTGGCGCCCAGCTTGCGGAACAGCCGGCGGGCGTGGGTCTTGATGGTGTCCTCGGACAGGTAGAGCTCACGGCCGATCTGGGCGTTGCTCTTGCCCTGGCTCATGCCCGTGAGCACCTGCATCTCGCGCATCGACAGGGTGACCGCAGCGGGCTCGCGGACCGTGGAGCGGACCGTCGTCGGGCTCGCCCCGGCCAGCGGGGTGGCGCCGTTCCACGACGGCGCACCGCTGGGCGCGCCGACCGACGCGAGCGGGACCGGCTGGTGCGGGAACGCCGGCACCGGGCCGCGCCCGTCGACCCGGAGGCCGACGCGGGACAGGCCCAGGCCCATCTCCAGGGCGGTGGCGTCCCAGCGCAGGTAGCCCCGCGCGCCGACGGCGACCGCGGCCCGGACGGTCTCGGCGTCGTCGGGCGCGCCGAGCACGAGGACGGGCAGCTTCGGGTGGGCGCGCAGCGCCTGGGTGGCGACGGTCAGCCCCGAGTCGACGGCCCGCTGGGTGCCGATCAGCAGGACGTCGGGCATCCGGGTGGCCAGCCGGGACATGAGGGCCGCGGCGTCACCGACGACCTCCACCCGGCCGACGAACGGCAGTGCCACCAGCCGGCCCGCGATGTCGTCGCGGACCCGCCGCCGCTCGTCGTAGACCCACACGGTCGTCGTGCCGTGGCCCGGACCGCGCATCCTGTCGTCGATCACGCCTGCTCCTACGCTCCCCCGGCGGTGCCGCCGGGTCCCACCGCCCGGTTCCCCCGGCCGGGTGTGCTCGGGCAGGAGCTCCCCGCCCGGGGACCCACCGCCGTCGCTCCGGTCGTGTCCGACGCTGCGGACGGGTGTCCCACGCCGGAGTTCGGCACGACCTGCAGCCACCTTGATCGACCAGGGGGCGGGACGACAGCGGCTCTCACCCAGCGGGGGGAGACGGGAGCCGCGAAAATGCGGGGTCACGGTGTGTTTGACCCACGGACACGTCGGGCACCGGCCCCCATGCAGCCGGACCGCCCCCTCCGGCTCGCGCCGAGCCGAGGAGGACCTGAGATGGCCGACATCCGCCGCCTGCCCACTCCCGTCGCCGAGGTGTGGGACTGGCAGCTGCACGGAGCCTGCCGAGGTGAGAGCACGGCCCTGTTCTTCCACCCGGACGGTGAGCGCGGTCCGGCCCGGGCCCGTCGCCAGGCGGCCGCCAAGGCCGTCTGCAGCCGCTGCCCCGTCATCGACGCCTGCCTCAAGCACGCGCTGGCCGTCCGCGAGCCCTACGGCGTGTGGGGCGGCATGAGCGAGGAGGAGCGGGCCCGGCTGATCGCCGCGGAGCCCGCCGCCGTCGCCGCGGGGGTCTGACACCCCGCCACACACCCGAACGCCGAGAGGCCCGGTCCAGCAGCTGCTGGACCGGCCCTCTCGGCGTGTGCGGGGGCCGCACTGCGGGGACGGCGTCGGGACGGCGTCCGCCCCCGCGGCGCGGCGTCCTCCCCCACGGCAGACGGTGAGGGAGGACGCGCGATGATCAGGTCACCTGGTCGTCGCCGCCGGGGACCACCTCAGTGGGCGTGCCCGTGGCCGTGCGAGTGACCGTGCGTGTGGTGCCCGGCACCGGCGTGGTCGTGCTCCTCCTCGGGAGCCTCGACGACGGCGGAGTCGGTGGTCAGCACCATCGCGGCGATCGACACGGCGTTGTTGAGCGCGGCCTTGGTGACCTTGACCGGGTCGATGACGCCCTGGGCGGCCAGGTCGCCGAACTCACCGGTGGCGGCGTTGAAGCCCGACCCCTGGCCGGCCTCGCGCACCTTGGCCACGACGACGCGGCCCTCGAAGCCGGCGTTCTCGGCGATCCGCACCAGCGGGGCGTCCAGCGCCGCGCGGACGGCACGGGCACCGGTCAGCTGGTCGCCGGACAGGTCGAGGGACTCGATCGCCGCGGCCGCGTGGACCAGCGCCGAGCCACCACCGGGGACGACGCCCTCCTCCACCGCGGCGCGGGTGGCGGCGATGGCGTCCTCGATGCGGTGCTTCTTCTCCTTCATCTCGACCTCGGTGGCCGCACCGACGCGGATGACGCCGATGCCGCCGGCCAGCTTGGCCAGCCGCTCCTGCAGCTTCTCGCGGTCCCAGTCGGAGTCGGTGGCCTCGATCTCGCGGCGGATCTGCGCCACGCGGTCGCCGATGGCCTCGCGGGTGCCGCCGCCGTCGACGATCGTGGTGTTGTCCTTGTCGACGACGACCCGGCGGGCGGTGCCGAGCACCTCGAGGCCGACCTGGTCGAGCTTGAGGCCGACGTCCTCGCTGACCACCTGGCCGCCGGTGACGACGGCGAGGTCGGTCATGAACGCCTTGCGTCGGTCGCCGAAGTAGGGCGACTTCACGGCGACGACCTTGATCGTCTTGCGGATGGAGTTCACGACGAGGGTGGACAGCGCCTCGCCCTCGACGTCCTCGGCCACGATGAGCAGCGGACGGCCGCCGGTCGAGAGGACCTTCTCCAGCAGCGGCAGCAGGTCGGCCAGCGCACCGATCTTGCCCTGCACCAGCAGGACGAGGGCGTCGTCGAGGACGGCCTCCATCGCCTCCTGGTCGGTGACGAAGTAGGGCGAGAGGTAGCCCTTGTCGAACTGCACGCCCTCGGTGACGTCCAGCTCGGTGGAGAGGGTGTTGCTCTCCTCGACGGTGATGACGCCGTCCTTGCCCACCTTCTCCATGGCCTCGCTGATGAGCTGGCCGACCTCGGCGTCCTGGGCGGAGATGGTGGCGACGCCGGCGATGGCCTGCTGGTCGGAGACCGGGATCGCGGCCTCGTCGAGGGCCTTCGACACCGCGTCGGCGGCCGCCCGCATGCCGGCGCCCAGCGCCATCGGGCCGGCGCCCGCGGCGACGTTGCGCATGCCCTCCTTGACCAGGGCCTGGGCCAGCACGGTCGCGGTGGTCGTGCCGTCGCCGGCGACGTCGTTGGTCTTGGTGGCGACGTTCTTGGCCAGCTGGGCGCCGAGGTTCTCGTACGGGTCCTCGAGCTCGATCTCACGGGCGATGGTGACGCCGTCGTTGGTGATGGTCGGCGCGCCGAACTTCTTGTCGAGGACGACGTTGCGCCCGCGGGGGCCGAGGGTCACCTTGACCGTGTCGGCGAGCTTGTCGACACCGCGCTCGAGTGCGCGGCGGGCGTCCTCGTTGAACTTGATGATCTTGGCCATGGGCCCTTCCGATCTCGGGTGGTGCGGGACCGACGACGACCGCCCCGGGACCCGGTCAGATGCGGGTCGCCGGGGCGGTCGTGGTGGAGCTGGTCAGCTCAGGAGACGCGGAGAGGTCACTTCTCCACGACGGCGAGCAGGTCACGCGCGGAGAGGACCAGGTACTCCTCACCGGCGTACTTGACCTCGGTGCCCCCGTACTTCGAGTAGATGACCACGTCGCCCACGTTGACGTCGAGCGGGACGCGGTTGCCGTTGTCGTCGATGCGACCGGGGCCCACGGCGATGACCGTGCCCTCCTGCGGCTTCTCCTTGGCGGTGTCCGGGATGACCAGACCGGAGGCGGTGGTGGTCTCGGCCTCGTTGGCCTGGACCACGACGCGGTCCTCCAGCGGCTTGATGGTGACCTTGGTAGCGGTCGTCACGTCGGCGACGCCCCCTTCGGTGTCGGACGGCTGGTGGGTGCTGATGATGTGGCACGGTGCGGAGGGCCTGCCGTCGCGGGGATCAGGCACCTGCCCGTGTCGATTGGCACTCTACCCACGAGAGTGCCAGCCACTCAACCGGGTCCCCGGACCGGGCGACCGGCCCGTGCGTCACGCTGGCACCGTGCCCGCCGAGTCAGCCGCCGACGCGCTCACCCAGCTCAGGTGGTTGCAGACCGCCGAGGGGCAGGCGGCCGTGGCCCGCGCGACGGGGTTGCTCGCCGAGGGGGCCGACCTGCTGACCGGGCTCGGTCGGCTCCGCGCGGAGGTGGGGCCCGCGCACGCCGGGCCGGCGTGGGAGCTGGCGCGGCTGCGCGCCCGCGCGCGGCCGGCGTTCGGCCCGGACGCCGACGTCCTGTTCCTCACCGCCGACACCCTCGAGCAGGCCGGCCGGCCCGCGCTGGCTACCCGCCGGGCGACCCGGTTGCTGGCCGGCAGCGTCACCGCGGCCGACCTGGGCTGCGCCTCGGGCACCGACACGGTCGCGCTCGCGCGGGCCGGCGCAGTGGTCGTCGCCGTCGACCGGGACCCGCTGGCCCGGGAGCTGACCGCCGCCAACGCCGCGGCCCTCGGGGTGGCCGACCGGGTGACCGTGCTCGACGCCGACGTCGTCGACCTCGTGGCCGCGGCCGGCGGGGGCGCGGTGGCCGGGTGCGGCGCCGCCGTCCTGGACCCCGCCCGGCGGGCCGGCGGACGGCGGCAGCTGGACCCCGACCGCTGGTCGCCGCCGTGGTCGACCGTCGCCACGCTGCTGGACCGCGTGCCACGCGCGGTGGTGAAGGTGGCGCCCGGGCTGGACCACGAGCGGGTGCCACCCGGGGTGGAGGCCGAGTGGGTGTCGGCGGGCGGCTCGATCGTCGAGGCGCTGCTGTGGGGGCGCGGGCTGTCGGCGACCTGGCGGCGGGCGTCCCTGGTGCACGAGGGCGAGGTGCTGGAGCTGACCGCCGACGCCGACCCGGGACCAGCCCCCGCGGGCCCGGTGCGGGGCTGGTTACACGAGCCCGACCCCGCGGTGATCCGGTCGGGTCTGGTCGCGCTGGTGGCCGCGGGCCTCGGCGCCACGCTGGTCGACCCGACGATCGCCTACCTGACCTCCGACGCGCCGGCCGGCTCCCCGTGGGTCGCCTCGTACCGGGTCGACGAGGTGCTGCCGTTCAACCTGAAGAGGCTCAAGGCCCTGCTGCGGTCGCGCGGCGTGGGCCGGGTCGTGGTGAAGAAGCGCGGCTCGGCGATCGAGCCCGAGCAGCTGGCCCGGCAGCTGCGCGGCCCGGGTGCGGGGTCGGCGGTCGTCGTCGTCACGCGGGTCGCCGGACGGCCCACCGCCCTCGTCTGCGACGTCCCCGGGGTGGCCCCGTCCGGAGGCTCGCCGCGAGCGTGCGAGCGGTGAGGGGGACGGGGTCCCTCACCGGGTGACGACGTCGATCGGCAGGGAGCTGTCGGCGCCGATGTCGGGGGCCGACGGCGCCACGCCCGCCTCGACCAGCCGCGAGCCGAGCGCCGCGACCATCGCGCCGTTGTCGGTGCACAGCCGGGGGCTCGGCACGCGCAGCACGATCCCCGCCGCCGCGCACCGCTCCTCGGCCAACGCACGCAGGCGCGAGTTGGCCGCCACCCCGCCGCCGAGCACGAGGTGGTCGACGCCGGCGTCCCGGCAGGCGCGGACCGCCTTCCTCGTCAGCACGTCGGCGACCGCCTCCTGGAACGACGCCGCCACGTCGGCGACCGGAACCGGCTCCCCCGCCCGCTGCCGGGCCTCCACCCACCGCGCCACGGCGGTCTTGAGGCCGGAGAAGGAGAAGTCGTAGGGGGCGTCGCGGGGGCCGGTCAGGCCGCGCGGGAAGTCGATCGCGGTCGGGTCGCCCTCGCGCGCGGCCTTGTCGATCGGCGGCCCGCCGGGGAACGGCAGGCCGAGCACGCGGGCCACCTTGTCGAAGGCCTCCCCCGCGGCGTCGTCGATGGTGCGGCCGAGCGACTGCACCTCCCGGGCGAGGTCGGGCACCAGCAGCAGGGAGCTGTGCCCGCCGGAGACCAGCAGCGCCATCGACGGCTCGGCCAGCTTGCCGTGCTGCAGTTCGTCGACGGCGACGTGGGCGGCGAGGTGGTTCACGCCGTACAGCGGCTTGCCCAGCGCCAGCGCGTACGCCTTCGCCGCGGCCAGCCCCACCAGCAGCGCGCCGGTCAGGCCCGGCCCTGCCGTCACCGCGATCGCGTCGACGTCGCCCGCCCGCACGCCGGCCTCGGCGAGGGCACGGTGCACCGTCGGCACCATCGCCTCCAGGTGCGCCCGCGAGGCGATCTCCGGGACGACGCCCCCGAAGCGCTCGTGCTCGGCCATCGACGTGGCCAGCGCGTCGGACAGGAGCGTCCGCCCGCGGACCAGGCCGACCCCGGTCTCGTCGCACGAGGTCTCGAACCCGAGCACCAGTGCTCCTCCACCCACCTCGCTCACAACGTCTCCCGTCTCATCACGACGGCGTCGGTGCCGCTGGGCTGGTAGTAGCCGCGGCGCCGGCCGATCTCGCTGAACCCTCGCCGCCGGTAGAGCCCCTGGGCCAGCTCGTTGTCCGCGCGGACCTCGAGCAACACCACCGGGCTGCGCCGGTCGGCCTCGGCCAGCAGGGCGTCGAGCAGCGCCGCGCCGATCCCCTCACCCTGCCGGTCGGGAGCCACCCCGATGGTGGCCACGTGCGCCTCGTCGTCGTAGGCGATCAGGCCCGCGTACCCCACGACGCGGTCCCCGTCCTCGGCGACCAGGTAGTACCGGGTGTCGGTGCGGGACAGCTCGTCGCGGTACATCGCCGCGGTCCAGGTGTCCGGGGCGAAGAGCTCCTCCTCGAGCTCCAGGACGGTGGCCAGGTCCGCGAGCCGCATCGGCCGCAGGCGCGCGGTCACGTCGTCGTCACCGGCTTGAACGTCGTCGGCGGGACGGCGTCGGGACGGCGCAGGTAGAGCGGCGTCAGCGGGCCGGCGCTCGAGGGGTCGGCCAGCTGCGCCGCCGCGGCCCGCAGCAGCCCCGCCGTCGTGACCTCGGCCGGGACGACCTCCGCGCCGAGCCGCTCGGCGAAGCGCGCGTCGCCGACCACCGGGCCCTCGACGGTCAGCTCCTCCGGCCGGACGACGCCCGGGCCGGCGGTGCGCGACCCGTCGGCGGCGTAGGTGGCCCAGTAGACCTCCTTGCGGCGGGCGTCGGTGACCACCGTGCGGGCCCCCGAGCCGATCGCGTCGAGCGAGCAGACGCCGACGGCGGGGATCCCCTGCGCGTCGGCGAGGGCGGCGGCGGTGACCACCCCGACCCGCAGTCCGGTGAACGGGCCCGGGCCCAGTCCGGTGACGACGGCGTCGACGTCGGCGGTCGAGGACCCCGCCTCCGCCAGCACCTCGGTCACGGCGAGGGTCAGCAGCTCCGCGTGCCGGTTCCCGGACGGGACGGCCCGCTCGGCGAGGACCTGGGCCGGGCCCTCCGGTACCCACCGCGCCAGGCCGGCGACCAGCGTCGGGGTGGCGGTGTCGAGGGCGAGGACGAGCACGACCGCCCAGGTTACGCAGCGCCGTCCAGGCGCCGCTCCCAGCCGGGCCCGTGCGGCACCAGCAGCGCCGTCCGGACGTCGTCGTCGCGGCGGTCCAGCCGCACCTCGAGGTGCTCGTCGGCGAGCTGCTCGACCAGCCCCTGACCCCACTCGACGACCGTGACCGACTCGTCGGTCGAGGCGTCGAGGTCCAGGTCGTCGACGTCGGCGACACCGCCCAGGCGGTAGGCGTCCACGTGCACCAGCGGCAGCCGGCCACCGCGGTGCACGCGGGCGATGACGAACGTCGGGGAGGTGACCGGCTCCCGGACCCCGAGCGCCTCCCCGATGCCCTGGGTCAGCGCGGTCTTCCCCGCCCCCAGCGGCCCGACCAGCACGACCAGGTCCCCGGCGCGGAACAACCCGGCCAGGGCCGCGCCGAGCGCGCGGGTGTCCTCCGGTCCGGGGAGCACGTGCTCGCGCTTCACCGCAGGCTCCGCGCGACGGCGGTCAGGTCGGCGAGCAGCCCGGCCCGCGGCGCGCCGTCGGGGCCGAACCGGATCGCCGCGGACGGGTGGTAGGTGGCCCACACGGCCCGGCCGTCCACCTCGTGGGCCCGGCCGCGGGCCTCGGCCAGGACGGTGCGCGGGCCGAGGAACCACTTGGCCGACGACAGGCCCAGCGCGACCACCACCGGCGGGTCCAGCAGCTCCAGCTGACGTCGCAGCCAGCCGCTGCAGCGCGCCACCTCCGGCGCCTTCGGCGTCCGGTTGCCCGGCGGGCGGCACTTCACCACGTTCAGGACGGCGGCCTGGCCGCGGTCGAGCCCGGCCTCGCCGAGCAACTGGTCGAGCAGGGCTCCCGACCTCCCGACGAAGGGCCGCCCGGTGGCGTCCTCCTGCGCGCCGGGGGCCTCCCCGACCAGGGCCAGCCGGGGGCGGCCCGCGGCCGGGACGTCGCCGACCACCACGTGCTGACGGGTCGCGGCCAGCTCCGGACAGGCCACGCACGGCCGGGCGGCGGCGGCCAGGGCGGCCCAGTCCACGGCCGCCGCGGCGGTGCGGGCCACCTCCTCCGCGGCGGCGTCGAACCGGGGCGGCCGGGGTGCGGCCACGGTCAGCACCCCCGCCCAGGGACGTCCGGGAGGCCGGCGACCACGCGGCGCAGCAGCGCGGAGAGCGCGGCGGTGACCTCGTCGGGCTTCTCCAGCAGGACCATGTGGCCGGCCTCGTGGACGACCACGTACTCGGCGTCCGGCAACCGCTTCACGATGGCGTCGGAGTGCTCGCTGGGGATCAGCGTGTCCGCGTCGCCGGTGAGCACCAGCGTCGGGACGGCGCGCAGCGGCTCCAGCGACCCGGTCTCGTCCAGGCCGGCCAGCGCCGGGTAGAACTCCGCGATCACCTCGACCGGCGTGCCGGCGATCATCGAGTCGACGTAGCGGCCCAGGGCGGGGTCGACGTCGGTCGAGGCGAACGACAGCGACCAGGTGACGTGCGAGATGAGGTCGGCGGCCAGCCGGCGGGTGCGCTCGGCGAAGGCCGGACGGCGGCGCATGGTGAACGCCGCGACCGGGAGGAGCGCCGCCCGGACCCGGGTCAGCAGCTCCGGCATCCCGAAGTCGAGGTCGGCCAGGTTCCCGCTGGAGGTGCTCAGCAGCGCGGCGCCGACGACCCGGGTGCCGAACAACTCCGGGCGCAGCGCGGCCAGCGCCATGATCGTCATACCGCCCATCGAGTGGCCGACCAGCACCACGGGGCCCCGCGGCACCCGGGTCTCGATGACCCGCGCCAGGTCGCGGCCCAGCTGCTCCATCGTCGAGTGCTCGGCCGGCCCGCGACCGGAGGCGCCGTGGCCCCGCTGGTCGTAGAAGACCAGGCGGGCCGTGGGCCGGGAGCCGTTGGCGGTGGCCAGTTCCGCGCCCAGCGCCCGTCGCTGGAAGGTCCACGACGCCATCGAGAGCGTGTAGCCGTGCACGAAGACGACGGTCAGGGGCGCGTCCGGCGGCCCGACCTCCTCCACGTCGAGCAGGACGCCGTCGTCGGCCAGGACCAGGGCCGTTCGGTCGGCCCGGCGTGCGGCCGGCCCGAGCGGGTCGTCCTCGCGCAGATCGGCGTCCGACGCCCCGGCCGGCAGCTCCGCCGCCGACCCCAGCCGCTCGGCCCCCACGCGGCGGGCCGCGGCGCGACTGACCCCGATGCCGACCGCGGCGGCGGCCGCCGCCAGGCCGAGGACCGCACCCACGACCCCCGCGCGGGAGTGCGGGTGACCCGTCGCCGGCGGCTTCCCCGCGGCCGGCCGCTTCCTCGCCACCGCCATCAGACGGCGCCGGCCGAGCCGACGTGGCGGCGGGTGAAGCGGCCCCCGATCCGGGTGACCAGCTCGTAGTGGATGGTGTCGACGGCGTCGGCCCACTGCTGCGCGGTCGGCTCGCCGTGGTCGCCCGGCCCCCAGAGGACGACCTCGTCCCCGGCGCGCACCTCGGCGTCGCCGACGTCCAGCACGAACTGGTCCATGCAGACCCGGCCGGCGATGGTCCGGTGCGCCCCCGCGGCGAGGACGGGAGCCCGGTTCCCGGCCGCCCGCGGCACCCCGTCGGCGTAGCCGACCGGCACGAGGACGAGCGTGGTCTCGGTCTCCGGGAAGTAGGTGTGCCCGTAGGAGACGCCCACGCCCGCCGGCACCCGCTTGGTCAGCGCGACCGAGGCCCGCACCGTCATCGCCGGGCGCAGGCCGTGGACCGCGGGGTCCCCGCCCAGTGGGTCCAGGCCGTAGACGGCGACGCCGGGCCGGACCATGTCGTACCAGGTGTCGGGGAGGGCCACGGTGGCCGCGGAGTTGGCCAGGTGCCGGCGGGCGTCGGTCAGCCCGGCCGACCGTGCGATCCCGACGGCCTCCTCGAACACCCGGACCTGCGCGCCGATCGTGGGGTGGGTCGGGGCGTCGGCGTAGGCCATGTGACTCCACAGCCCGACCACCTCGACCTCACCGTCGGCCTGCGCCCGCGCCGCCGCCGCGACCAGCCCGGGCCAGTCGGCCTCGGTGGCGCCCTCCCGGGAGAGGCCGGTGTCGACGAACAGGTGGAGCCGCGCGGGGCGGCCGGTGGTGCGGGCCGCCGCGACCACCTCCTCCAGGGCCCACTCCGCGTTGACCGAGAGCTCGACGTCGGCGGTGAGCGCGGCGGCGTAGTCGGTGCCCGGGGCGTGCAGCCAGGCCAGCACGGGAGCGGTGACGCCGGCCGCCCGCAGCGCCAGGGCCTCCTCCAGCACGGCGACACCGAGTGCGTCGGCCCCACCGGCCAGCGCCGCACGGGCCGCGGGGACCATGCCGTGCCCGTAGCCGTCGGCCTTGACCACTGCCATCAGCGGCCGGCCGACCCGCTCGCGCAGCACCGCGGTGTTGGCGGCGATGGCGTCGAGGTCGACGACCACCTCCGCACGGGCTCTGTTCGTCACGTCTCCTCCTCGCTGGCGCTCGTCGGAGACGTGCCGGTTCCTGCTGTGCCTCCGCGTGACCTCGCGAGCTGGGTCACGTCCCCCAGTCTCCCAGGCCGGGGTGCGGGTCCCGGTGCAGGCGGGCCAGCGTCGCGGGCAGCCGGCGGACGAGGTCGCCGGCGATCAGCGGACCGTGCTGGGCGGCCGCCTGCCCGGCCCGGCCGTGCACGTGCGCGGCGACCGCGGCCGCCTCCACCGCGGGCAGGCCGGTCGCCAGCAGCGCCCCGCCGATCCCGGAGAGCACGTCGCCGGTGCCGGCGGTGGCGAGCCACGCGGTGCCGGTGCCGTTGACGTACGCGGCGCCGTCGGGCGCGGCGACGACCGTGGCGTCGCCCTTGAGCAGGACGACGGCGCCGAGGTCGGCGGCCAGCCGGCGGGCCGAGCCGATCCGGTCCGGGGTCACCTCGACCCCGAACCGGGCGAACTCGCGGTCGTGCGGGGTCAGCACGGTGGGCGCGCCGCGGTCGCGCACCAGCTCCGGCTGCTGCGCGGCCATCGTCAGCGCGTCGGCGTCCACCAGGACCGGCAGGTCGGTGGCCAGCACCTCGGCCAGCACGCCCCGCGCGGCGTCGTCGGTGCCCATGCCGGGACCGACGACCCAGGCCTGCACCCGGCCCGCGTCACCGGGGCGGCCCTCGGTGACGACCACCTCCGGCCAGGCGGCCCGGACCCCGGGCGCCGCCGTCCCGGCGTAGCGGACCAGGCCGGGACGGGTGCGCAGCGCCGCACCGGTGCACAGGACGGCGGCTCCCGGGTAGGTCGAGGAGCCCGCGACGACGCCCACGACGCCCTGCGTGTACTTGTCGTCGCCGGCGTGCGGGACCCGGATCCGCGCCGCGACGTCGGCGTCGGTGAGCTGGTGCGCCGACGCCGCCGGTGGGTCCAGCCCGATGTCGACCAGGTGGACCGTCCCCGCGTACCCGCGGCCCTCCCCCACCACCAGCCCGGTCTTGACCGCGCCGAAGGTGACGGTGTGCTGGGCGGGGAAGGCCGCGCCTCCCACGGCGCCGGTACTGGCGTCGACCCCGCTGGGCACGTCGACGGCGACCATCAGCCCGGGACCGGTGGCCGCCTGCTCCACCAGCTCGGCGGCTGCCGGGCGCAGCCCGCCGGAGCCGCCGATGCCGACGATCCCGTCGAGCACCAGGTCGGCCCGGTCGAGCCCGGTCGCCCCGTCGGGGCCGGTGACCCGGCCTCCGGCGGCGCGCAGGGCGGCCCGGCCGGCGGCGTGCGCCCGGTCGGCGTCCAGGAGGACGGCGGTCACCCGCGCGCCGCGCCGGGCGAGGACGGCACCGGCGAACAGGGCGTCCCCGCCGTTGTTGCCGGCGCCCACCAGGGCGGTGACCCGCACCCCGACGGCGCGGCCCAGCAGCCGCAGGCACACCGTCGCCAGACCCGTCGCCGCGCGCTGCATCAGCGTGCCCTCGCGGGTGGCGGCGAGGACCGGCTCCTCGGCGGCCCGCACCTCGTCGGCGGTGTACAGGCCGATCACGACGTCGCCCCGCCGGCGGTCCCCGGCCTCGTGACCGGGTGCGACGCCCTGCCGGTGCGGGACCTCGCGGGCCCGGTCACGGCGGGCCGTCCTCGGCGCGGACCAGTCCCTCGGCGATCACCACCGCCGAGGCGATGCCGCCGTCGTGGCTCAGCGACACGTGCCAGGAGGTCACCCCCAGCTGCGCCGCCCGCCCGGCCACCGTCCCGCGGACCTCCAGGTGCGGCCGGCCGTGCTCGCCCACGGTGACCTCGGCGTCGTGCCAGCGCAGGTCGCCGGGGGCACCGAGGGCCTTGGCCAGGGCCTCCTTGGCCGCGAAGCGGGCGGCCAGCGACTCGCCGGTGCGCGGGGTCCCCGAGGGTGTGCACTGCTCGGCGGCGGTGAACAACCGGTCGCGCAGGCCCGGGGTGCGGGTGAGCGTCGCGGCGAAGCGGTCCACGGGGACCACGTCGATGCCGACCCCGATGATCACCCGGCCAGTCTGCCCTGCCGCCGTCCGCGGCGCCGTCCCGGCAGGGTCGCCGACCCCGGCGCGTCGCCGCCGACCTCGCGGTGCGCGGCGAGGCCGGCGGCGACGGCGCGGGGACGGCGGGTCAGCTCACTCGACGGTGCCCTCGCGTCGGTTCCGGCACCGCTGCGCTCCTCGCTCGCTGGCGCTCGCCGCGATGCTCACGCCGCCGTCACTCGACGGTGACGGACTTGGCCAGGTTGCGGGGCTGGTCGACGTCGTAGCCGCGGGTGTCGGCGATCTCGCAGGCCAGGACCTGCAGCGGCACCGTCGTGACCAGCGGCGCCAGGAGCGTCGGGGTCTGCGGCACGCGGATGATGTGGTCGGCGTAGGGGACGACGTCCTCGTCGCCCTCCTCGGCGATCACGATCGTGCGCGCACCCCGGGCCCGGACCTCCTGGATGTTGGAGACCACCTTGCCGTGCACCGACTCGCGCGCCCGCGGCGAGGGCACCACGACGACGACCGGGGTGCCCTGGTCGATGAGCGCGATCGGCCCGTGCTTGAGCTCGCCGGCGGCGAAGCCCTCGGCGTGGATGTAGGCCAGCTCCTTGAGCTTGAGCGCGCCCTCGAGCGCCACCGGGAAGGCCACGTGCCGGCCGAGGAAGAGGATCGTGTCCGCGTCGGCCAGGGAGCGGCCGAGCGCGCGCACCGGCTCCATCTGGGTCAGCACCTCGCTGACCGCCTCCGGCATCTGGCGGAGGTCCTCGACGATCGAGGCGACCTCGTCGGCGAACTTGATGCCCCGGACCTGGGCGAGGAAGAGCCCGACCAGGTAGCAGGCCACGATCTGCGCCAGGAAGCTCTTGGTCGAGGCGACGGCGACCTCGGGGCCGGCGTGGGTGTAGAGCACCGCGTCGGACTCGCGCGGGATGGTCGACCCGTTGACGTTGCAGATCGCCAGCACGCGGGCCTTCTGCTCGCGGGCGTGGCGCAGCGCCATGAGGGTGTCCATCGTCTCGCCGGACTGGCTGATGACGACGACCAGCGTGGAGCGGTCGAGCACCGGGTCGCGGTAGCGGAACTCGCTGGCCACCTCGACCTCGACCGGGATGCGGGTCCAGTGCTCGATGGCGTACTTGGCGATCAGCCCGGCGTGGTAGGAGGTGCCGCAGGACACGACGAAGACCTTGTCGATCTCGCGCAGCTCCTGGTCGGAGAGCCGCACCTCGTCGAGCACCAGCTCGCCGTTGTCGCCCAGCCGCCCCAGCAGGGTGTCGGCGACCGCCTGCGGCTGCTCGGCGATCTCCTTGAGCATGAACCAGTCGTGGCCGCCCTTCTCGGCGGCCGCGGCGTCCCAGTCGACGGTGTAGGCGGTCGGCTCGACGACGTTGCCCTCGAAGTCGGTGACCGTCAGGCCGCGCTCGCGGTCGATCTCCACGACCTGGTCCTGGCCCAGCTCGCGCGCCTCGCGGGTGTGCGCGATGAACGCGGCCACGTCGGACCCGAGGAAGTACTCGCCCTCGCCGACGCCGACCACCAGCGGGCTGTTGCGGCGGGAGGCCACGAGGGTGTCGGGCTCGTCGGCGTGGGAGGCCACGAGGGTGAACGCGCCCTCGAGCCGCCGGCTCACCGCGCGCATCGCCTCGGCCAGCCGGCCCGGGCCCTCCGGGGTCTCCGCGTACTGGGCCGCGAGCAGGTGCGCGGCGACCTCGGTGTCGGTCTCCGAGCCGAACTCGACCCCGGCCGCCTCGCACTCGGCGCGCAGCGCGGCGAAGTTCTCGATGATGCCGTTGTGGATCACCGCGACCTTGCCGTCGGCGGACAGGTGCGGGTGCGCGTTGCGGTCGGTCGGCCCGCCGTGCGTGGCCCAGCGGGTGTGCCCGATGCCGATGGTGGCCTCGGGCAGCGCCTGGTCGGCGAGGACCTTCTCCAGGTTGGCCAGCTTGCCGGCCTTCTTCGCCGTCGCCATGACCCCGTCAGCGAGGACGGCGACGCCCGCCGAGTCGTACCCCCGGTACTCGAGCCGTCGCAGACCGTCCAGGACGACGTCCAGGGCGTTCTGCGGGCCGACGTATCCCACGATTCCGCACATTGGGCTGAGGGTACCGGCGGAAGCGGACCGATCCGTCCCTCCCGAGCGTCAACCACCCCTTCGGGGGCGAGATGCTCGCCTCACTCCACCGCGTGACCGGTCGACTCAGGGCGCTCGAGCTCACGAGGAGTGAGGAGGGGGCCTCCCCTCGGTGGACCGTGACACCGGTCGACTCCCGCGCGTCCGGTCCGCTCCCCGCCCGCCGGCGCTCGCAGCGGTGCTCCTGCGGTCGTCAGTCGACCGAGGCGACGACCTCCGCCAGCCGGCCGGCGATCGCGTCGGCCTGCTCCTGGGTCGGCGCCTCGACCATCACGCGGACCAGCTGCTCGGTGCCCGACGGGCGCAGCAGCACCCGGCCGTCGTCGCCCAGCTCGGCCTCGCACGCGTTCACCGCGTCGGCGACCGTGTCGCTCTCCACCACCGCGAGGCGGTCGCGGACCGGCACGTTGACCAGCACCTGGGGCAGCCGCCGCACCACCGACGTCAGCTCCGCGAGTGAGCTGCCGGTGTCCGCCATGCGGGACAGCAGCGACAGGCCGGTCAGCAGCCCGTCGCCGGTGGTGGCGTGGTCGAGGAACACCAGGTGCCCGCTCTGCTCCCCGCCGAGGCTCAGGCCCTTCTCCCGGAGTGCCTCGAGCACGTAGCGGTCGCCGACGGCGGTGGTGTGCACCGCGATCCCGGCGTCGCGCATGGTGTGGTGGAAGCCGAGGTTGCTCATCACCGTGGCGACGACGGTGTCGTCGGCGAGCTCACCGCGTTCCTTGAGGGCGAGCGCACACACCGCCAGGATCGCGTCGCCGTCGACCTGCTCGCCGCTGGCGCTCACCGCGAGGCAGCGGTCGGCGTCCCCGTCGTGGGCGATGCCCAGGTCGGCACCGTGCGCCCGGACGGCCTCGGTCAGCGGGCCGAGGTGGGTGGAGCCGATGCCGTCGTTGATGTTCCAGCCGTCGGGCTCCCCGCCGATGACGTGCACCGTGGCCCCGGCCCGGCGGTACACCTCGGGACCGACCGCCGCGGCGGCGCCGTGGGCGCAGTCGACGACGAGGGTCAGGCCGGACAGCGGCTTGTGCACCGTCGACAGCAGGTGCTCGATGTAGGTGCCGGCGGCGTCGGGGAGGTCCCGCACGCGACCGATCTCCGCGCCTGTCGGCCGGGGACCGGCCCCGTGCCCGGCGGTGACGACCTGCTCGATCGCGGCCTCGACGGCGTCGGGCAGCTTGTGCCCGCCGCGGCTGAACAGCTTGATGCCGTTGTCGGGCATCGGGTTGTGGCTGGCGGAGATCATCACGCCGAGGTCTGCGCCGGTGTGCGCCGTGAGGTGGGCGATCGCCGGGGTGGGCAGCACCCCGACCCGCAGCACCTCGGCACCGGCACTGGTGAGGCCCGCCACGACAGCGGCCTCGAGCATCTCCCCACTGGCGCGGGGGTCACGGCCGACGACCGCGACGGGACGCGAGGTCCCGTCGCGGTCGGCGAGCACGCCGGCGGCAGCACGTGCCACCAAGAGGGCCAACTCCGGCGTGAGGTCGGCGTTGGCCCGACCCCGGACGCCGTCGGTCCCGAAGAGGCGACCCACGGGCGTACCGGTCAGCGCTTCGAGTACTGAGGCGCCTTGCGCGCCTTCTTCAGGCCGTACTTCTTCCGCTCGGTGACCCGCGGGTCACGCGTGAGGAAGCCGGCCTTCTTGAGGGCCGGACGGTCCTCGGCGTCGACCTCGACGAGCGCGCGGGCGATCGCCAGGCGCAGCGCGCCGGCCTGGCCGCTGACGCCACCGCCCTTGAGGATGCCGACGACGTCGTACTGCTCGGCCCGCTCCACGGTCACCAGCGGCTCACGGATGAGCTGCTGGTGCACCTTGTTCGGGAAGTACTGCTCGATGGTCCGGCCGTTGAGCCGGAACTGGCCGGTGCCGGGCAGCAGCCGCACGCGGACGACGGCCTCCTTGCGCCGGCCGACGGTCTGCACCGGACGCCCCTCGGCGTCGGTCACGGTCAGTGCGCTGGTCACTGGGCCACCTGCTTGATCTCGTAGGGCTGGGGCTGCTGCGCGGCGTGCGGGTGCTCCGGCCCGGCGTACACCTTCAGCTTCTTGAGCATCTGCCGGCCCAGGCTGTTGTGCGGCAGCATCCCCTTGACGGCGCGCTCGATGACGCGGTCGGGATGGGTGCGCAGCTGGTCGCCGACCGGGATGGCCTTGAGGCCGCCCGGGTAGCCCGAGTGGCGGTAGGCGATCTTCTGGTCGCGCTTGGAGCCGGTCAGCGCCACCTTGCCGGCGTTGACGATGACGACGAAGTCGCCGACGTCCACGTGCGGGGCGTACTGGGGCTTGTGCTTGCCGCGGAGCAGGACCGCGGTCTGGCTGGCGAGTCGACCGAGCACCACGTCAGTGGCGTCGATGACGTGCCAGGCCCGGCTGACCTCGCCGGGCTTGGGGGTGTACGTGCGCACGGCGCTCGTGTCCTCCGTCGTCGTCGGATCGGCTGGTGGGATCGCCTCACCGAGCACGGGAGACGGTGCAGCGCGCGCGGGCACCAGCCGGCCCGCGCGCCAGCCGACCACGATACCAGCCCGCCGGTCCCGGGCCTCCGGCCGAGCGGGTGGACCGCTCAGCTCACCTCGTGCAGCTGGCCGGACTCGACGTCGTAGACGGTGCCCCTGACCTCGCGGGAGAGGAGGTAGGGGCTCTCGTGGATCAGCCGCATCGACTCGCGCACGTCCTCCTCGGCGTCCCGGAAGGCACGCACCGCCCACGGGGGCCGACGCCCGGTGGCCTGCTCGACCAGGTCGGCGAAGGAGTTGTCGTCCGTGGCCTGCAGGCCGCACTGGGTGTGGTGCACGAGCAGGATCTCGCGGGTGCCGAGCACGTGCTGGGAGACGGTGAGCGACCGGACGACGTCCTCGGTGATGACGCCGCCGGCGTTGCGGATGACGTGCGCGTCGCCGACCTCCAGACCGAGCATCTGGAACAGCGGCATCCGGGAGTCCATGCAGGCCACCACGGCCACCCGCCGGGCCGGACGCACGTCCTTCGAGCCGGGGAACCGCCGCGCCCACTCCGTGTTGGCCGCCAGCATGCGGTCGATCTCGCTCACGCCCACCCCTCCCGCTCGCGTCTGCGCCGAACCCTAACCGCGCAGCCGCGCCGGCTCACACCGGGACGGCGGTGACCAGGGAGCTGTTCGGGCCCACCCGTACGGCCCCCTGCCAGCGCAGGCCGGTCGCCTCGAACAGCTCCCGCCACTCCGCCTCCGTGCGCTCCCGGCCGCCCGCGCTGACCAGCATCATCAGGTCGAGGAAGGCCACGCGCGCGTCGGTGTTGGGCGGGCCGACCACCGCGTCGTGCACCAGGAGGACCGCCTCCGGCCCCAGCGCCGCGCGCACCCGCCGCAGGATCGCCCGGGCCTCGTCGTCGGGCCAGTCGTGCAGGATCCGGCTGAGCAGGTAGGCGTCGGCACCGTCGGGCACCTCGGCGAAGAAGTCGCCCGGCACCACCGTCACCCGGTCGGCCACCCCGGCCTCCCGCAGCACGTCGCCCGCTCCGGCGAGCACCTGCGGCTGGTCGAACAGCAGCCCGCGCAGCCCGGGGTGCGCGCGGAGCACCGAGGACAGCAGGGCCCCGGTGCCGCCCCCGACGTCGGCGAGCACCCGGTACCGCCCGAAGTCGTGCGCGGCGAGGAACCCGGCGGTGAGGGCCCGGGAGAGGGTGCGCATCGCCGCGTCGAACACCTCCTGCTCCTCGGGGTGCTGACGGCGGTACTCCCACACGTCCACGCCGAGGGCGTGCCGGGCCGCGTTCTCCCCCGTCCGAACGCTGTGCAGCAACTCCCCCCAGGCTCGCCACTCGTAGGCCGCGCAGAACATGCGCGCGAGGGGGTCGACGGAGAGCGGGTGGTCGGTGCGCAGGTACTGCCCGGTCGCCCCGAGGGAGAAGGTCCGCTCCTCGCCCTCCACGAAGACCCCGATCGCGGCCAGCGCCCGCAGCAACCGGTAGAGGGTCGGCTCGTGGGTCGCGGTCGCCCGGGCCAGGTCGGCGACCGGCCGGGGACCGTCCCGGAGCAGGTCGGCGATGCCCAGCCGCGCGGCCACGGTCAGCGCCTGCGACCGCTGGTAGCCCCGCACCAGGTCGGCGAGCTCCTGGTAGGCCGCCGTCGCCGTCTCGGTCACCTCGACCTCCCGGGGAGCACCGGTCCGCCCTCCCGTGAGGATGCCCCTCGACGCCGCCGCGCGGCACCCCGGTCAGATCCGGCGACGCACTCCCTCGGGGGTCCGGGCGCGGGCGATCGGTCAGGATGTGCCCCGTGCGCACGGTCGAGGAACACCAGGCGGTCGTGGCCGCCCTCCTGCCGGACATGCCCGTGGAGGAGGTGTCGCTGGCCGCGGCGCACAACCGCGTCCTCGCGCGGGACCTGACCGCGGCCGTGGCGCTGCCGGGCTTCGACAACTCCGCCATGGACGGGTACGCCGCGCGGTGGGCGGAGGTGTCGGCCCCGCCGGTGCGGCTGCCGGTCTCCGACGACGTCCCGGCCGGGCGCACCGACGTCCGGCCGCTGGCGCCGGGGACGGTGCAGCGGATCATGACCGGCGCCCCCGTGCCCGCCGGCGCGGACGTCATCGTGCCCGTGGAGCTCACCGACGGCGGCACCGAGGTGGTGGAGATCCGGGACGCCCCCGCGCGCGGCACCCACGTGCGCGCGGCCGGGGAGGACATCGCCGCGGGCGCCGTCGCCCTGACCGCCGGGACCCCGCTGGGCGCCGCGCACCTGGGCCTGGCCGCCGCGGTGGGTGCCCGGACGCTGACCGTGCGCCGCCGTCCGCGCGTGCTGGTGCTCTCCACCGGCAGCGAGCTGGTCGAGCCCGGGGAACCGCTGCTGCCCGGCCAGATCTACGAGTCGAACTCCGCCCTGCTGGTCGCCGCGGTCGAGGACGCCGGCGGCGCGGCCCGGCGGCTGCACTTCGTGCCCGACGACGTCGACCAGTTCCTCGCCACGGTCCGCGCGGAGCTGGCGACCGCCGACCTGCTGGTGACCAGCGGCGGGGTCAGCGCCGGCGCCTACGAGGTGGTCAAGGACGCCTTCCGGGCGCTGGGCACCGTCGAGTTCGTCAAGGTGGCCATGCAACCCGGCGGTCCGCAGGGCGCGGGCACGGTGGACGGCGTCCCGGTGGTCACCCTGCCCGGGAACCCGGTCAGCTCGTTCGTCTCCTTCGAGGTGTTCGTTCGACCCGCGCTGCGCCGTGCGCTCGGGCACGCCGCTCCCGGCCGGCTGCGCGCCCCGGCCACGCTGACCGCCCCGCTGCGCTCCCCCGCCGGCCGCCGCCAGTTCCTGCGCGGCCGCTACGACGGCGGTCAGGTCTCCCAGGTCGGCGGCCCCGGGTCGCACCTGGTGGCGCACCTGGCCCGCGCCAACTGCCTGGTCGTCGTCCCCGAGGACGTGACCGAACTGCCCGCCGGCGCCGACGTCGACGTCGTGCTGATCGAAGGAGCCCTCCAGTGACCGGTGACCCCGCCAGCATCGACCCGACGGCGGACAACCCGACCCGCGAGGACGGCGTGCACTCGCCCCTCGCCGAGCCGCGACTCACCCACGTCGACGCGGCCGGAGCAGCCCGCATGGTCGACGTCTCGGCCAAGCCGGTGACCGCCCGGGAGGCCACCGCGGCCGGGCGGGTCCTCGTCAGTCCCGAGGTCGTCGCCCTGCTGCGCGGTGAAGGGGTGCCCAAGGGCGACGCGGTCGCCGTCGCGCGGATCGCCGGCATCGCCGGGGCCAAGCGCACGCCCGACCTCGTGCCGCTGTGCCACCCGATCGCCCTGCACGGGGTCACCGTCGACGTCAGCGTCGCCGACGACGCCGTCGAGATCACCGCCACCGCGCGCACCGCCGACCGCACCGGGGTGGAGATGGAGGCGCTCACCTCCGTCGCCGTGGCCGGGCTGACCGTCATCGACATGGTCAAGGCCGTCGACCCGCGGGCCACGATCACCGACGTCCGGCTGCTGGCCAAGTCCGGTGGGAAGAGCGGGGAGTGGCAGCGGTGACCGGGCTCCCCGACGACGCCCGCGCCGTCGTCGTCACCGCCTCCAACCGCGCCGCCGCCGGGGTCTACGCCGACCGCAGCGGGCAGGCGCTCGCCGAGGGCCTGGCCGAGCTGGGCTTCACCGTCGAGGGCCCGCACGTGCGCCCCGACGACGTCGCCGAGCTCGAGGTGGTGCTGCGCGAGGCGGTCGCGACCGGCGCCGACGTGGTGCTCACCACCGGCGGCACCGGGCTCTCGCCCACCGACGTCACCCCGGAGGCGACGCGGGCGGTGCTCGAGCGGGAGGCGCCGGGCATCGCCGAGGCGGTCCGCCGGTACGGCGAGCCGACGGTGCCCACGTCGGTCCTCTCGCGGGGGCTCGCCGGCACGGCGGGGCGGACGCTGATCGTCAACCTGCCCGGCTCGACCGGCGGGGTGCGGGACGGGCTCGCGGTGCTCGGTCCGCTGCTGCCACACGTGGTGAGCCAGCTGCGCGGCGGCGACCACTGAGCACACTGTCGCGCTCCGCGCTCCAACCGCGGCCGGGGGACGTCCCCGGCCTGCGCTGAGCCCACCCCGGCGACCCGACGGGGACCCTCCGGGTCCGCCATCGGGCCACCGCCTCGCAGGGCGACTCCGTTGCGGGGTGTGAGAGCGCAGGTCCCCTGCGCTCTCACACCCCGGTGAGGCGCTCGGGGCGGGTGTAGACGTTGCAGCCGTCGCCGCGGAGGAAGCCGACCAGGGTGATGCCGGCGTCCGCGGCGAGCTCCACGGCCAGGGACGACGGCGCCGACACCGCCGCCAGCACCGGGATGCCGGCCATCGCCGCCTTCTGGGTCAGCTCGAAGCTGGCCCGGCCGCTGACCATGAGCACGTGCCCGGTCAGGGGCAGCCGGCCCTCCCGCACCGCGTCGCCGACCACCTTGTCCACGGCGTTGTGCCGGCCGACGTCCTCGCGCAGCGCGACCAGCTCGCCGTCGGCCGTGAACAGCCCGGCCGCGTGCAGGCCCCCGGTCTTGTCGAACACCTGCTGGGCCGCGCGCAGCCGGTCGGGCAGCGCGAGCAGCGTCGCCAGGTCCAGCCGGACGGGGTCGCCCGCGACGTCGTGCCGGGTCCTCGTCCGGATGGCCTCGATGCTCGCCTTGCCGCACACCCCGCACGAGCTCGACGTGTAGAAGTTCCGGTCCAGCGCGGTGTCCGGCGGCTCGACCCCGGGCGCGAGGTCGACGTCCACGACGTTGTAGGTGTTGCGCCCGTCGGGGTCGACGGAGTCGCAGTAGCGCAGGCCCAGGACGTCGTCCGCGCCGCTGATGACGCCCTCGGTGGCCAGGAAGCCGTGCACCAGGTCGAAGTCGTGCCCCGGGGTCCGCATGGTCACCGCCAGCGGCGTGCCCGACAGCCGGATCTCCAGCGGCTCCTCCGCCGCCACGGTGTCCGGGCGGGTGCTGCGCGCCGACCCGCGGATCCGCAGCACCGGCGTCCGGCTCGTGACTCGTCCCACGAGGCGCGACGGTACCCACGTGCGCGCCCTACGGTCTGCGTGTGCCCGCGCTGCCGCCCTACGCCGCCGTCGTCCTGGCCGGGGGCCGTGCGGCGCGGATGGGCGGACAGGCCAAGCCGCAGCTGGACGTCGGGGGCCGGACCATGCTGGCCGCCGTCCTCGCCGCGGTCGCCGACGCGCAGCCGCGGGTGGTCGTGGGCCCGCCGCAGCCGGTGCCGCCCGGGGTGGTCGTCGTCCGCGAGGACCCGCCGCGGGGCGGGCCGGTCGCCGCGATGCGGGCCGGGCTGGCCGCCGTCCCCACCGAGGTGGTCGCCGTGCTCGCCGGCGACCTGCCGTTCCTCACCCCCGCGCTGATCGGCGCCCTGCGCGAGCGGCTGACCGGGGACGGCGTGCTCGTCGTCGACGACGCCGACCGCGACCAGTTGCTGCTGGGCGTGTGGCGCACCGAGGCGCTGCGGGCCGCCGTCGCCGACGTCACCGGCCCCACCTCGGTGCGCAAGGTGCTGGCCCCGCTGGCGGTGCGCCGCCTGCACCCGACCGTGGCGCCGGGCTCGCCGCCGCCGTGGACCGACTGCGACACCCCCGCCGACCTGGCCCGCGCACGGGCGGCCGCCGCCGAGGCGGCCCGGATGGGCCGCCGGCGCCGCGGGTAGCCCCGGCCCATGCGCATCGTCATCGCCGGGGCCCACGGGCAGGTCGCCCGCCGCCTCGGTCGTCTCCTGACCAGCCGCGGGGACACCGTGGTCGGCATCGTCCGCAACCCCGGCCACGAGGCCGACCTCCGCGACGACGGCGTCGAGCCGGCGATCCTGGACCTCGAGCAGGCCGGGGTCGACGAGGTCGCCGAGGTCGTGCGCGGAGCCGACGCGGTCGTCTTCGCCGCCGGGGCCGGCCCGGGCAGCGGAGCGGCCCGCAAGCACACGGTCGACCGCGGCGCGGCGGTCCTGCTGGCCGACGCCGCCGAGCGTGCCGGCGTCCGCCGCTACCTCCTGGTCTCCTCCATGGGCGTGGAGCAGGCCCGGCGCGGCACGCCGCAGGGGATGGACCCGGTCTTCGCCGCGTACCTGCAGGCCAAGCTCGCCGCCGAGGACGTCATCCTCCCGCGGCCGGGGCTGGGCACGGTGGTGCTGCGACCCGGACGGCTCACCGACGACCCCGGGAACGGCCGGGTCACCCTCGCCCACGGGGTGGAGTACGGGGAGGTCCCGCGGGACGACGTCGCGGCCGTCCTGGTGGCGCTGCTCGACGCCGGGAAGACCGACGAGGTGGTCGAGCTGGTCAGCGGCCCCACGCCGATCGACGAGGCGGTCGCCGCGCTGCCCTGAGCGCCGGCTCGTCCCGGGGTACGTGCTCGACCGGCTGGTCAGCCCCGGCGCGCCCGGGTGACCTGTGCACGGGCGGCCAGCTCGGCGACCGGGGGGTAGTCGACCGCGACCAGCGTGAGACCGGCGGCCGGCGCCACCACCACCTCACCGGCCCGCTCGGCGCGCGACAGCAGCGAGGCCGGCCACTCCGGCGCCCGCCGCCCCTCCCCCACCGCGATCAGGGCGCCGACCAGGCTGCGCACCATCGAGTGGCAGAACGCGTCGGCGCTTGCCCGCACGAGGACCAGGTCGCCGTCGCGCTCGGCCGACAGGGCCAGGAGCGTCCGGACGCTGCTGGCTCCCTCCCGACGACGGCAGAACGCCGCGAAGTCGTGCTCGCCGAGCAGCAGCCCGGCCGCCGGCGACATCGCCTCGACGTCCAGCCGTCGCGGCCACCCGACGGTGTCGAGCCGGCGCAGCGGCGGCGGGCCGGCATCGGCGTCGGAGAGCCGGTAGACGTAGTGCCGGCGGAGCGCGCCGAAGCGGGCGTCGAACCCCGGCGGCGCCTCGGCCACGGCGGTCACCGCGACGTCGGGCGGCAGCACCCCGCGCAGCCGGCGGACCAGCCTGTCCCGCTGTCCCTCCCACACCGCACGGGGGACGTCGCCGTGCGCGACCTGCCCGGTCGCGTGCACCCCCGCGTCGGTGCGGCCGGCGACGGTCAGCTCGACCGGGGTGCGCAGCACCGTGGCCAGCGCGGCCTCCAGGTCGCCCTGGACGGTCCGCTGACCCGGCTGGCGGGCCCAGCCGTGCAGCGCGGTGCCGTCGTAGCCGATCTCCAGCCGGAGACGGACGAGCCCGCCACCGGGTGCGGTGACGGGCTCGTCGAGGTCGTGCTGGCCGTTCAGCGACCGCTCACTTGGGGTCGGGCGCGGCCTCGCCACCGGGGGCGTGGGTGCCCGCGGTGGCGGCGTCGCCCAGCTCGGCCGCCTCCACCTCGGCGGCGGCCGCGGCGGCCACGTCCGGCGAGAGGATCGGGTCGTCGACGACCGCGACGTTCTCGGCGGTCGGCTCCCGGGTGACGTCGCCGTCGTCCTGGCGCTCGCCGTCGGGGTTGAAGACGTCGGCGACGACCTGCTGGGCCTCGGGGTCGACGTCGCCGGCGGTCACGGCCGGGGAGGTGTCGCCACCGGGCCCGGTCGTCTCGCCCTCGAAGGTCGCGCCCTGGTCACCGCCACCGGCGGAGACACCGGCGGCGCCGGCGTCGCCGCCGGCGCCCGGCTGCTCCCGGTCGGTCACCGGGCGCCGCCCGTCGCCTCGGCGTCCCCCGGGGACTCGGCGTCGGCGGCCACGGTCTCGGTGGCGCCGGCGGTCCCGGCCTCGCCGGAGGCGGCCTCGGTGGTGTCGGCGTCGGTGGCGTCGGCGTCGGCGGCCTCGGCATCGAGGGCGACCGCGTCGGTCGCCTCGGCGTCGGTCGCGGTGTCGTCGGCGGGCGCGGCCTCGAGGGCGTCGGCGGTGACCTCACCGGACGCGGCGGCGGCACCGGCGCCGGAGGCGAACCGCGTGCCCCGGGCGCGCTCGGCCTCGCCGACGGCCTGCTGGGCCACGGTCTGGCCCTCGACCAGCTCGATGACCGCCATGGGGGCGTTGTCGCCCTTGCGCGGACCGACCTTGGTGATGCGGGTGTAGCCGCCCGGACGGTCCGCGAAGCGCGGGCCGATCTCGGCGAACAGCGTGTGGACGACGTCCTTGTCCCGGATGACGGTCATCACCTGGCGACGGGCGTGCAGGTCACCGCGCTTGGCGAAGGTCACCAGCTTCTCGGCGTACGGGCGCAGCCGCTTCGCCTTCGCCTCGGTGGTGGTGATCCGCCCGTGCTCGAACAGCGACGTGGCCAGGTTGGCCAGCATCAGCCGCTCGTGCGAGGGGGACCCGCCGAGACGGGGGCCCTTGGTGGGGGTGGGCATGTCGGTCCTTCCTCAGGCGGCCGGGCCGCGGTGCCGGCTGCGTTCCGTGGTGGTGCTGTCGATCGGCGCGCGGCGCGCGCTGTGGTGCATCCGGACCAGTGTGGCGGCCCGGAGGGCGGCGCCGGACGGCGGGTCCACCCGCCGTCCGGCACCCGCCTCAGAGCTGCTCGGTCTCCTGGTAGGAGCCCTCGTCGTACTGGGCCTGGTCGTACGCGGCGGCGTACTCCCCGTGCTGCTGGTAGGCGTCGGTCTCGTAGCCCTCGTCGTAGCTCTCCACCGAGGTGGGGATGAACCCGGGCGGGCTGTCCTTGAGCGCGAGGCCCATCGCCGCGAGCTTCATCTTGACCTCGTCGATCGACTTGGCCCCGAAGTTGCGGATGTCGAGCAGGTCGGCCTCGGAGCGGGTGACGAGCTCACCGACGGTGTGCACACCCTCGCGCTTGAGGCAGTTGTAGGACCGGACGGTGAGGTCCATGTCCTCGATCGGCATCGAGAAGTTGGCGATGTCGGCGGCCTCGGCCGGGCTCGGCCCGACCTCGATGCCCTCGGCGTCGATGTTCAGCTCGCGCAGCAGGCCGAACAGCTCGACCAGCGTGGAGCCGGCGCTGGCGATCGCGTCGCGCGGGGCGATCGACGGCTTGGTCTCGACGTCGACGACCAGACGGTCGAAGTCGGTCCGCTGCTCGACGCGGGTCGCCTCGACGGCGTAGGTCACCTTGAGGACCGGGGAGTAGATGGAGTCGACGGGGATCCGGCCGATCTCCTGACCCGGCTGCTTGTTCTGCGGCGCGGGCACGTAGCCGCGGCCCCGCTCGACGACCAGCTCGATCTCCAGCCGGCCCTTGCCGTTCAGCGTGGCGATGTGCAGCTCGGGGTTGTGCACCTCGACCCCGGCCGGCGGCGCGATGTCCGCGGCGGTGACCTCACCAGGGCCCTGCTTGCGCAGGTACATGGTCACCGGCTCGTCGGAGTCGGAGCTGACGACCAGGCCCTTGAGGTTGAGGATGATCTCGGTGACGTCCTCCTTGACCCCGGGCACGGTGGTGAACTCGTGCAGGGTCCCCTCGATCCGGATGCTGGTGACAGCAGCGCCGGGGATGGAGGACAGGAGGGTGCGGCGCAGGGAGTTGCCCAGGGTGTAGCCGAAGCCCGGCTCGAGCGGCTCGATGACGAACCGCGAGCGCTGCTCGGTGAGGGTCTCCTCGGTCAGCGTCGGACGCTGTGCGATGAGCATTGTGGTGTTCTCCTCAGGTTCCTCCGGCGCCCGCCATATGACGCCGTGAGGGGGGTGGTGCGGGCTCCGGCGGGCATCCGTCCGCCGACCGGAGCCGGCCTGGTGCAGGGACCGGGACCCCTGCACCAGGCGACGAGCTGCTACTTGGAGTAGAGCTCGACGATCAGCTGCTCCTGGACCGGGGTGTCGATCACCTGGCGGGCCGGCACGCTGTGCACGAGCACGCGCAGCTGGCTGCTGATGACCTCCAGCCACGGCGGCACGGGGCGCTCGCCGGCGCGGGCCTGGGCGATCTCGAAGGGCATCATCTGCCGCGACTTCTCGGCGACCTCGATGATGTCGTTCGCGCTCACGCGGTAGGACGGGATGTCCACCTTGCGGCCGTTGACGCGGATGTGGCCGTGGCGCACCAGCTGGCGGGCCATGTCGCGGGACTCGGCGAAACCGGCCCGGTAGACCACGTTGTCCAGGCGCGACTCGAGGATCTGCAGCAGGACCTCACCGGTCTTGCCCGACTTCTTGTTCGCCTCTTCGTAGTAGCCGCGGAACTGCTTCTCCAGCACGCCGTAGATGCGGCGGGCCTTCTGCTTCTCGCGCAGCTGCAGCAGGTACTCGCTGTCCTTGCTGCGACCCCGGCCGTGCTCGCCCGGCGGGTAGGGCCGGATCTCGATCGGGCACTTCGGGGACTCGCACTTGCTGCCCTTGAGGAACAGCTTCATCTTCTCGCGCCGGCACATGCGGCAGTCGGCTCCGGTGTAACGGGCCACGTCTCTCTACCTCTTCGTCTCTGTCAGTGGCCGGTCAGACCCGGCGGCGCTTCTTGGGGCGGCAGCCGTTGTGCGGCTGCGGCGTCACGTCCTGGATCTGGCCCACCTCGAGGCCGGTGGCCTGCAGGGACCGGATGGCGGTCTCGCGGCCGGACCCCGGGCCCTTGACGAAGACGTCGACCTTCCGCATGCCGTGCTCCTGCGCCTTGCGCGCGGCGTTCTCCGCGGCCATCTGGGCGGCGAACGGCGTCGACTTGCGCGAGCCCTTGAAGCCGACGTGGCCGGCGGAGGCCCAGCTGATCACGTTCCCGGTGGGGTCGGTGATCGACACGATGGTGTTGTTGAAGGTGCTCTTGATGTGCGCGGCGCCGTGGGCGACGTTCTTCTTCTCCTTGCGGCGGACCTTCTTGGCACCAGCCGCGGCGCGAGCCCTGGGAGGCATGTCTCTCCGGTTTCCTTCTGATCAGTGGCCAGATGCAGCACGCGGGCGCGCCGTCGCTCCCGCCCTCACGGGTCGCCTGCGACGGCGCGCTGCACGGCTTACTTCTTGCCGGCCTTCTTCTTGCCGGCGATGGTCTTGCGCGGACCCTTGCTCGAGCGAGCATTGGTGCGGGTGCGCTGACCGTGGACGGGCAGTCCGCGACGGTGACGCAGGCCCTGGTAGCAGCCGATCTCCACCTTGCGGCGGATGTCGGCGGCCACCTCGCGGCGCAGGTCACCCTCGACGCGGAAGTGCTCGTCGATGTAGTCACGCAGCTTCAGCAGGTCCTCGTCCGAGAGGTCCCGGGCGCGCAGGTCGGGGCTGACGCCCGTCGCGGCCAGGGTCTCCTTCGCGGCGGTCTTGCCGATGCCGTAGATGTAGGTGAGCGCGATCTCCATCCGCTTGTCGCGGGGCAGGTCGACGCCGGCCAGTCGTGCCATGTCCAGGTACTCCCTCAGCCCTGCCGCTGCTTGTGGCGGGCGTTGTCGCAGATGACCATGACCCGGCCGTGCCGGCGGATCACCTTGCACTTGTCGCAGATCTTCTTCACCGACGGCTGGACCTTCACCGGTGCCGCCCCTCATTCCTGTCGATCGTGTGGCCGGGCGCTCGCGGGTCCGCGGCGCTCCGGCGGCTTACTTGTAGCGGTAGACGATGCGACCGCGGGTCAGGTCGTAGGGCGAGAGCTCCACGACCACGCGGTCCTCGGGCAGGATGCGGATGTAGTGCTGGCGCATCTTGCCGCTGATGTGGGCGAGCACCCGGTGCCCGTTCTGCAGCTCGACCCGGAACATCGCGTTGGGCAGCGGCTCGACGACGCGACCCTCGACCTCGATGGCCCCGTCCTTCTTCGCCATACCCGACACGGCCTCCCGGCTCGACGGCGCCCACGGAGAGACCCGCTGGGACGCGCTGGTTGATTGCAGAACAGGTGGTGCAGACACTCCCGCGAGGGCGTCCTGCGTCGTACGGCCACAGCACGACGACAGGACGGCGCGAGCGCCAACGGCCACTGTACCCCGCCCCGGCGCGCCTCTCCAACCCGGGCCGATGTGATCCGGCAGGGTGGTGGGAGGGCCCACCTGCCCCCCACCGCTCGCACGCTCGCGGCGGGACCCTGCAGGTGCGCCGTCAGGTGCGGGGGGTGATCCCGAACGGGGCCAGCCCCGCGACGCCGCCGTCCTCCGCCGTGAGGACCCAGGGGCCCTCCGGGGTGATGGCGACGGTGTGCTCGAAGTGGGCCGCGCGCGACCCGTCCTTGGTGACCACGGTCCAGCCGTCCTCGAGCTCGACGGTGGCCGGGTCCCCCACGGTGACCATCGGCTCGATGGCCAGCGCCAGCCCCGGGACGAGCCGGGGGCCACGGCCGGCCCGGCCGTAGTTCAGGACGTGGGGGTCCTGGTGCATCTCGGTCCCGATGCCGTGCCCGCCGTAGTGGTCGACGATCCCGTAGGGGTGCTCCTCCGCGGTGATCACCTCCTCGACGGCGTGGCTGATGTCGGTCAGCCGGCCACCGGCGATCGCCTTGGCCAGGCCGGCCCACATCGACCGCTCCGTGACGGCCAGCAGCGCGGCGTCCTCGGCGGAGGGCTCCCCCACGGTCACGGTCACGGCGGAGTCGCTGTGCCAGCCGTTGAGGATGGCGCCGCAGTCGATGGAGATGTTGTCGCCCTCGGCGAGCACCCGGTCCGGGTTCGGGATCCCGTGGACCACCTCGTCGTTGACCGACGCGCAGATCGTCCCGGTGAAACCGTGGTACCCGAGAAAGTTCGGCACGGCGCCCTGCGACCGGATGTGGTCCTCGGCCATCGCGTCCAGCTCCTTGGTGCTGACCCCCGGGCGGACGGCGGCGCGCACCGCCTTCAGGGCGCCGGCCGTGACGAGACCGGAGGCCCGCATGAGCTCGATCTCGTGCGGCGTCTTGATCTGGATCATCCGTCCACTCCACTTCGCCAGCAGCGGGAGGCGTCCCAGGATCCCGGCGGCAGTCATGTGCGCCGCCGCTCCTCAGTCCGCGCTCGGCTGCCCGGTCGGTCCCTCGGGCCGCCCGGCCGACGTCACCCCGAGCGCCGTCATCGCCCGCTCGGTGACCTCCTCGACCGTGCCGATCGCGTCGATGCGGACGAGCAGCCCCTCAGCCTCGTAGAACCCCGACAGGGGCGCGGTCTGTTCCCGGTAGACCTGCAGCCGGTGCCGCACCGTCTCGGGCTTGTCGTCGTCGCGCTGCACCCACTGGCCGTCCACGAGCATGCGCCGGCCGGAGAGCCGTCGCACGAGCTCCTCCTCGTCGACGACGAGCTCCAGGACGCGGTCGAGGCCGTGCCCGAGCTCGCGCAGCGACTCGGCCAGCTGCTCGGCCTGGGCGATGGTCCGGGGGAACCCGTCGAGGAGGAACCCGCCCTTGGCGTCGGTCTCGGCCAACCGGTCCTTGACCATCGCGACGGTGATCGCGTCCGGCACGAGGTCGCCGGCGTCCATGTAGACCTTGGCCTCGAGGCCCAGCTCGGTCTGGCCGCTCACGTTGGCCCGGAAGATGTCACCGGTCGAGATGGCCGGGACACCGAGCTGTCCGGCGATGATCTGCGCCTGGGTGCCCTTGCCCGCCCCGGGCGGGCCGAGCAGCACGACGCGCACTACTTCAGGAACCCTTCGTAGTTGCGCTGGTTGAGTTGCGTCTCGATCTGCTTCACGGTCTCCAACCCCACTCCCACCATGATCAGCACCGCGGTCCCGCCGAACGGGAAGTTCTGGTTCTGCCCCTGCTGCGTGATCGACAGGAACAGGTTGGGCAACACTGCCACCAGCCCCAGGTAGATCGACCCGGGGAGGGTGATCCGGGACAGCACGTACTGCAGGTACTCGGCGGTGGGCCGACCCGGCCGGATGCCAGGGATGAAGCCGCCGTAGCGCTTCATGTCCTCGGCCCGCTCCTCCGGGTTGAAGGTGATCGACACGTAGAAGTACGTGAAGAACACGATCAGGCCGAAGTAGATCGCGATGTGCGCGGGGCTGCTCTGGTCGATGACGTAGTTCTCGAAGAACCGCCGCACCGGGCCGGTCTCGTCGCCCTGCAGCTGCGTGATCAGCTGCGGCAGGTAGAGCAGCGACGACGCGAAGATCACGGGGATGACGCCGGCCTGGTTGACCTTCAGGGGCAGGTAGGTCGACGTGCCCCCGTACATGCGGCGGCCCACCATGCGCTTGGCGTACTGGACCGGGATCCGCCGCTGGGCCTGCTCGACCCACACCACCGTGCCGATGATCACCACGGCGATGACGCAGACGACGGCGAAGACGAAGCCGCCGCGCGTCTGCAGGATGGAGCCACCCTCGGCGGGGATGCGCGCCGCGATCGAGGTGAAGATCAGCACGGACATGCCGTTGCCGATCCCCTTCTCCGTCAGCAGCTCCCCGAGCCACATGATCACGGCGGTGCCGGCGGTGAGGGCGATGACGAGGACCACGGTCGTCCAGATGGACGTGTCCGGGATGATGTCCTGGGCGCAACCGGGGAACAGCTGACCGCTGCGGGCCAGCGCGATGATCCCGGTGCTCTGCAGGATCGCCAGGGCGATCGTCAGGTAACGGGTGTACTGGGTCAGCTTCTGCTGGCCCGACTGCCCTTCCTTCTTCAGCTGCTCGAAGCGCGGGATGACCACGACGAGCAGCTGCACGATGATGCTCGCCGTGATGTAGGGCATGATCCCGAGCGCGAACACCGACAGCCGGAGCAGCGCGCCACCGGAGAAGAGGTTGACCAGCGAGTAGAGGTCCCGCTGGTCGGAGGCCTGCGCCTGCTCGAGACAGCTGTTGATCGCCTCGACCGAGACGCCGGGGCCCGGGATCGCGGCACCCAGCCGGTACACGGCGATGATCGCCAGGGAGAACAGCAGCTTGCGCCGGAGGTCTGGCGTCCGGAACGCCGCGGCGAACGCCTGCAGCACGTGCCCTCCCCTGATCGGTCGGATGAGGTTAGCAACGGTGGGGTGCGGACCGGCCGAGCACCCGCTCTCGAGGGTGAGGCGCGCCGTCCGCCGCCCGGGGCGGGGCCGGCGCGACGGGGTCCCGGCCGGGCAGCAGACGACCCCCGGGGCGCCTGGTGCGCTCCCCGGGGGTCGTCGGCGGTCAGATGCGGGTGGTGCTGCCCCCGGCCGCGGCGATCTTCTCGGCCGCGGACGAGGAGAACGCGTGCGCGTGCACGTGCACCTCGACGCCGCCCAGGTCGCCGGTGCCGAGCACCTTCACCGGCTGGCCACGGCGCACCGCGCCGGCCTCGGCGAGGGAGTCGGGGTTCACCGAACCGCCCTGGGGGAACAGGGTCGCGATCCGGTCGAGGTTGACGACCTGGAAGACGACCTTGTTCCGGTTCTTGAAGCCCGAGAGCTTGGGCAGCCGCATGTGCAGCGGCGTCTGCCCGCCCTCGAACCGCGCGGAGGTGTTGCCCCGCGCACCGGTGCCCTTGGTGCCGCGACCGGCGGTCTTGCCCTTGGAGCCCTCACCGCGACCCACGCGGGTCTTGGGGGTGTGGGCGCCGGGGGCCGGACGCAGGTGGTGGACCTTGAGAGTCATGAGATGTCCCTACTCAGCCGGGGTTCAGCTGATCTCTTCGACGGTGACCAGGTGCGGCACCGTCGCGACCATCCCGCGGATCTCGGGACGGTCCTCCTGGACGACCGAGTCGTTGATCCCCTTGAGGCCCAGCGAGCGCAGCGTCTGCCGCTGGTTGGGCTTGGTGCCGATCGCGGACTTGACCTGGGTGACCTTCAGCTGCGCCATGTCAGACCCCCTGGCCGGCACGGGCACGCAGCATGGCCGCGGGCGCGACGTCCTCGAGGGGCAGGCCGCGGCGAGCCGCGATCTCCTCGGGACGGACGAGGTCCTTCAGCGCCTGCATGGTGGCGTGCACGATGTTGATCGGGTTCGACGAGCCGAGGCTCTTCGACAGCACGTCGTGGATGCCGGCGCACTCGAGGACGGCGCGCACCGGGCCACCGGCGATGACACCGGTACCGGGACTGGCCGGCTTGAGCAGCACGACACCGGCCGCCGCCTCACCCTGCACCGGGTGCGGGATGGTGCTGGCGATCCGGGGCACCTTGTAGAAGTGCTTCTTGGCCTCCTCGACGCCCTTGGCGATCGCCGCGGGCACCTCCTTGGCCTTGCCGTAACCGACGCCCACGGTGCCGTCGCCGTCACCGACGATCACCAGCGCGGTGAAGCTGAAGCGCCGACCGCCCTTGACGACCTTGGAGACGCGGTTGATCGCCACCACGCGCTCGATGTAGTTGCTCTTCTCGGCAGGCGCGCCGCCGGGCCCCCGCCCGCCGTCACGACGGTCGCGGCGGTCGTTGCCGCCGCCGGCGCCGCCGCCGCGTCGCTGTGGTCCTGGCATCAGACGTCCCTCTCGATCTTCTCGTTCGCGGTGTGGCTCATCAGAAGTCCAGCCCGCCCTCGCGCGCGCCGTCGGCCAGCGCGGCGATGCGGCCCTGGTAGCGGTTGCCGCCCCGGTCGAACACGACCGCGGTGATCCCCGCGGCCTTGGCCCGCTCGGCGACCAGGGCACCCACCTGGCGCGCCAGGGTGGACTTGTCCCCCTCGGCGCTGCGCAGGCTCGGGTCGAGCGTGGAGGCACTGACCAGGGTACGGCCGACGGTGTCGTCGACGACCTGGACGTGGATGTGCCGGGAGCTGCGGTTGACCACCAGGCGCGGACGCTCCGACGTGCCCGAGACCCGCTTGCGCAGCCGGTTGTGCCGGCGCAGGCGGGAGACCCGCCGCGCGGTGCTGATGTCGGTGCCGACGGGCTTGTGCACCCGAGCGGCAGCCTTCTCGGTCTGTGCCATCACTTACCCGTCTTCCCGACCTTGCGCTTGATGACCTCGCCCTGGTAGCGCACGCCCTTGCCCTTGTACGGGTCCGGACGGCGCAGCTTGCGGATGTTGGCCGCGACCTGCCCCACCTGCTGCTTGTCGATCCCGTCCACCCGCAGGCGGGTCGGGGACTCGACGGTGAAGGTGATGCCCTCCGGGGCACGCACCGGCACCGGGTGGCTGTAGCCCAGCGCGAACTCGAGGTCCGAGCCACGCGCCTGGACGCGGTAACCGACACCGACGATCTCCAGGGTCTTGCTGTACCCCGTGGTGACGCCGGTGATCATGTTGGCGATCAGGGTGCGCGACAGCCCGTGCAGGGCGCGGCTCTCCCGCTCGTCGTTGGGACGCTGCACGCTCAGCGTGCCGTCCTCGCCGCGGGCGACGGTGATGGGCGCTGCGACCGTGTGGCTCAGCGAGCCCTTGGGGCCCGTGACGCTGACGGTCTGACCGTCGATGGCGACGTCCACGCCGCTGGGCACGGGAACCGGGAGTCGTCCGATCCGTGACATCTGCTCGTCCCCTTACCAGACGTAGGCGAGGACTTCCCCGCCCACGCCCTTCTTGTTCGCCTGCCGGTCGGTCAGCAGCCCGGTCGAGGTGGAGATGATCGCCACCCCGAGGCCGCCGAGCACCTTGGGCAGTGCGGTCGACTTGGCGTACACCCGCAGACCGGGCTTGGAGACGCGCCGGACTCCGGCGATGCTCCGCTCACGGTTGGGGCCGTACTTCAGGTCAATCACCAGCTGCTTGCGCGCGGTGCCGTCCTGCTCGACCTCGTCGACCCGCCAACCGGCGATGTACCCCTCCTGCTGGAGGATCTCCGCGATGTGCGTCTTCAGCTTGGAGGACGGCATCGTCGTGGAGTCGTGGTACGCCTGGTTGGCGTTCCGGATCCGCGTGAGCATGTCCGCGATCGGGTCGGTCATCGTCATGGGTGTGGTGCCTCTCTCGCCGCGGTTCCTCACGCGCCGTGCGCGGGCCTCTCGGCGATCGGTGGTGCTCGCTAGGTGACGTGCTGGATCGGCCCGGCTGCAGGGACCCACGGCACGCGGAGCGTGTCGTGGGGGGCAGCCGGGTCCTTCACCAGCTGGACTTGCTGACGCCCGGGAGCTCGCCGGCGTGGGCCATCTCCCGCAGGCAGATCCGGCACAGGCCGAACTTGCGGAAGACCGAGTGCGGACGGCCGCACCGCTGGCATCGGGTGTAGCCGCGGACCGCGAACTTGGGCTTGCGGGCCGCCTTGTTGATCAGCGCCTTCTTGGCCATCTGTCTGTCTCCTCGCCCCGGCTCAGCGGGTGGTGGTCACGACGGGCTGGCCGGCGAACGGGAAGCCCAGCAGGCGGAGGAGCTCGCGACCCTCCTCGTCATTCGTGGCAGTGGTGACCAGCGTGATGTCCATGCCGCGGGGACGGTCGATCTTGTCGACGTCGATCTCGCGGAACATCGACTGCTCGGTCAGCCCGAACGTGTAGTTGCCGTGACCGTCGAACTGCTTGGCGGACAGGCCGCGGAAGTCACGGATGCGGGGCAGGGCCAGCGACAGCAGCCGGTCCAGGAACTCCCACATGCGGTCGCCACGCAGGGTCACCTTGGCGCCGATCGGCATGCCCTCGCGGAGCTTGAACTGCGCGATGGACTTCCGGGCGCGGACGACGGCCGGCTTCTGACCGGTGATGGCGGTGAGGTCGCGGACCGCGCCGTCCATCAGCTTCGCGTCGCGGGTCGCCTCGCCGACGCCCATGTTGACGACGATCTTCGTCAGCCGCGGGATCTGCATGACGTTGGCGTAGTTGAACTCCGACTGCAGCGCCGGCGCGATCTCCGCGCGGTAGCGCTCGAGCAGGCGGGGCAGCTCACGGGTGGGTGCACTCATGGGGTCAGAGGTCCTTACCGGTGCGCCGCGAGACCCGGATGCTGCGGCCTTCCTCGTCCTTGCGGTAGCCGACCCGGGTCGGCTTGTCCTCGGAGTCGATCACCATCACGTTGCTCACGTGGATGGGAGCCTCCTGCGTGACGATCCCGCCCGACTGGGCACCACGCTGGTTGGAGCTGATCCGGGTGTGCTTCTTCACCCGGCCGACGCCCTCCACGAGGACCTTCTGCTGCTTGGGGTAGGCGGCGATGACGCGGCCCTTGGCGCCCTTGTCCTTGCCGGACAGCACGACGACCGTGTCGCCCTTCTTGACCTTCATCGAGGGGGTCTTCTCGGCCATGGTCACAGCACCTCCGGGGCGAGCGAGATGATCCGCATGAAGCGCTTGTCGCGGAGCTCCCGGCCGACCGGGCCGAAGATGCGCGTACCGCGCGGGTCGCCGCTGTCGCGGATGATGACCGCGGCGTTCTCGTCGAAGCGGATGTAGGAGCCGTCCGGACGACGACGCTCCTTCACCGTGCGGACCACGACGGCCTTGACCACGTCACCGCGCTTGACCCCGGCGCCGGGCAGCGCGTCCTTGACGGTGGCGACGATCACGTCACCGATGCCCGCGTAGCGTCGCCCGGACCCGCCGAGAACACGGATGCAGAGGATCTCCTTCGCACCGGTGTTGTCGGCGACCCGCAGTCGCGACTCCTGCTGGATCACGTCCTACTCCCTGATCTTTCGATGTGACAGCCGGGCCGGAACGGTGAACCGGCTGTCCGGTACCCACGTGCGGACGCACCGGCAGCGTTCGCCGCCGGTGCGTCCGAGGCACGGGTACCGGGATGCGGCGCGCACCCGGAGGGCGCGCCAGTCGTCCAGCGTACCTGCTCCTGGACCTCCCCCGGAGGGGCGCTGGTCACTCGGCCCGCGTGCGGGCCGGGTGACCGGGGATCACTTGGCCTTCTCGAGGACCTCGACCAGCCGCCACCGCTTGGTGGCCGACAGCGGCCGGGTCTCCATGATCTGCACGCGGTCACCGATGCCGGCGACCTGCTGCTCGTCGTGGGCCTTCAGCTTGCTCGTGCGACGGATGACCTTGCCGTAGAGGCCGTGCTTCACGCGGTCCTCGACCTCGACGACGATCGTCTTGTCCATCTTGTCGCTGACCACGAGGCCCTCACGGACCTTGCGGTAGCCACGGCCGGCCAGGCCGGGGCCCGACGCGGTCGCAGTGTTCGGCGCAGCCGCCGACTGGGGCTCGCTCATGCCACACCCTCGTTCGGGGCGACCGAGAGACCGAGCTCGCGCTCGCGCATGATCGTGTAGATCCGGGCGATGTCGCGGCGAACGGTCTGCAGCCGCCGGTTGTTGTCCAGCTGGCCGGTGGCCACCTGGAACCGCAGGTTGAACAGTTCTTCCTTCGACTCGCGCAGCCGCGTGGCGAGCTCCTCGGCGGAGAGCTCACGCAGCTCGGGGGCGGTCAGACCGGCGGCCATCACACCTCTCCTTCACGAGTGATGAAGCGGCACTTCATGGGCAGCTTGTGGATCGCGCGGCGCATGGCCTCGCGGGCCACCGGCTCGGCGACGCCGGAGAGCTCGAACATGATGCGGCCCGGCTTGACGTTGGCGACCCACCACTCGGGCGAGCCCTTACCCGAACCCATGCGGGTCTCGGCCGGCTTCTTGGTGAGCGGACGGTCCGGGTAGATCGAGATCCACACCTTCCCGCCACGGCGGATGTGCCGGGTCATGGCGATACGGGCCGACTCGATCTGCCGGTTGGTCACGTACGCCGGCTCGAGGGCCTGGATGGCGTACTCACCGAAGTTGATCGCGGTGCCGCCCTTGGCCCGGCCCGATCGGCTCGGGTGGTGCTGCTTGCGGTGCTTGACGCGCCGTGGGATCAGCACGTGTCAGCCCTCCGTCGTGTTCTGTGCGGCCGTGTTCTCGGCCGCGGCGGTGGCCTCGGCGCCCACGTTCTCGGCGACGGTCTGCTCGGGAGCGACCTCGCCCGAGGTCGCGGCCACGGCGCTCTCGGTGGTGTCGACCGGACCGGTCGAGGACTCGACCGCGGCGCGGCCGGCCTCGGTGCCGCCGGCGGTGGTGCCGGACGAGCCGGACCGGCGCGGACGCTGGGCGCGCTCGCGGCGCTGCTGCCGGGCGGCGAGGGCCTCGAGGGCCTCCCGCTCGGCACGGGAGCCGCTGACGTCACCCTTGTAGATCCAGACCTTCACGCCGATGCGACCGAAGGTGGTGCGGGCCTCGTAGATGCCGTAGTCGATGTTCGCGCGCAGCGTGTGCAGCGGCACCCGACCCTCGCGGTAGAACTCCGACCGGCTCATCTCGGTGCCGCCCAGGCGCCCGGAGCACTGCACCCGGATGCCCTTGACCTGCGGGCTGCGCTGGGCCGACTGCATGGCCTTGCGCATGGCTCGACGGAAGCTCACGCGGCTGGAGAGCTGCTCGGCGACGCCCTGGGCGACCAGCTGCGCGTCGGACTCGGGGTTCTTGACCTCGAGGATGTTCAGCTGCACCTGCTTGCCGGTGAGCTTCTCCAGCTCGCCACGGATGCGGTCGGCCTCCGCGCCACGCCGGCCGATGACGATGCCCGGCCGGGCGGTGTGGATGTCGACGCGGACGCGGTCACGGGTGCGCTCGATCTCGACCTTGGAGATCCCGGCCCGCTCCATCCCCTTGCTCATGAGCTTGCGGATGGCCACGTCTTCCTTGACGTAGTCCTTGTACAGCTTGTCGGCGTACCACCGGGACTTGTAGTCGGTGGTGATGCCCAGTCGGAACCCGTGCGGGTTGACCTTCTGACCCACTAGCGGGTCCCTCCTCTCGTGTTGCTGCTCTGCTGCTGGGTCGCCGGGCCGGACTGGCCGGTGCGGCGGCGGGCGGTGCGCGACTTGCCGGCCAGCTCGGCGCTGGACGACACCTCGGCCACCTCGACGGTGATGTGGCAGGTCCGCTTGTTGATGCGGTACGCGCGGCCCTGGGCCCGCGGGCGGATCCGCTTCAGGGTCGGGCCCTCGTCGACGTACGCCGCGCTGACCACCAGCGCGGCCGGGTCCAGCCGCAGGTTGTGCTCGGCGTTGGCGACGGCGCTGGCGACGACCTTGAGCACCGGCTCACTGGCGGCCTGCGGCGCGAAGCGCAGCAGGGCCAGGGCCTCGTCGGTCGGCAGGTAGCGGATGAGGTCCACCACCCGGCGTGCCTTCATGGGGGTGACGCGGACGAACCGGGCCGTAGCCCGGGCGACCGGCACCTCCTGTCCCACCTGGGAAGTCATGTGGATTCTCTCTCTACCTGGTCAGCCGCGCCGGGACCGGCGGTCGTCCTTGACGTGCCCACGGAACGTGCGGGTGGGCGCGAACTCGCCGAGCTTGTGCCCGACCATGGCCTCGGTCACGAACACCGGGACGTGCTTGCGGCCGTCGTGCACGGCGATCGTGTGCCCGAGCATGTCGGGGATGATCGTCGAGCGGCGCGACCAGGTCCGGATGACGGTCTTGGTGCCCTTCTCGTTCTGCGCGTCCACCTTCTTGAGCAGGTGGTCGTCGACGAACGGGCCCTTCTTCAGGCTGCGTGGCATGTCTGTCGGACTCCTCTACCCGCTCAGCGCTTCTTGTTGGTGCGCCGGCGGCGCACGATCAGGGCGTCACTGGCCTTCCGCTTGCGCGTCCGGCCCTCCGGCTTGCCCTTCGGGTTCACCGGGTGGCGACCACCGGAGGTCTTGCCCTCACCACCACCGTGCGGGTGGTCCACCGGGTTCATGGCGACACCGCGGACGGTCGGGCGCTTGCCCTTCCACCGCATGCGGCCGGCCTTGCCCCAGTTGATGTTCGACTGCTCGGCGTTGCCCACCTCGCCGACGGTCGCGCGGCAGCGGACGTCGACGTTGCGGATCTCCCCCGAGGGCATGCGCAGCTGCGCCAGGCGGCCCTCACGGGCGACCAGCTGGACGCTGGTCCCGGCCGAGCGGGCGATCTTCGCGCCGCCACCGGGACGGAGCTCGATGGCGTGAACGACGGTGCCCACGGGGATGTTCCGCAGCGGCAGGTTGTTGCCCGGCTTGATGTCGGCCGCGGGACCGCACTCCACCGTGTCGCCCTGCTTGAGGCGGGCCGGCGCGATGATGTAGCGCTTCTCGCCGTCGGCGAAGTGCAGCAGCGCGATGCGCGAGGTGCGGTTCGGGTCGTACTCGATGTGCGCGACCTTCGCCGGCACGCCGTCCTTGTCGGCCCGGCGGAAGTCGATCACCCGGTAGGCGCGCTTGTGCCCACCGCCCTGGTGCCGCGCGGTGACCTTCCCATGCACGTTGCGCCCGCCGCGACCGTGCAGCGGCCGGACCAGCGACTTCTCGGGATGGTCGCGGGTGACCTCGGCGAAGTCGGCGACGCTGGAGCCACGGCGGCCCGGCGTCGTCGGCTTGTACTTGCGGATAGCCATTGCTGACTCAGTCCTCTATCTCTGGTCCGAACGGTCGCGGCGCTCAGGCGCCGGGACCACCGAAGATCTCGATGCGGTCGCCAGGCGCCAGCGAGACGATGGCCCGCTTGGTGTCCTTGCGCTTGCCGAGCTTGTTGCCCCGGCTGCGCTTGCGCTTGCCCTGGCGGTTGATGGTGTTCACGCCGAGGACCTTCACGTTGAAGATCTGCTCGACCGCGATCTTGATCTGCGTCTTGTTGGCCTCGGGCAGGACGACGAACGTGTACTGGTTCTCGTCCAGCAGGCCGTAGCTCTTCTCCGAGATGACCGGGGACAGCAGGACGTCCCGGGGGTCGCGGACGCTCATGCCTTCTCCTCGGGAGTCGCGTCGGTGGTGCCGTCCTCGGTGGGCGGCGTGGCGTCGGCACCGGCGTTGGCGGCCTCGGCCTGCGCGACCGGAGCCGCGGCGGCCTCGGCGGCGGTGGCCGGAGCGGCCTCCTGCGGCGTGGTGGCCGTGGGCGCGGCGGTCCTCGCGGCGGAGGTCGTCTCCGGAGCCGGCTCGGCCGGGCTCTCGCCCAGGTCGAGGTCGGTCGTCCCCTCACCCTGGATCGACGGGATGGCGCCCGGGATGTCCGGCGTCGTGAGGTCGGGCTTCTCCACGCCACGGCCCTTGCCGGCGGCCGGGCCGGCCACGAACTCGGCGAGCGCGGCCTCGGTGAAGACGACCTCGTCGGCGACCAGGACGTCGTAGGTGTTGAGCTGACCGGCCTCGATCAGGTGCACCTGCGGCACGTTGCGCAGGCTCACCCAGTTGAGGACGTCCTCGCGGTCGAGGACCACCAGGACGCGCTTGGCGGAGGTGATCGCCTCGAGGGTGGCCAGGGCGGCCCTCGTCTTCGGCGCGTCGCCCTCGACGAAGGTGCTCACCACGTGCACGCGGTTCTCGCGGGCCCGGTCGGAGAGGGCACCCCGCAGCGCGGCGGCCTTCATCTTCTTCGGGGTCTTCTGCGTGTAGTCCCGCGGCTGCGGGCCGTGGACGGTGCCACCGCCGGCGAACTGCGGCGCCCGGATGGAGCCCTGACGGGCCCGGCCGGTGCCCTTCTGCCGGTAGGGCTTGCTGCCACCGCCGCTGACCTGGCCGCGGGTCTTCGTCGCGTGCGTGCCCTGGCGGGCGGCGGCCAGCTGGGCCACCACGACCTGGTGCATCAGCGCGACGTTGGCCGACGCGTCGAAGAGCTCACCGGGCAGCGTCACGCTGCCGGCGGTCTCCCCCGCCGGGGTCCGGACGTCGACCTGGCGGTCGGTCCGGGTCTGGGTCGACTGGGTCACTGGTTGTCACTCCCCACGGGGCCGCCCTTGACGGCCGAGCGGACGAGCACGAGGCCGCCCTTCGGGCCCGGGATCGCGCCCTTGATCAACAGCAGCCCACGCTCGGCGTCCACCGCGTGCACGTTGAGCGAGAGGGTGGTGGTCTTCACCGCGCCCATGCGGCCGGCCATGCGCAGGCCCTTGAAGACGCGGCCGGGGGTCGAGGCCCCGCCGATGGAACCGGGCGACCGGTGCTTGCGCTGGGTGCCGTGCGCGGCGCCCAGGCCGCGGAAGCCGTGCCGCTTCATGACACCGGCCGTGCCCTTGCCCTTGCTGGTGCCGATGACGTCGACCTTCGCGACGCCGTCGAAGACCTCGGCGGTCAGCTCCTGGCCGACCGTGTAGTTCGAGGCGTCCTCGGTGCGCAGCTCGACCAGGTGACGACGCGGCGTGACGCCCGCCTTGGCGAAGTGCCCACCCTCGGGCTTGTTCACCTTGCGCGGGTCGATCTCACCGAACCCGAGCTGGACGGCGGAGTAGCCGTCGACCTCGGGGGTGCGCACCTGGGTCACCACACACGGGCCCGCCTTGACGACGGTCACCGGCACGATGCGGTTGTTCTCGTCGAAGACCTGGGTCATGCCCAGCTTCTCGCCGAGGAGACCACGGAATGTGCTCGCCATGTCTGCTGACTGCCCTTACTGGATGTTCACGTCGACCGAGGCCGGCAGGTCGATGCGCATGAGCGCGTCGACCGTCTTCGGCGTCGGGTCGAGGATGTCGATGAGCCGCTTGTGCGTCCGCATCTCGAAGTGCTCCCGCGAGTCCTTGTACTTGTGCGGCGAGCGGATGACGCAGTACACGTTCTTCTCCGTCGGCAGCGGCACCGGGCCGACGACGCGCGCACCGGTCTTGGTCACCGTGTCGACGATGCGCCGCGCCGAGGCGTCGATCGCCTCGTGGTCGTAGGCCTTCAGCCGGATGCGGATCTTCTGTCCCGCCATCGCTGTCTTCTGCTCCTGCCGATCGGTGTCTGTTCTAGCTGGGGAACGCCGGGTGGTCGCAGACCTCATCCGGTCTGGCCCCAGCGGGGTGGGTGGCGCTGCACACAGGCGACGGCCACCCGGGGACGGGCGGCGGCACGGGAACGCACCGCCGCCCGTCAGGGGGACTACTTGATGATCTTGGTGACGCGACCAGCGCCGACGGTGCGGCCACCCTCACGGATGGCGAACCGCAGGCCCTCCTCCATGGCGATCGGCTGGATGAGCTCGACCGTCATCTCGGTGTTGTCGCCCGGCATGACCATCTCGGTGCCGGCCGGCAGGGTCACGACGCCCGTGACGTCCGTGGTCCGGAAGTAGAACTGCGGACGGTAGTTGTTGAAGAACGGCGTGTGACGGCCACCCTCGTCCTTCGAGAGGATGTAGACCGAACCCTCGAAGTTGGTGTGCGGGGTGATCGAGCCGGGCTTCACGACGACCTGGCCGCGCTCCACGTCCTCGCGCTTGATGCCGCGCAGCAGCAGACCGACGTTGTCGCCGGCCTGGCCCTGGTCGAGCAGCTTGCGGAACATCTCGACGCCGGTGACGGTGGTCTTGGTCGACGAGGAACGGATGCCGACGATCTCGACCTCCTCGTTCACCTTGACGATGCCGCGCTCCACGCGACCGGTGACGACGGTGCCGCGACCGGTGATGGTGAAGACGTCCTCGACGGGCATGAGGAACGGCTTGTCGATCTCACGCTGCGGCTCGGGGATCGCGGTGTCGACGGCGTTCATCAGCTCCATGAGCTTGTCGCCCCACTCCGCGTCGCCCTCGAGCGCCTTGAGCGCGGACACGCGCACCACGGGGACGTCGTCGCCCGGGAACTCGTACTCGCTCAGCAGCTCGCGGACCTCCAGCTCGACGAGCTCGAGGATCTCCTCGTCGTCGACCATGTCGGCCTTGTTGAGCGCCACGACGATGTAGGGGACGCCGACCTGGCGGGCCAGGAGGACGTGCTCCTTGGTCTGCGGCATCGGGCCGTCGGTCGCCGCGACCACCAGGATGGCGCCGTCCATCTGCGCCGCACCGGTGATCATGTTCTTGATGTAGTCGGCGTGACCGGGGCAGTCGACGTGCGCGTAGTGACGGTTCTCCGTCTGGTACTCGACGTGCGCGATCGAGATCGTGATGCCGCGGGCCTTCTCCTCGGGCGCCTTGTCGATCTGGTCGAAGGCGGAGGCCTCGTTGAGGTCCGGGTACTTGTCGTGCAGCACCTTGGTGATCGCCGCGGTCAGCGTGGTCTTGCCGTGGTCGATGTGCCCGATGGTGCCGATGTTGACGTGCGGCTTGGTCCGCTCGAACTTGGCCTTGGCCACTGGGTTCCTCTCCTCGTGGTCTCGCGTCGTGCGCGAACTCTGGGGTGGGCTTGCTGGGGCCCGGGCGGGGGCTTACCCCCGCCCGGCAGGTCACTCGCCGGTCGCCTTGGCGATGATCTCCTTGGCGACGTTCTGCGGGACCTCGGCGTACGAGTCGAACACCATGGTGTAGCTCGCCCGCCCCTGGGTGCGGCTGCGCAGGTCGCCCACGTAGCCGAACATCTCCGAGAGCGGGACCAGGGCCCGGACGACGCGGGCGCCGGAGCGCTCCTCCATCGCCTGGATCGTCCCGCGCCGGGAGTTCAGGTCGCCGATGACGTCGCCCATGTAGTCCTCGGGCGTGACGACCTCGACGGCCATGAGCGGCTCGAGCAGGGCCGGGCTGGCCTTGCGTGCGGCCTCCTTGAAGACCATCGAGCCGGCGATCTTGAAGGCCATCTCCGAGGAGTCGACCTCGTGGTACTGACCGTCGACCAGCGTGGCCTTGACACCCACCAGCGGGTAGCCGGCGAGGACGCCGTACTGCATCGCGTCCTGGATGCCCTGGTCCACCGAGGGGATGTACTCCTTGGGGATGCGGCCACCGGTCACGGCGTTCTCGAACTCGTAGGTCGGCCCGTCGCCGGAGACCTCGAGCGGCTCCAGGGTGACCTGGACCTTCGCGAACTGGCCGGACCCACCGGTCTGCTTCTTGTGCGTGTAGTCGTACTTCTCGACGGCCTTGCGGATCGTCTCGCGGTACGCGACCTGCGGCTTGCCGACGTTGGCCTCGACCTTGAACTCGCGCCGCATGCGGTCGACGAGGATCTCCAGGTGCAGCTCGCCCATGCCGGAGATGACCGTCTGGCCGGTCTCCTCGTCGAGGCGGACCTGGAAGGTCGGGTCCTCCTCGGCCAGCTTCTGGATGGCGGTGCCGAGCTTCTCCTGGTCGCTCTTGGTCTTCGGCTCGATGGCGACCGAGATGACCGGGGCCGGGAAGGTCATCGACTCCAGGATCACCGGCTTCTGCGGGTCGCTGAGCGTGTCACCCGTGGTGGTCTGCTTCAGACCCACGACCGCGACGATCTGGCCGGCACCCACGCCCTCGCGCTCCTCGCGCTTGTTGGCGTGCATCTGGTAGATCTTGCCGATCCGCTCCTTGCGGTCCTTGGTGCTGTTGAGCACCGGGGACCCGGAGTTGACCTTGCCCGAGTAGACCCGGATGTAGGTCAGCTTGCCGAGGTGCTGGTCGGTCTGGATCTTGAAGGCCAGCGCCGAGAACGGCTCGTCCTCGTCGGCGTGCCGGATGACCTCCGTCTCGCCGTCCAGCGCGGTGCCGACGATCGCCTCGATGTCGAGCGGGCTGGGCAGGTAGTCGACGACGGCGTCGAGCAGGGGCTGCACGCCCTTGTTCTTGAACGCCGTGCCGGTGAGCACCGGGTTGATCTGAGCCGCGATGGTGGCCTTGCGGATGGCCGCCTTCAGCCGCTCGACGGTGATCTCCTCACCGCCGAGGTAGGCCTCCATGAGGTCGTCGTCGGTCTCGGCGATCGTCTCGAGCAGCTTCTCGCGGTACTCGGCGGCCTGGTCGGCGAGCTCGGCCGGGATCTCCTCGACTGCGTAGTCCTCACCCATCTTGGTCTCGCCGCGCCAGGTGAGGGCACGCATCTGCACCAGGTCGACGACGCCGATGAAGTCGGCCTCGGCACCGATGGGCAGCTGGAGCACGGCGGGGTTGGCGCCGAGGCGCTCGACCATCATGTCGACGCAGCGGAAGAAGTCCGCGCCGGTCCGGTCCAGCTTGTTGACGAAGCACATGCGCGGGACGCCGTACTTCTCGGCCTGCCGCCAGACCTGCTCGGTCTGCGGCTCGACGCCGGCGACACCGTCGTAGACCGCAACGGCACCGTCGAGCACCCGCAGCGACCGTTCCACCTCGACGGTGAAGTCGACGTGCCCGGGGGTGTCGATGATGTTGATGTCGTGGCCGTTCCAGGAGCACTTCGTCGCGGCGGACGTGATGGTGATGCCGCGCTCCTGCTCCTGCTCCATCCAGTCCATCGTGGCCGCGCCGTCGTGGACCTCACCGATCTTGTAGTTGATACCGGTGTAGAAGAGGATGCGCTCGGTCGTGGTGGTCTTGCCGGCGTCGATGTGCGCCATGATCCCGATGTTCCGGGTCTTGGCGAGCTGGGCCTGGGTGTCGGCCATCTCTCTCTCCTCTGTGGTTCGCAGTGCGCGTGCAGGTGGTCCAGGGGTGGCCCGGTCCACCCGCCGGCCGCGGGGGCTGGCGGAGCCAGCCGGGGGAGCACTTACCAGCGGTAGTGCGCGAAGGCCTTGTTCGACTCGGCCATCTTGTGCGTGTCCTCGCGGCGCTTGACCGCGGCACCGAGGCCGTTGCTCGCGTCGAGCAGCTCGTTCATCAGGCGCTCGGTCATCGTCTTCTCGCGACGGGCGCGGCTGTACTGGATCAGCCAGCGCAGGCCCAGCGTGGTGCTCCGCGAGGCGCGGACCTCGACCGGGACCTGGTAGGTCGCACCACCGACGCGGCGGCTGCGGACCTCGAGGGCGGGCTTGACGTTGTCCAGCGCGCGCTTGAGGGTCACCACAGGGTCGGTGTCGGTCTTGTCCCGGCAACCCTCGAGGGCGCCGTAGACGATCGACTCGGCGACCGAGCGCTTGCCGTCGACGAGCACCTTGTTGATCAGCTGGGTCACCAGAGGCGACTGGTACACCGGGTCGGCGACCAGCGGCCGGCGCGGCGCGGGGCCCTTGCGCGGCATGTCAGCTCTTCTCCTTCTTCGCGCCGTACCGGCTGCGAGCCTGCTTGCGGTTGCGGACACCCTGGGTGTCGAGCGAGCCGCGGATGATCTTGTAGCGCACGCCGGGCAGGTCCTTCACACGGCCGCCACGCACGAGCACCATCGAGTGCTCCTGCAGGTTGTGCCCGACGCCCGGGATGTAGGCGGTCACCTCGATGCCACTGGTGAGGCGAACGCGAGCGACCTTGCGCAGCGCCGAGTTCGGCTTCTTCGGCGTCGTCGTGTACACGCGGGTGCACACACCACGACGCTGAGGGGAGCCCTTCAGCGCCGGGGTCTTGGTCTTCTCGACCTTGTCCTCGCGGCCCTTGCGGACCAGCTGGTTGATCGTGGGCATGGGTGGCCTGGATCTCCTACCTGCGCTGCGACGTGCTGTGGACGGTGCTCTGGTCTGTCGTACTCGGGGTGCCGGTCCTGCTGGGGTCGTACCCGGCCCGCGGCGTGGACCACCACCGGTCCCCGCGGTCGGGCGTGTCGCCTTCCCCGGAACCGGCCGGCGATTCATACCGGTTCGGTCGCCCCCCGCGACTCGGCGCCACCACCTGTCGGCAGGCGCACCGCGAACGGGAGCAGGCCCAGGGCACCCTGGGCACGGCTGACCACGATACCCGCGTGCCGGAACCCGGTCAAAGCCGGGTCCGCCACACCTCGGCGGGCAGGGTCAGGCCCCGTCCACCGGGCTCGTACGTCCTGGTCAACGCCTCCCGCGCCCGGGGTGTTCCCGGGCGGTGACGCGGCGGAGGGCCGGGCAGTGGCGGCGACTGTACCGCCCCGCCGGCCGGCCGACCGGCCCTCCGGCAGGCGACACCCCGGGCCTCCGGCGGGTCGGGGGCAGTCGCGCGAGTGTCGTACCTCGGCCCTACGGTCGGTGTCAGGACGCCCACCGACCGCCACCGGAGGATGCCGTGCACGTCGACCTGGCCCGCGAGCTGAAGACGCACCTGGCCGCGCGCCTGGCCGAGACCGGGGGGCTGGTCACCGCCAGCGACGTGGGCGGCCCCCGCGGCTGGGCCCGTCCCGCCCTCGGCCTGGCGCCCATCGGCCCCGACCAGGCCCACCTCGCCATCCGGCTGGCGGTGAAGGACGACGCCGACGTCCTCCTCGCCGGCCTGGACGACGCGGTGCTCGACGAGATCGACGTCCGGGTGATCGGACCGGTCCGGGCCCTCTCCTCCCCCACACCGGACCGGCTGCAGCGCCGGACCCGCCCCCTGCACCCCGGCCTCTCCGTCGCGCACGTCGCGGTGACGGCGGGGACCCTGGGCGGGTTCGTACGGGTCGACGGGCGGCTGGCGATGCTGTCCAACAACCACGTGCTGGCCGCCAGCGACGCCGCCACCCTGGGGGACCCGGTGCTGCAGCCGGGCCCGGCGGACGGCGGCGTGCCCGACGCCGACCGCGTCGCCACGCTGGCGGCCTTCGTGCGGTTCCGGGGCGACGGCGGGACCAACCTGGTCGACGCCGCCGTCGCCGTCCTCGACCCGGAGGTCCCGGCCGAGCCCGGCCGGCTGCCGGGCGGCCCGCTCGCCGGCGAGGCGCCCGACGTGGACGACGTGGACCCCGACGAGCGGGTGGAGAAGGTGGGCCGCACGACGGGTCACACGCTCGGCCGGATCACCGCCGTGGAGGTCGACGGGGTCACGGTGCAGTACGACGACGCGGTGCACACCTTCGACGACCAGGTGGAGGTCGAGGGGCTCAGCGGGGGCTTCAGCGCGGGCGGCGACAGCGGCTCGGTGATCTGGCGGAGCGCGGACCGGGCGCCGCTGGGGCTGCTCTTCGCCGGCAGCGAGACCGGCGGGCGCAACGGCGGCGGGGTCACCTACGCCAACCCGATGGCCACGGTGCTGGAACTGCTCGACCTGGAGTGGGTGCCCGCCTAGACGGAGGACCCCCTGCTCCCCCTGCAGGGGCCACCGTCGGCTGCTCGGTCGGGGGTGTCGTGTCCGGCTGATCAGGGGCACCATGGGTGCCATGACCGACCGCGCCTCCGCCTCAGCCGCCAAGCGGACCCTCAGCGCGCGGCTGGCGGCCGATCCCGGCGTCGTCGGCGTGGGCGTGGCCCGCGGCGAGAGCGGTTACGTGGTCAAGGTGGACCTGGCCGACACGCACGCGGCCAGCCGCGTCCCCGGCGACATCGACGGGGTGCGCGTCGTCACCGAGGTCGTGGGGGTCGTCCGCGCCCTCTGAGCCGCGCGAGGCCGTGCTGCGCTGCCGATACGGTCGGCTCCGGTGCCGACGAGGGCGCCGCCGACCTGAGGAGTGGACGTGCGCATCGGCATCCAGGCCAGCTACAGCGGCGGGTTCCGCGAGACCGCCGCGGAGATCCGCGACCTCGAGTCCGCCGGGCTCGACCTCGCGATGGTGGCGGAGGTCTACACCTTCGACGCGGTGAGCCAGCTCGGGTACCTGGCGGCGGTGACCCAGCGGGTCGAGCTGATGAGCGGCATCTTCCCCATCTACAGCCGCACCCCGGCCCTGACCGCCATGACCGCGGCGGGGCTGGACTTCGTGTCGGACGGCCGGTTCACCCTGGGCCTGGGCGCCTCGGGCCCGCAGGTCATCGAGGGCTGGCACGGGGTCCGCTACGACGCCCCGCTGCAGCGCACCCGCGAGATCGTGGAGATCTGCCGGCAGGTGTGGCGCCGGGAGCGGCTCGTCCACGACGGGCCGAAGTACACCATCCCGCTGCCGGCGGACCAGGGCAGCGGCCTGGGCAAGCCGCTGAAGCTGATCAACACGCCGGTGCGGGAGCGGATCCCGGTGCTGCTGGCCGCTCTCGGTCCCAAGAACGTCGAGCTGGCCGCGGAGATCGCCGACGCCTGGGAGCCGATCTTCTTCATGCCGGAGAAGGCGGCCGCGGTGTGGGGCGACTCGCTGGCCGCGGGCCGGGCGCGGCGCGACCCGAGCCTCGGTGACCTCCAGGTCGTGACCGGCGTGCCCGTGGCGATCGGGGACGACGTCGAGCCGCTGCTGGACCACGTCCGGCCCTCCCTGGCGCTCTACATCGGCGGCATGGGCGCCCGCGGCAAGAACTTCTACAACGACCTGGCCCGGCGCTACGGCTACGAGGACGAGGCTCGGACGATCCAGGACCTCTACCTCGACGGCAAGAAGGACGAGGCGGCCGCGGCGGTCCCCGACGAGCTGGTGCGGGCGACGTCGCTGATCGGGCCGGAGGGCCACGTCGCCGAGCGGGTCGCCGCGTTCCGGGAGGCCGGCGTCACCACGCTCATGCTGCAGCCGCTCGACGGCAGCCCGGAGGGGCGCCTGAGGACGGTGGAGACGATGCGGCGCCTGGCCGGGTGACGGCAGCCGTCGCCGTGGTCGTCCTCGGCGACCGGTGGCGGCTGCTCCCGGACCGGGTCGCCGGCGTGTGGCCGTGGTCCCCCGACACGCTCCCCTCCACGGCTGCACAGGGCCGAGCCGGCCGCCGGGACTCCGGTAGCCGGCTCTGGCTCTCCCCCACCCCCAGTGCAGGCGCCCCCATCCGGGCGCTGCGGGAGATCGTCGACCAGCCCTGACCCGGCCCGAGCACGCCCCGTCCGGGACAGGGCCGGTGGAGCCCCGTGCCGGTCAGGACGCGAGAGGGCCCCGCAGGCGGTTCGCCTGCGGGGCCCTGTCTCACTGCCTACCGGGGGTTCAGCCCCGCCAGTCGTACTCCTCGAGGCGGACGGCCTCGCCGGAGCCCTGACCGAAGACGTCCGGGCTGTAGTACTGCCCGTCGTCGTACCCGGCCATCGTGTAGACGGCGGCGCGGGCCTCCTCGGTCGGCTCGACCGTGATGTTCCGGTAACGGCTGATGCCGGTACCGGCCGGGATCAGCTTCCCGATGATCACGTTCTCCTTGAGGCCGAGCAGGCTGTCGCTCTTGCCCTGGATCGCGGCGTCGGTGAGCACCTTGGTCGTCTCCTGGAAGGAGGCGGCCGACAGCCACGACTCGGTCGCGAGCGAGGCCTTGGTGATGCCCATCAGCACCGGGCGGGCCGAGGCCGGCTCGCCACCCTCGGCGACGACCCGACGGTTCTCGGTCTCGAACAGCGTCCGCTCGACCAGCGCCCCGGGCAGGAACTCCGTCGCCCCCGAGTCGATGATGGTCACCCGCTTGAGCATCTGGCGGATGATCACCTCGATGTGCTTGTCGTGGATCGACACACCCTGGCTGCGGTAGACCTCCTGGACCTCGCGGACCAGGTGCAGCTGCACCTCGCGCGGGCCCATGATCCGCAGCACCTCGTGCGGGTCGACCGCACCCTCGGTGAGCTGCTCGCCGACCTCGACGTGGCCGCCGTCCTCGACCCGCAGCCGCGAGCGACGCGACAGCTTGTCGTAGACGACCTCGTCGGACCCGTCGTCCGGCGTGATCGTGAGCTTCCGGAACTGCTCGCCGTCCTCGATGCGGACGCGGCCGGCCAGCTCGGCGATCGGCGCCTTGCCCTTGGGGACGCGGGCCTCGAAGAGCTCCACGACACGCGGCAGACCGTGGGTGATGTCCTCACCCGCGACACCACCGGTGTGGAAGGTGCGCATCGTCAGCTGGGTGCCGGGCTCACCGATCGACTGGGCGGCGATGATGCCGACCGCCTCGCCGACGTCCACCAGCTTGCCGGTCGCCAGCGACCGCCCGTAGCAGGTGGCGCAGGTGCCCAGCAGCGACTCGCAGGTCAGGACGCAGCGGACCTTGACCTCCGCGACGCCGGCGTCGACCAGCTGGCCGATCAGCACGTCGCCGAGGTCCTGCCCGGCCTGCGCGATCAGCGTGCCGTCCTCGGCCACCACGTCGGCGGCCAGGGAGCGGGCGTACACGCTGGTCTCGACGTGCGCGTCCCGGGTGAGCTGGCCGTCGACCACGGTCGCGATCGGCATGATCACGCCGCGCTCGGTGCCGCAGTCCTCCTCGCGGATGATGACGTCCTGCGAGACGTCGACCAGCCGGCGGGTGAGGTAACCCGAGTCCGCCGTCCGCAGCGCGGTGTCGGCCAGACCCTTGCGCGCACCGTGCGTGGAGATGAAGTACTCCAGCACGGACAGACCCTCCCGGAAGTTGGCCTTGATCGGCCGCGGGATGATCTCGCCCTTCGGGTTGGCGACCAGACCACGCATACCGGCGATCTGGCTGATCTGCATCATGTTGCCTCGGGCGCCCGAGTTGACCATGACCCAGACCGGGTTGGTGGTCGGGAAGTTGTCCACCATCGCCTGGGAGACCTCGGCCCGCGCACGGGTCCAGATCTCGATCAGCTCGCCACGACGCTCGGCGTCGGTGATGACACCGCGCTCGTACTGGCGCTCGATCTGCCGCGCCTCGGCCTCGTGCCGGTCGAGGATCTCCTGCTTGGCCGGCGGGGTCACCACGTCGTCGATGGCGATCGTGACGCCCGAGCGGGTCGCCCAGCGGAAGCCGGCCGACTTGAGGGCGTCCAGGGTCGCCGCGACCTGCACCTTGGGGTAGCGCTCGGCGAGGTCGTTGACGATCGCCCCGAGCTCCTTCTTCGGCACCTGGTAGTTGACGAACCGGTAGTCCTCGGGCAGGGCCTCGTTGAACAGCACCCGGCCCAGGCTGGTCGCCACCAGCGCGGGCTGGCCCGGGGTCCAGTCCGCCGGCTGCTCCCACGGCTCGTTGACCTTGCCGTTGTCGACGCCGAAGACCTCGTCGAGGCGGATCAGCGCCCGCTCCTGCAGACCCAGCGCGCCCTGGTCGTAGGCCATGACCGCCTCGGCCGCCGAGGCGTACGCCGCCGGCTGGCCGCCGTCGGCCTCGTACCGGCTGGGCACCAGGGTGGTCAGGTGGTACAGGCCCAGCACCATGTCCTGGGTCGGCGCGGTGATCGGGCGACCGTCGGCCGGGGACAGGATGTTGTTCGACGACAGCATCAGGATGCGGGCCTCGGCCTGGGCCTCGGCCGACAGCGGCAGGTGCACCGCCATCTGGTCACCGTCGAAGTCCGCGTTGAACGCGGTGCAGACCAGCGGGTGGATCTGGATGGCCTTGCCCTCGACCAGCTGCGGCTCGAAGGCCTGGATGCCCAGACGGTGCAGCGTCGGTGCGCGGTTGAGCAGCACCGGGTGCTCGGTGATGACCTCCTCGAGCACGTCCCACACGACCGGCCGGGCGCGCTCGACCATCCGCTTGGCGGACTTGATGTTCTGCGCGTGGTTGAGGTCGACCAGCCGCTTCATGACGAAGGGCTTGAACAGCTCCAGGGCCATCTGCTTGGGCAGACCGCACTGGTGCAGCTTCAGCTGCGGGCCGACGACGATGACCGAGCGGCCCGAGTAGTCGACGCGCTTGCCGAGCAGGTTCTGGCGGAACCGGCCCTGCTTGCCCTTGAGCAGGTCCGACAGCGACTTGAGCGGACGGTTGCCCGGGCCGGTGACCGGCCGGCCGCGACGGCCGTTGTCGAACAGCGCGTCGACGGACTCCTGCAGCATGCGCTTCTCGTTGTTCACGATGATCTCGGGCGCGCCGAGGTCCAGCAGCCGCTTGAGCCGGTTGTTCCGGTTGATCACGCGCCGGTACAGGTCGTTCATGTCGCTGGTCGCGAAACGGCCACCGTCGAGCTGCACCATCGGGCGCAGGTCCGGCGGGATGACCGGGACGCAGTCCAGCACCATGCCCATCGGCGAGTTGCGGGTCTGCTGGAACGCCGCGACGACCTTGAGCCGCTTGAGCGCCCGCAGCTTGCGCTGGCCCTTGCCGCTGCGGATGGTCTCGCGCAGCGAGGCGGCCTCGGCGTCGAGGTCGAAGTCGGCCAGCAGCTTCTGCAGCGCCGCGGCACCCATGCCGCCCTCGAAGTACTCACCGAACCGGTCGCGCAGCTCCCGGTAGAGCCCCTCGTCGGCGATGAGCTGCTTGACCTCGAGCTTGCGGAAGGTGTCGAGCACCTCCTCGAGGCGGTCGATCTCCCGCTGGGCGCGGTCGCGCAGCTGGCGCATCTCGCGCTCGCCGCCCTCGCGGACCTTGCGGCGGACGTCGGACTTGGCGCCCTCGGCCTCGAGCTCGGCCAGGTCGGCCTCCAGCTTCTGCTGGCGGGCCTCGACGTCGGCGTCGCGGCGGGTCTCGAGGTTGTGCTTCTCCGCGCTGATCTCGGCCTCGATGGTCGGGAGGTCGCGGTGACGCGTCTCCTCGTCGACCGAGGTGATCAGGTACGCGGCGAAGTAGATGATCTTCTCGAGGTCCTTGGGCGCCAGGTCGAGCAGGTAGCCCAGGCGCGAGGGGACGCCCTTGAAGAACCAGATGTGGGTGACCGGCGCGGCCAGCTCGATGTGGCCCATCCGCTCACGGCGGACCTTGGCCCGGGTCACCTCGACGCCGCAGCGCTCACAGATGATGCCCTTGAACCGGACCCGCTTGTACTTGCCGCAGTAGCACTCCCAGTCCCGGGTGGGACCGAAGATCTTCTCGCAGAAGAGACCGTCCTTCTCCGGACGCAGCGTCCGGTAGTTGATGGTCTCGGGCTTCTTCACCTCACCGTGGCTCCACTGGCGGATGTCGTCGCCGGTGGCCAGACCGATGCGGAGCTCGTCGAAGAAGTTGACGTCGAGCAAGGGGACCCCTTTCCGGGGCTAGTTCGCTTCTGTGTCAGAGATGTGTGGCCGGCCGGCCCCGGAGCTCAGGGCCGGCCGGCGGGGACGATCAGACGTCCTCGACGCTGGAGGGCTCGCGGCGGGACAGGTCGATGCCCAGCTCCTCCGCGGCCCGGAAGACCTCGTCGTCGGTGTCCCGCAGCTCGATCGCCTGCCCGTCACCGGACAGCACCTCGACGTTGAGGCACAGCGACTGCAGCTCCTTGAGCAACACCTTGAACGACTCGGGGATGCCCGGCTCGGGGATGTTCTCGCCCTTGACGATCGCCTCGTAGACCTTGACCCGGCCCAGGATGTCGTCGGACTTGATGGTCAGCAGCTCCTGCAGCGCGTAGGCCGCGCCGTAGGCCTGCATCGCCCAGCACTCCATCTCACCGAAGCGCTGGCCACCGAACTGCGCCTTACCACCCAGCGGCTGCTGCGTGATCATCGAGTAGGGGCCGGTCGACCGGGCGTGGATCTTGTCGTCGACCAGGTGCAGCAGCTTCAGGATGTAGACGTAGCCGACCGAGATCGCCTCCGGGAACGGCTCCCCGGACCGGCCGTCGAACAGCCGGGCCTTGCCGGTGGGCTGCACCATCCGGTTGCCGTCGCGGTTCGGGATGGTCGAGCTGAGCAGCCCGACGATCTCCTCCTCGCGCGCACCGTCGAACACCGGCGTCGCCGTCCGGGTGCCCGGCTCGGCGGAACGGGCGGCCTCGGGCAGGTTCGCCGCCCACTCCTGGTCGCCCTCGACCTGCCAGCCGGACTTGGCGACCCACCCGAGGTGGGTCTCCAGGACCTGGCCGACGTTCATCCGGCCGGGGACGCCGAGCGGGTTCAGGACGATGTCCACCGGGGTGCCGTCCTCGAGGAACGGCATGTCCTCCTGCGGCAGGATCTTCGCGATGACGCCCTTGTTGCCGTGGCGGCCGGCGAGCTTGTCACCGTCGGAGATCTTGCGCATCTGGGCGACGTAGACCCGGATCAGCTCGTTGACGCCGGCGGGCAGCTCGTCGCCGTCCTCGCGCGAGAACACGCGGACGCCGATGACCTTGCCGGACTCACCGTGCTTCACCTTCAGCGACGTGTCGCGGACCTCGCGCGCCTTCTCACCGAAGATCGCCCGGAGCAGCCGCTCCTCGGGGGTCAGCTCGGTCTCGCCCTTGGGCGTGACCTTGCCGACGAGGATGTCGCCGGGGACGACCTCGGCACCGATGCGGATGATGCCGCGCTCGTCGAGGTCGGCGAGGACCTCCTCGGAGACGTTCGGGATGTCCCGGGTGATCTCCTCGGCACCGAGCTTGGTGTCGCGGGCGTCGACCTCGAACTCCTCGATGTGGATCGAGGACAGGACGTCGTCCTGCACGAGGCGCTGCGACAGGATGATCGCGTCCTCGTAGTTGTGGCCCTCCCACGGCATGAAGGCGACGAGCAGGTTCTTGCCCAGCGCCATCTCACCCTGGTCGGTGCACGGCCCGTCGGCGATGACCTGGCCGACCTCGACCCGCTGGCCCTCGTCGACGACGGGGGTCTGGTTGATCGAGGTGCCCTGGTTGGAGCGGCGGAACTTCAGCAGCCGGTAGGTCTGCCGGGTGCCGTCGTCGGCCATGACGGTGACGTAGTCGGCGGTGGAGTCCTCGACCACACCGGCCTTCTCGGCCACCACGACGTCGCCGGCGTCGACCGCGGCCCGCAGCTCCATGCCGGTGCCCACCAGGGGCGCCTCGCTGCGCAGCAGCGGGACGGCCTGACGCTGCATGTTCGCGCCCATGAGCGCGCGGTTGGCGTCGTCGTGCTCGAGGAACGGGATCATCGCCGTCGCGACCGAGGTCATCTGCCGCGGCGAGACGTCCATGTAGTCGACCTGCTCGGGCGAGAGGTAGTCGACCTCGCCGCCCTTGGTGCGGACCAGGACGCGCTCCTCGGAGAAGCGGCCCTGGGCGTCCAGCGGCGAGTTCGCCTGGGCGACGACGAAGCGGTCCTCCTCGTCGGCGGTCAGGTAGTCGATCGAGTCGGTGACCACACCGTTGCTCACCCGGCGGTACGGCGTCTCGATGAAGCCGAACGGGTTGACCCGCGCGTAGGCCGACAGCGAGCCGATCAGGCCGATGTTCGGGCCTTCCGGCGTCTCGATCGGGCACATCCGGCCGTAGTGGCTCGGGTGCACGTCCCGGACCTCCATGCCGGCCCGCTCACGGGACAGACCACCCGGGCCCAGCGCCGACAGGCGGCGCTTGTGGGTCAGGCCCGACAGGGGGTTGGTCTGGTCCATGAACTGGGACGACTGGCTGGTGCCGAAGAACTCCTTGATGGAGGCGACGACCGGCCGGATGTTGATCAGGGTCTGCGGCGTGATCGCCTCGACGTCCTGGGTCGTCATCCGCTCGCGCACCACGCGCTCCATGCGGGAGAGGCCGACCCGGATCTGGTTCTGGATCAGCTCGCCGACGGTGCGCAGGCGACGGTTGCCGAAGTGGTCGATGTCGTCGACGCCGTGGTCGGGCTCGCCGGCGTGGAGGCGCACGACGTACTCGATGGTGGCGACGATGTCGTCCTCGGTCAGCGTCGAGGTGCCCTGCGGCACGTCGACGCCCAGCTTCTTGTTGACCTTGTACCGGCCGACCTTGGCCAGGTCGTAGCGCTTGGCGTTGAAGAAGAGGTTCTCCAGCAGCGCCTGGGCGCTCTCCCGCGTCGGCGGCTCGCCCGGCCGCAGCTTGCGGTAGATGTCGAGCAGCGCCTCGTCCTGCCCGGCGATGTGGTCCTTCTCCAGGGTGGCGAGGATGGTCGGCGACCACTGGAAGTGCTCGCGGATGCGGTCCTCGGTCCAGCCCAGCGCCTTGAGCAGCACGGTGACCGGCTGCCGGCGCTTGCGGTCGATGCGGACGCCGACGGTGTCGCGCTTGTCGACGTCGAACTCCAGCCACGCACCGCGGCTGGGGATCACCTTGGCGCTGAAGACGTCCTTGTCGGAGGTCTTGTCCAGGGTCTTGTCGAAGTAGACACCGGGGCTGCGGACCAGCTGCGAGACGACGACACGCTCGGTCCCGTTGATGACGAACGTGCCCTTGTTCGTCATGATCGGGAAGTCGCCCATGAACACCGTCTGGCTCTTGATCTCGCCGGTGGTGTTGTTCATGAACTCGGCGGTGACGAACAGCGGCGCCGCGTAGGTCATGTCCTTGTCCTTGCACTCCTCGAGGGACGCCTTGACGTCCTCGAAGCGCGGGTTGGAGAAGGACAGCGACATGGAGCCGCTGAAGTCCTCGATCGGGGAGATCTCCTCGAGGATCTCGGCCAGGCCGCCGACGGCGTCGGCCTGCTCCTCGGGCGGGAGGGTGGCCCGCCACTCGGGGCTGCCGACCAGCCAGTCGAAGGAGGCCGTCTGGAGGGCCAGCAGGTCCGGCACCTCGAGCGGCTCGGAGATCTTGGCGAACGAGACGCGCAGCGGCGCGCCGGGGATCTTCTGCTGATCGGCCTCGCCGGTGCGGGGGCCGGTCTGCGGGGACTGCGGGGTGATGCCGGTGGTGCCTGACTCGGTGGTGCTGGCGGAGATGCTGGTGGGGCGAGAGCCTGCCAAGATGCGTCCTTCCAAGGACCTCACGACGTGCGGGCGGTGGGTGCTGGTTCGTCCTGGGTCGTCGTCGGTAATGGCGGGGCTGTCCGCGTCGTCCTGCACGATGGGGGTCCACCGGGTCCGGGACGGATCCCGGGCACCACTGGTGACCCGTCAGTAGCGGGCAGGCAGTCAGGGGGCAGCGCAACAGAGAACCCTACCCCTGCTACGGCGGGCTGTCCACGTCGGGGGTCCGGTGCGACCGGAGACACACCCGGGAAGGACAGCCGGCCCGCAGGGGCCGGGTGGGTCGTGCGCGACGACACGGCCATGATGCCAGTCGGACGGCCGCTGCGGGACCGCCACGCCGGGGATCCCCTGGTCGGGGACCGCGGGGTCCCCGCTGCGGCGGCGCCTGGCAGGGCGGGACGGCGCAGGGGCCGCCCTCCGGGTGGAGGACGGCCCCTGCGGGTCGTGCGAGGTGGTGCTCACCCGGCGTTCGCCGGGCGACGGGTCACTTGACGGTGACGGTGGCGCCGGCGCCCTCGAGAGCGGCCTTGGCCTTCTCGGCGGCGTCCTTCGCGACCTTCTCCAGGACCGGCTTCGGCGCGCCGTCGACCAGGTCCTTGGCCTCCTTGAGGCCCAGCGAGGTCAGGCCGCGCACCTCCTTGATGACCTGGATCTTCTTGTCACCGGCGCTCTCGAGGATGACGTCGAACTCGTCCTGCTCCTCGGCAGCGGCGGCACCGCCGTCGCCACCGGCGCCACCGGCGGCCGGGGCGGCCGCGACGGCGACGGGCGCAGCAGCGGTGACCTCGAAGGTCTCCTCGAACTGCTTCACAAAGTCGGACAGCTCGAGCAGCGTCATCTCCTTGAACGCGTCGAGCAGGTCCTGGGTGGACAGCTTGGCCATGATCTCTCCTTCGGGGGTCAGTCGGTGCTGGCCGCGGCGTCGCCGGCGGCAGCGTCGGAGTCGGTGGTGGTGGTGTCAGCAGCAGCGGAGTCGGCGCCCTCGGCGGGCTTCTTCTCCTGCAGCGCAGCGGCCAGGCGGGCGACCTGGGACAGCGGGGCCTGGAACAGACCCGCGGCCTTGGTGAGGTTGCCCTTCATCGCGCCGGCCAGCTTGGCCAGCAGGACCTCGCGCGGCTCGACGTCGGCGAGGGCGGTGACCTCGGCGGCGCCGACCGTGCGGCCCTCGACCACGGCGCCCTTGACGACGAGCAGCGGGTTGGCGCGCGCGAAGTCACGGATGGCCTTGGCGGCGTTCACCGGGTCGCCCTCGATGAAGGCGATCGCGGTGGGCCCGTTGAGCAGCGGGGCCAGGTCGGCGAAACCGACCTGCTCCGCGGCCCGCTTCGTCAGGGTGTTCTTGACGACGGCGTAGCTGCTGCCCTCACCGAGGGAACGGCGCAGCTGGGTCAGCTGGGCCACGGTCAGCCCGCGGTACTCGGTGAGCACCGCCGCGCTGGACGACTGGAACCGCTCGGTGATCTCGTCGATCACCGCGGCCTTCGCCTGCGTGGGCATGGGCCTCCTCTCGTCTGTCGGGCGACCACCGGCCGGTGCACGACGGCGGGCGATGCCGGGCCCGGAGACGAGGAACGCCCCGGCGCAGGGCGCACGGGGCGAGGGACGGGCGCAGCGCGCCCGTCGATCGGACCGTCCTCCTGCGCGGGTCGCCCGGGATCCGGGACCTTCGATCGCACGCGGACGTGCGACGACCAGCGGTCTTGGGGGGAACGGGACCAAGAGTACGCGATGGATGCGCCGAGCCGGTAGCCGGCCGGTCCACGGCTCCCCGCCGTCAGCTCCGCGTGGCGGCGGCCAGGTGCGCGCGCAGCTGCCCGGCGTCGTCCTCGGCTCCGTAGCCGGGGGTCCCCGGCTCGATCCGCCAGCTGTCGGCCAGCGTGCCGAGGTCCACGACGTCGAAGCCCAGCTCCTCGATGAACGCGGCGACCCGCTGCTTGGCGGCGGCGTCGTCCCCGGCGATCGCCAGGGCCCGGCGGTGCTCGGAACCGGCCGGTGACCGGTGGTCGACGATCTGCGCGGCGGCGATGTGGTTGAAGGCCTTGACCACCGAGGACGTCGGCAGCCGCCGCTGGAGCAGCTCCGAGCTCGTGGCCCGACCCTCGTCCAGGTCGGCGATCCGGCCGTCCCGCTGCGGGTAGTAGTTGCCGGTGTCGATGACGACCTTGCCGGCGAGCGGCTCGACCGGCACCTGACCGATCGCGTGCAGCGGGACGGTCACCACGGCGAGGTCCGCGGCCGCGGCCGCCTCCTGCGCGGTGGCCGCCCGCACCGAGCCGCGTGACGTGGGGCGGGCGGCGAGCTCGGCGACGAGGTCGGCGAGCGTCTCCGGGCCGCGTGAGTTGGACAGGACGACGTCGTGACCTGCGTCGAGCGCGACGCGGGCGAGTGCGCTGCCGATGTGACCGGCGCCGATGGTCCCCAGGGTGCTCATGACCGCGACAACCGCGCCCCGCCACGGTCCCTTCCGGCCCCGCAACGCCGGAGGCCCCGCAGCGACGTGCGCTGCGGGGCCTCGGGCGACGTGCCGGGGCGGCCTCCTCGCAGGGCCCCGCCGCGAGCGTCAGCGAGCGGTGGGGGCGAGGAGGTCCTTCCTCAGGCGGTGGGCTCGTCCACCGTCAGGTTGCGGGTGCGGTTCGGGTCGACCGGGATGCCCGGGCCCATGGTCGTGGAGATGGTGACCTTCTTGAGGTACCGGCCCTTGGCCGCGGCGGGCTTGGCCCGCAGGACCTCGTCCAGCGCCGCGGCGTAGTTCTCCACCAGCTTGGCCTCGTCGAACGAGGTCTTGCCGATGACCAGGTGCAGGTTGGCCTGCTTGTCGACGCGGAAGTTGATCTTCCCGCCCTTGATGTCGTTGACGGCCTTGGTCACGTCGGGGGTGACCGTGCCGGTCTTCGGGTTCGGCATCAGGCCGCGGGGGCCGAGGATGCGGGCGATCCGGCCGACCTTGGCCATCTGGTCGGGGGTGGCGATCGCCGCGTCGAAGTCCAGGAAGCCGCCCTGGATCCGCTCGATCAGGTCGTCGGAGCCGACGACGTCGGCGCCGGCCGCCTCGGCCTCGGCGGCCTTGTCGCCGGTCGCGAAGACGATGACGCGGGCGGTCTTGCCGGTGCCGTGCGGCAGGTTGACGGTGCCGCGGACCATCTGGTCGGCCTTGCGCGGGTCGACGCCCAGCCGCATGGCGACCTCGACGGTGGCGTCGTAGGACGTCGGCGAGGTCTCCTTGGCCAGGGAGGCCGCCTGCAGCGGGGAGTACAGGTTGTCGCGGTCGACCTTCGCGGCCGCCTCGCGGAACTTCTTGCCGTGCTTCGCCATGGTGTGTCCTCTCCCCCGGCGCGCGGCCGGGAGGTCGTGTGGTGCGCGGGCCTGGCGCAGGCCCTCCCACGGGTGCTCGAACGGGTCCGGTGCGGACTTGGTGGTGCAACGCCGCCGGACGGCGGCGGCTTCCTCAGCCCTGGACGGTGATGCCCATCGACCGGGCGGTGCCGGCGATGATCTTCTCGGCCTCGTCGAGGGAGTTGGCGTTGAGGTCGGCCATCTTCGTCTGGGCGATCTCGCGGACCTGGTCACGCGTGACGGTGGCGACCTTGGTCTTGTGCGGCTCGCCGGAGCCCTTCTCCACGCCGGCCGCCTTGAGCAGCATGCGCGCCGCCGGCGGGGTCTTGGTGACGAAGGTGAACGAGCGGTCCTCGTAGACCGAGATCTCGACCGGGATCACGTTGCCGCGCTGCGACTCCGTGGCGGCGTTGTAGGCCTTGCAGAACTCCATGATGTTGACGCCGTGCTGGCCGAGCGCCGGACCCACGGGCGGGGCGGGGGTGGCCGCACCGGCGTTGATCTGGAGCTTGATGACCGCGGTCAACCGCTTCCTGGGGGGCATGTCTTCCTTCTTCTGTTTCCGCGTGAACGAGTCGGCCCGCCTCGCTGCAGGGTCCCACCACGAGCGTGCGAGTGGTGGGGGGCAGCGAGGCCCTACAACTTCTGGACCTGGTTGAACGAGAGCTCGACCGGCGTCTCCCGGCCGAAGATGGAGACGAGCACCTGCAGCTTCTGCTGCTCGGCGTTGATCTCGTTGATCGTGGCCGGGAGCGTGGCGAACGGGCCGTCCATGACGGTCACCGACTCGCCGACCTCGAAGTCGACGACGGCGGCCGGCGCGGCCGTGGTGGTCGTCGTCTCGGCGGCCTTGGCCGCCTGCTTCTGGGTGGCCGGGGCGAGGATCTTGACGACCTCGTCGAGGGTGAGCGGCGAGGGCCGCGAGGTGGCGCCCACGAAACCGGTCACCCCGGGGGTGTTGCGCACCGCGCCCCAGGACTCGTCGTTGAGCTCCATGCGGACCAGCAGGTACCCGGGGAAGACCTTGCGGTTGACCTGCGTGCGCTTGCCGTTCTTGATCTCGGTGACCTCCTCGGTGGGCACCTCGATCTGGTAGATGTAGTCCTCCATGTCCAGCGACTGGATGCGGGACTCGAGGTTGGTCTTCACCTTGTTCTCGTAGCCCGCGTAGGAGTGGACGACGTACCAGTCGCCGGGCGCGATCCGCAGCGCCTTGCGCAGCGCCTCGGCCGGGTCCTCGTCCTCACTCTCGGCCAGGTCGGAGGACGGCGCCGGAGCGGACAGCGGGTCGCTCACCAGGCTGTCGGCATCCCCGCTCTCGACCTCGGGGGTCGCGTCGGCCACGCCGGTGAGGACGTCCTGGTCGGCGGTGTCGGAGGAGCCCTCGGCGGCACCGGGCTCGGTCACGCCGGTCTCCACGTCCGCGGCGCCGCGGACGTCGAAACGGGCGTCGTCGAGGTCGATCCCCTCGACGGCGCTGTCGGTCTCGAAGGGCTCGCGGGGGTCGGTCACGGTGTCTCTTCCTCGTGGGCGTCGTGTGGTCGGGGCGGGTGGGCTCAGCCGAAGACGGCGAGCACGCCCTGGGCGAAGAGGAGGTCCAGGCCGGCCACCAGCGCCACGATGAAGGCCACGAAGACGATGACGACGGTCGTGTAGGTGATCAGCTCACGCCGCCCCGGCCAGATGACCTTGCGCAGCTCGGCGACGACCTCACGCAGGAACCGGCGCAGGCTGCGCCGCTGGCGGACCTCCTCGGTGCGGGCCCGCTGCGCGGCCGCGCGCGAGCGCGTGCCCGCACCCTCCGCGGCCCGTCCGGCGGGACGGGAGGCGGTGCGCTCGCGGGCCGGCCGCCGGGTGCGCGGGGCGACGGGCTCGTCGTCGTCCTCGTCGTCGCCGGCGGTGATGCGGCTCCCGCGACGCGCACCGGTGGTCCGACCGGCCACGACCTTGTCCTCGTCGGCCTCGGCCTCGGCGGCGACGTCGGCCTCGGCGGCCTCGAGCTCGGCGGCGTCCTCGACGCCCGGCGCCTCCCGATCGAGCTGCTCGTCGGTCAGCTCGGCGTCGGAGGCGGCGCGAGGGTCGTCCTCGCGTCCCGGCTTCTCGTCGCTCACTGCGCCTCGCTCGCCTCGTGGGTGGTGGCCGCTGCCCGAGGGCCGGCGGTCGGTGGTCTCTGCTGCCGTCGTACGTGTCGTGCTCGTCGCCGGCGGGAGCCGGCGGCACGGGCAGGGGTGACAGGACTTGAACCTGCAGCCTGCGGTTTTGGAGACCGCTGCTCTGCCAATTGAGCTACACCCCTAGTGCCCTGAGCCGGGCCTGGGACCGCGCACCCCACCACGGTCTGCACCGAGCCCCGTCGGGGGGATCCGGGGCACGCCGGTGGCGGGGTCACTGCCCCAGTGACACCGAGTGTACGGGACCGACGGGACCGGCAGCCAACGCGCCTCCTCCTGGGGTGGCAGAGGACCGAGGAGCGGGGTGAGGACCGGCCGTTCCACCCCGACGTCCCCTCACCCTCGGTGACCCACGTGCGGCTGCGCCGGGACGCCGGGACGGGGCGTCCGGGAACGGGGGCGACCCCGGACGCCGCCCTTTGACACGATGAGGGCATGACCGCCGTCTCCTCCTCGGAGCCCGCTGCCCCCGCCCCCGACCTGCCGCCCGCGCAGCGGCGGATCTCCCGCCGGATCGCCGCCATCGCCGAGTCGGCGACGCTGGCCGTGGACGCCAAGGCCAAGGCGCTCAAGGCGGCGGGCAAGCCGGTGATCGGCTTCGGCGCCGGTGAGCCGGACTTCCCGACGCCGGACTACATCGTCGAGGCCGCCGTCGCCGCCTGCCGGCAGCCGGCCATGCACCGCTACACCCCCGCGGGTGGCCTGCCGGCACTCAAGGAGGCGATCGTCGCCAAGACCGCCCGCGACTCGGGCCTGACCCTCACCCCGGCCAACGTGCTGGTCACCAACGGCGGCAAGCAGGCCGTCTACGAGGCGTTCGCGACGATGCTCGACCCCGGCGACGAGGTCCTGCTGCCCGCGCCGTACTGGACGACCTACCCGGAGGCGATCGCCCTCGCCGGCGGCGTCCCGGTGCCGGTCGTGGCCGACGAGCAGAGCGGCTACCTGGTGTCGGTGGCCCAGCTGGAGGCCGCCCGCACGTCCCGCACCAAGGTCCTCCTGTTCTGCTCGCCGTCCAACCCGACGGGCGCGGTGTACCCGCCCGAGCTGGTCGAGGAGATCGGCCGCTGGGCGCTCGACAACGGGCTGTGGGTGCTCACCGACGAGATCTACGAGCACCTGACCTACGACGGGGCGACCGCGCCCTCCCTGCCGGTCGTCGTCCCCGAGCTGGCCGACCGGTGCGTCGTCGTCAACGGCGTGGCCAAGACCTATGCGATGACCGGCTGGCGGGTCGGCTGGGTCGTCGGCCCCACCGACGTGGTCAAGGCCGCCACCAACCTGCAGTCGCACGCCACGTCGAACGTGGCCAACGTCTCGCAGGCCGCCGCCATCGCCGCCCTCAACGGCGACCTGTCGGCGGTGGAGACGATGAGGGAGGCCTTCGACCGGCGGCGCCGGACGATCGTGTCGATGTTGCGGGAGATCCCCGGGGTGGCCTGCCCGGAACCGCAGGGCGCCTTCTACGTCTACCCGTCGGTGAAGGGCCTGCTGGGGCGGTCCATCGCCGGCCGGACGGCGAGCAACAGCGTCGAGCTGGCCGAGCTGGTCCTCGAGGAGGCCGAGGTCGCCGTCGTCCCCGGTGAGGCGTTCGGCACCCCCGGCTACCTGCGCATGTCCTACGCGCTCGGCGACGACGACCTGGTCGAGGGCGTGCGCCGGATGCAGCGGTTGCTCGGCTCCGCCGGCTGAGCGCCGCCAGGGTCGGCTCCGGCCAGGTGACCTGATCGGAGCGCGTCCTCCCGCACGGCGGGCGGTGCGGGAGGACACGCTGCGGGAGGGGGGACGGCCTCCCCGGCGCTCGAACGGCCTCCCCGGCGCTCAGCGGGGCAGGTCGTCCTCCTGCAGGGCCCCGGCGTCCACGAGGACGTCGAGGGCCGCGGGCAGGTCCCCGAGCGCCCGTGCGACGTCGTCGGGGGTGGCGATGGACCAGGCGTTGGCGTCCACGTAGCAGCGCAGCGCGGTGTCGAAGGCCTCGGCTCCGGCGGCCTCCCGCGCGGCCAGCAGCGCGGCGCCGCCCTTGCCGTAGACCCGGCCGAAGTACGCCCGGGTGTCGGCGAACTGGTCCATCGCCGAGCCGACGTCCCCGGGGACCCCCAGCGCCCGGTCCACCTCGGCCTCCGACTCCGGGAAGACGACCGACTCGGCGTAGCTGGCGAACGCCTCGTCGAGCCAGGGGTCGCGGAACTGGGAGTCCCCGACCATCCCGTAGAACCACATGTGCGCGACCTCGTGCAGCAGCACCACGCGGTTGGCACCGGCCAGCAGGATCGAGCTGGGGTACTCGATGCCCCCGCCGTAGTCCGGCAGCAGCGGCACGGTGAGGGTCGTGTACGGGAACGCCCCGAAGCGCTGCTCGAGGTCGGTGATCGCCTGGACCGTCCAGCCGGCGAGCTCGTCGGCGGGGACCTCCGGGTCGGGCAGCACCCCGGTGGTCACCTCGACGCCGGCCGGCGTGGTGGCCGTGGCCGTCGTGAACTCCCCCACCGCGACGCTCACGTCCCGGGCCACCGGCTCGGTCGACGTCCAGGTGCGCCGGCCGTCGCGGGCGGCGGAGGGCGGGTCCTGGTCGCCGGTCATGAGGACGGTGAGGGCCTCCGGCGCCGAGACCCGGACGGTGGTGTCGGCGACCGGGCTGGTCGCGGTCTCCCCGGTGACGTCGACGAACGGGTCGCGGGCCCAGCCGACCCCCGGCTCCCAGGCCAGCAGTGGCGCGCCGCTGGCCCACCAGGAGACGCCCTCGGCCGTGCCGACCCGCTCGAAGCCACCCCGGCCCAGCGTCAGGGTGAAGTCCAGCTCCACCTCCGTGGACGCCCCGGCCGCGAGCTCGCCGTCCAGCCGGACGACGTACAGCCCGCCGGGCCCGTCGGCGCCCGCGTCCTCGTGGTCACCCCCGGCCACGTCGGCACCGCGGACGCCGTCGACGACCAGCCGGTTGCCGGCCCGCGCCGCGTCGGGGGCGTTCGGGACCAGCCGGAAGACCAGCTCGTCGGTGGCGCGGTCGGGGGTGAACACCACCGTCTCCGTACCGGTGACCGTGTGCAGGTCGTCGGCCAGCCGGAAGTCGAGGTCGACCACGGGACGGTCCGGGTCAGGTGCGGCCCGCCGGTCACAGCTGCCGGGCTCCGCCGTGGGAGCGGCACCCGGTCCGGCGGCGCGGTCGGCGGCGAGGGTCTCGACGAAGGAGGTCCCGCACCCGGTGAGGAGCAGCGCCGAGGCGGCCGCGACGACGGCTCGGCGCCGCGCGTTCACGCCAGCTGGACGGTGGCGCGGGCCAGCGAGAGGACCTTCTCGCCGCCGCTGGTGACGGTGAGGTCGACGCGGGCGCGACCGTTCTCCCCGAGGGCGGCGACCTTCCCGCGCACGACGACCGACGCGCCCTCGTCGTCGTCCGGCACGAGCACCGGCCGGCCGAAGCGGACGTGGTACTCCACCAGGGCCCCGGGGTCCCCCGCCCAGGCGGTGACCGCGCGGCCGGCCAGCGCCATCGTGAGCATGCCGTGGGCGATGACGCCGGGCAGGCCGACGGCCGTGGCCACGCGCTCGTTCCAGTGGATGGGGTTGAAGTCGCCCGAGGCGCCGGCGTAGCGCACCAGGTCGGCGCGGGTGACCCGGTAGGTCTGCTCGGGCAGCTCCGTGCCGACGGCGACGTCCGCGGCCCGCACCAGCGCGCTCACGCCGTCCCCCTCGCGACGAGCATGGCGGACGCCGAGCACACCGGCTCGCCGTCCTCGGTGGCGACGTCGACCCGCGTGGTGAGCAGGTCGTTGCCCGCGACGCTGCGCACCGCCTCGATGGTGGGGGTGGCGACCAGCCGGTCGCCGGCACGGATCGGGCGGTGGTGGGTGAACTTCTGCTCCCCGTGCACCACGCGGCTGTAGTCGAGGGCGACGTCGGGGTCCTCGACGACGACACCGGCCGCCGAGAGGGTCAGCACGATGGCGAAGGTGGGCGGGGCGATGACGTCGAGGTGCCCGGCGGCGCGAGCGGCGCCGGGGTCGCGGTGCACGGGGTCGGTCGCGCCGATGGCCGCGGCGAACTCGGCGATCTTCTGGCGGCCGACCTCGTAGACGGCGGAGGGCGGGTAGCTGCGCCCGACCAGTGTCGGATCAAGCGCCATGCTCCCGCCCTCCTTCGCGCGTATCCGCTGGGGCAGCGGGTCTCTGCGGTGGCAGAGACCGCGTCAGCGCGTCTCGCGGTGGATCGTGTGCCGACGGTCCTTCGGGCAGAACTTCTTCAGCTCGAGCCGGTCGGGGTCGTTGCGCCGGTTCTTGCGGGTGATGTAGTTCCGGCTCTTGCACTCCTGGCAGGCCAGGGTGATCTTCGGACGGACGTCGGTGGCTGCCATGGAGGCGCTCCTCGCCTTGTCGGGACGGGCCCTCGGGGCCCGACCTGCGGGCGGGCGCCCGCAGGGTCGTACAACACGTCGACGGACCCCGGAGTGCGGGGTCCGTCGAGAGTAGCGGTGACCGGATTTGAACCGGTGACACAGCGATTATGAGCCGCTTGCTCTGCCTGGCTGAGCTACACCGCCGGGAGGACCGTGCGGCCCGGTCTCGCGACTGGACCGGTTGGTCGGAGCCCCTTTACGGAATCGAACCGTAGACCTTCTCCTTACCATGGAGACGCTCTGCCGACTGAGCTAAAGGGGCGGTGGCCGGAGCCGTCGACGACTCTACCCGACGCCCGCGGGCGCCTGCTGCAGGGGGGTCCCCGGCCGGTCAGGTGCGGACGAACAGCCGCCGGTGCGGCGTCCCCGGGACCGCGGACCGGACCCCGGTGCGGGCGAGGATCCAGCTCTCCAGGCGGTCGTCGGGCAACGGCCGGCTGACCAGGAAGCCCTGCAGCTTGTCGCAGCCCATCTCGGCCAGGAGGTTGCGCGTCAGCTCGTCCTCGACGCCCTCGGCGACCACCCGGAGGCCCAGGTTGTGGGCCAGCTCGATGATCGAGCGGGCGATGAACGACTCCCCCTGGCTGGTGGACATGCCCAGCACGAAGGACTTGTCGATCTTCACCTCGTCGATCGGCAGCTGGCGCAGCTGGGACAGGGACGAGTAGCCGGTGCCGAAGTCGTCCATCGACAGCCGCAGGCCCAGGGCGTGCAGGTCGGCCAGGACGGTGCTGCTGCGCACCGAGTCGTCCACGACGCTGCCCTCGGTGAGCTCGAGGGTCAGCAGCTCCCCGGGGACGCCGTGCCGCCGCAGCGCCCGCCGCACCCGGTCGACCAGGTCGGGCTCGGCCAGGCAGCGCGCCGACAGGTTCACCGCGACCGACAGGGCGATGTCCTGGTCGAGCCACTTGCGGCAGCGGGCCAGGGCGAGGTCGAGCACGTGGTCGGTGAGCAGGCCGATCCGGCCGATCTGCTCGGCCAGGTGGATGAAGTCGTCGGGCGCGATGGCGCCGTAGCGCGGGTGGGCCCAGCGCACCAGCGTCTCCACGGAGACGATGTCGGAGGACCGCGCGTCGATGATCGGCTGGAAGACGACGCTGATCTGCCCGTCGGCCATGGCCTGCTCGAGCTCGGTGCCCAGCTGGAGGCGCCGCAGGCTCTGCTGGTCGAGCACCGGGTGGTAGCTGGCCACGCCGCTGGAACCGGAGCCGGCGAGCAGGGCGACGTCGGCGCGCTGCATCAGCGTGCCGGCGTCGGTGCCGTGGACCGGGGCCGCGGCCACCCCGATGGAGAGGGTGACCTCCAGGTCGAGGCCGGCGACCCGGGCGCGCGTGGAGGTGGCCTCCCGCAGCCGGCGGGCGGCGCGCTCGGTCGCGGCCAGGGACAGACCGGGCAGCAGGACGGCGAACTGCTCGCCCTCCATGCGCGCGACCAGGGCCTGGGGCGGCGCGTGCTCCCGGAGCAGGCCGGCGGTGACCAGCAGCAGCTCGTCGCTGGCCGCGTGCCCGAGGGTGTCGGTCACCTCGGTGTAGTTGTCGAGCGCGGCGAGGATCAGCCCCGCTCGGCCGCCCACCGGGTCGGCGGCCAGGAGCTGGTCGATCTCCACCGCCAGGCGCTGCCGGTTCGGCAGGCCGGTGAGCCGGTCGTGGTCGGCGTCGTAGCGGATCTGCGTGAGCAGCTGCTGCTGGCGGATCGCCGCGTTGACGTGGGTGAGCATCGAGTCCAGCGCCGAGCGGTCACCGCCGCCGAGGGAGACGGTGTCGCTCTGCCGGTCGCAGACCTCGAGGTAGCCCGGCTCACCCGCGGCCGTGGCGACCGGCGCGGCGAGCAGGTCCCGGGCGCCCCGCCGGGCCAGCGCCTCGGCCTCGGCCTCCGTGGCACGGGCGAGGGACACCAGCAACGGACCGTCGTTGGACCCGTCGGTCGCGCGGCGGCGGATGAGGTCGTCGGGGTCCCCGGGGCCGTCGTACCAGGAGCGGCCGTCCTCGGCGGCGACGACGAGCTGCGGTCCCTCGTCGAGGTACGGGGGCAGCCACAGCGCGACGCGCTCGGCGTTGAGCAGCTCCCGGACGGCGTCGACGATCTGGAGGGTCCCCTCCTCGTCGGGCGAGACCCCCTCGACACGACGGGCGAACTCGTAGACGCGCTCGAGGTTCTGGCGCTCCTGCGCCACGAGCGCGAAGCGACGGAAGAGCAGGACCACCGCGAGCGCGGCCGGCACCATGAGCACCGAGGCCCAGGGCGTCTGGCTGGTGAGCATGAGCGTCACGATCGCCACGGACACCGCGAAGGGCCCGACCACGGCCACCGGGAGCAGGAGCTCCTGCCACATCCGCCGGCCGGGGTTGCCACCGCTGAGCCGGATCGCCGCGATCACCGGCGGGGTGCCGACGATGTCGGCGAGCAGCACGGCCACCATCAGGGACACCCAGGTGCCCGGCTCGGTCAGCTCCCCGAGGGGCAGGACCTCGAGGACGGCGACGGCGACGGCGACCTCGAGCACGGCCACCGCGATGTTGAAGACGGCCTTGGCCGGCGCGTAGCGCTGGACCACCTGGCTGACCCCGAGGCCCAGGACGCGGGCGACGGCGGCCCACACGCCGCCGATCTCGAGCAGGGCGATGGTCAGGGGGATCTCGCTGACCGACCACAACCAGGTCTGCCGCCGGAACTCGACGTGCAGCGACACCGTCTCGGTGAGGAAGAAGGCGGCGGCGACGACGAGGAAGGGGAACGGCTGCAGCCCCGTCTCCGCCCCCGGGAACACGAGGACGGCCGCGATCACCGCGAGCAGGCAGCCGCCTGCCGTGATGGTCCACGGATGGAGTGGCGCGGCGGCCCGTGGCTGTGGCGCGCGCGGCTCGGGACTGGCCAACGTCACCCGGATTCTGGGGAAGGGGAGGAGAGCGCGCCGAGGCTAACAGCGGACTACGCCCCGGAGGGAGCGCTCCAACCCGAAGGGGGCAGCCGGCCCACCGCCGGACCGGCTGCCCGAGAAGTGCCTAGTGGGAGCTCAGCAGCCCCACTTGGAACCGCGACCCCACTTCGAGCCACGGCCCCACTTCGAACCCCGACCCCACTTCGAACCACGCTGCGTGTTCATGACGCCTCCTCAGGCATGAAGGACTGCTGGAAGTAGCGCGGCAGTCACCCAGGCGCGGGGGCAGAGCGTCGTTCGGTACGGACCGCGCCCGGAAGATTGCTGCCCGTCACCCGATCGGGACAAGCACGGAAGATCACGACGGTGTGACGAACCGTCATGCCGTCACGCTGAGTCACGACTTCTGCCTCTGTGTCACCTGATCGTGTGACCACCGGGACGGGTGAGCACGCTGTGCCACCCGGGGCCGGAGAGGGACAGTGGACGCCGTGTCGCGCGTCGTCCACAGGGGCATCAGCCCTGCACCGGGGATCCGATCGCCCCGTCCACAGCTGTCCACAGCGCCGTCCACAAGCCGTGGACAGGACGGGGTGCGCCCTACGCTGCCCGCCGTGGGATCCGGGGCGGTGCAGTCCGAACGCGGCTCGACGTTGCCCCTGGTCCTGGTCTGCTGGCTGGTCGCCGCACTCATGGCGTTCGGGGCGATCGCCGCGTCCGACGCCTTCCTGGAACAGCAGCAGGTGCAGGCGGTCTGCGACGGCGCGGCGCTCGCAGCGGCGAACGCCACGGACGAGGCCACGCTCTACGCCACGGGACTGGGCACGGCCCTCCCGCTCACCGCGGCCAGCACGCAGGCCGCCGTGGCCGACCAGCTCGCCGACGGCGGGACGCCGCTCCACGCGTGGTCCGCCGAGACCGACGGGGTGGAGGTCACCGTCCACTGCACCCGTCGCGTGGAGATCGCGTTCGGCTGGCTGTTCCTCGGCGGGGAGCCGCTCGACCGCACCGCCGTCGCCAGCGCCCGGGCCCCGACGGCCGCGTGACGCACCGCCGGAGGAACACGGAGGCCCCCGACCTCTGCGGAGGTCGGGGGCCTTCGGCGTACCTGTGGCGGGTGAAGGATTCGAACCTTCGTAGGCTGTGCCGACGGATTTACAGTCCGCTCCCATTGGCCACTCGGGCAACCCGCCGTGGTGGTACCGGGAGAGCGTACAAGACGACGCCGCCGCCCCCGCCGAGACCCCACCACGGAACGGCGCAGGGACGACGGACCGAGAGGAGCACCGACACATGGCCGACTCGTCCTTCGACGTGGTGAGCAAGGTCGACCGCCAGGAGGTCGACAACGCGCTCAACCAGGCCGCCAAGGAGCTCGCCCAGCGCTTCGACTTCCGCGGCACCAACGCCAGCATCGCGTGGTCCGGCGAGGAGGGCGTCACGCTGCAGGCCGACACCGAGGAGCGGGTGACCGCCGCCCTGGACGTGTTCAAGGACAAGCTGGTCAAGCGCAAGATCTCGCTCAAGTCCCTCGACGCCGGCGAGCCGCAGTCCTCCGGGAAGAGCTACAAGATCTCCGCCCGCATCAAGCAGGGCATCGAGTCCGACACCGCCAAGAAGATCGCCAAGATCATCCGCGACGAGGGTCCGAAGGGCGTGCAGGCCCAGATCCAGGGCGACCAGCTGCGGGTCAGCGGCAAGAAGCGCGACGACCTGCAGGCCGTGCAGCAGCTGCTGCGCGGCAAGGACCTCGACGTCGCCCTGCAGTTCGACAACTACCGCTGACCTGGCAGGTCCCTGCACGGCAGCGCGTCGTGCAGCGTCCTGGCTCGCAGGGAGTCCGCACGTGCCCCGGCCGTCGGCCATCGGGCCTCCGGCCGGGGCGACGCTCCGCCGTGACGGGGCCGCCTCCGGCAGCCCCGGACGCGCTCGTACGTGCTGCGGTCAGCCGATGCGGCGCAAGCGGGCAAGGGCCAGCCCACCGAGGACGATGGCGATCAGCCCGACCGCCAGGGCCAGGAAACCCCCGACGATCCCGTAGCCGGTGCCGGGACCACCGTCGGCGGCGGCCACGACGAGCCCGCCGACGACCGCGCCGGTCACCCCTGCGACCAGGGCCACGATGGCCCCGTTCCTCCCGGTGCCGCCACCGACGCGACCGGCGGAGCGCAGAGCCACTCCCCCGATGACCACACCGGCCAGTCCCAGCAGCGCGGCCACCAGGGACCAGAGACGCCCGGGGGTCACGGCGTCAGCACTGACGGCGACCGGCTGGGCGAGGACGTGCGCGGCTGCCGGGGTGGCGAACCCGAGGACGCCCAGCGGGGCGGCCGCGCCGGCGGCGAGCAGGTGGCGGACTGACATGGTTGCTCCTCCTCCCACAACGGGACGCCGCTGATCATGTCCACCCGTCCCCTGGCCGGTCGTCCTCCGGACGCAGGCAGTTCGCGCTACCGCCGATGCCGTAGCCGGCCACCACGCGGATGCCGCAGGGGTCGGAGGTACCGCGTCTGCGGTAGGCGGTCGATCATCCGTGCGCCGGAGTCGCCTGCGCGGACACCGGGCTAGCGTGCCCGCATGGGCGGGGCGCGGATCAGCGTCGGAGACTGGGCGATCGCCGTCGGCGTGGGGGCGACCCTGCTGGTGGCCGGACTGTCCGGCCACCACCCCTCCACCGACCTCGACCCGCTGGGCTACGCGCTGCTGACAGCCGGTGGGCTGTCGCTGGTCGCCCGCCGCTGGGCTCCGGTCACCGTGCTGGTCGTCACCGGGTTGTGCGCGGTGGGCTACCAGAGCCTCGGTTTCGACGTGCCGGTCGTCGCGTTCCTGTTCGCGGTGTACGCCGCGGTCCGGACAGGACACCGCATCGTCACGGTGGCCGGGTCGGTGACCATGCTGGCTGCTCTCCCGCTGGCGATCCTGGTCTCCCCCCACGACTGGCCCGTGGGCGAGGCGTTCACGCAGTCCCGGGACGTCCTCGAACTGGCCTGGCTGATCGCCGCCGGTGCGGCCGGTGAGGCGCTGCGGCAGGCCGAGCGCCGGGCGGACGAGGCCGAGCGCACCCGCGAGGAGACCGCGCGGCGCCGCGCCAGCGAGGAGCGCCTGCACATCGCGCGGGAGTTGCACGACTCGCTCACCCACCAGATCTCCGTCATCAAGGTGCAGGCCGAAGTCGCCGTCCACCTGGCCCGCAAGCGGGGCGAACAGGTGCCCGAGGCCCTGCTGGCGATCCGGGAGGCCGGTCGCGAGGCGGCCCGAGAGCTACGAGCGACCCTGGGGGCGCTGCGTGATGACGAGGAGAACCCGCCGGCGGGGCTCGATCACGTCCCCGACCTGGTGGAACGGGCCCGGATGTCCGGTCTGGACACGGAGCTGACGATCGAGGGACACCACGAGGACGTGCCGACCGCGGTGGACCGGACCGCGTACCGGATCGTCCAGGAGTCGCTGACCAACGTCGCCCGTCACGCCGCCGCCACCACCGCGTCGGTCCGGATCGACTACCGACCCGACGCCGTGCTCATACGGGTGGATGACGACGGCAGGGCCACGCCGGCCGCCGCGCCGCTGCCCGGCGTCGGGCTGCTGGGGATGCGCGAACGAGTGACCGCTCTGGGAGGTCGTCTGCGCGCGGCACCGCGCAGCGAGGGCGGCTTCACCGTCGAGGCCGAGCTCCCCCTGGGCCACGCGTCGTGATCCGGGTCCTGCTGGTCGACGACCAGCCGCTCATCCGCAGCGGGTTCAGGGCGCTCCTGGACACCGAGGACGACATCGAGGTGGTGGCCGAGGCCGGCGACGGCAGGGAGGGCCTGGCGCGGGCCAGGGAACACCTGCCCGACGTCGCGCTCATCGACATCCAGATGCCGGTCCTCGACGGTATCGAGGCGACCCGCCGCATCGCCGGGGACCCGACCCTGGCGTCGGTGCACGTCGTCATCCTGACCAACTACGGCCTGGACGAGTACGTCTTCAACGCACTCCGGGCCGGCGCGGCCGGGTTCCTCGTCAAGGACATTCAGCCGGAGGACCTCCTGCACGCCGTACGCGTCGCCGCGCGCGGCGACGCCCTGCTCGCGCCGTCGATCACCCGCAAGCTGATCGACCGCTACGTCACCCAGCCGCTCACCGCCGGCACCGGCACGGGGCTGACGGAACTGACCAACCGCGAACGGGAGGCCGTCGCCCTGGTCGCGCAGGGCCTGTCCAACGGACAGATCGCCGACCGCATGGTGATCAGCCCGCTCACCGCGAAGACCCACGTCAACCGAGCCATGACCAAGCTCCACGCCCGCGACCGCGCCCAACTCGTGGTCCTCGCCTACGAGACCGGCCTGGTGGCCCCGCACGACTCCTGACAGCCACGGTCCGGCCGCAGACCTGCCCGCCGACGCCCCTCTCACCGGTCGCCCTCACGTGTTCCACGAGCTGCGCTCCACCGTGGGCCGCGAGCGGGGCCACTCAGGTCTCGAGCACCACCACGTCGAGGGCGTTCAGGACGACCGGGTCGGAGACGACCTCGACGGCGGTGATCCGCCCGCCCGTGACGACGAAGTCCAGCGCCGCGCGCAGCCGGCCGTCCGTGGTCCACACGGCGCCTGCGGTTCCATCGAGCAGCGCGGCGCGGGCGGCCTGGGCCTTGCCGAGGAAGGCCCGGGCGACCGCCTCGCCGCCGCGCAGCCGCGTGAGCCCGCCGAGCGCGGCAACGGGGGCGTCGGCGCGGAACACGACGTGCGGGTCGAGCACGGCCAGCAGTCGGGCGAAGTCACCCTCGCGCGAGGCGGCGAGGAACGCCTGCACCACCTCCCGGCGGCGCGCCGCGTCTGCCGGGCCGACGGCGTGCGGAGCCGCGCCCTGCACCCGGCGCCGAGCACGGCTGGCCAGCTGGCGCGCCGCGGCCGGGCTGCGGTCGAGGACCGCCGCGACATCCCCGAACGGGGCGGCGAAGAGGTCGTGCAGCACGAAGGCGAGTCGCTCCGGCGGCGTCAGCGCATCGAGCACGACGAGGAGCGCGAGGCCGACGGAGTCGGCCAGCACCGCCTCGCGTTCCGGCTCCGGCCCGTCCTCGAGGTCCGGCCGGTGCAGCTCCAACGGCTCCTCGCGGCGCGCGCCTCGGCGGCGCAGCATGTCGAGGCACACTCGGCCGACGACCGTGGTCAGCCAGCCGGCGAGGTTGTCCACGCCGGTGGACCCGTTGCCCTGCAGGCGCAGCCATGCCTCCTGGACGGCGTCGTCGGCCTCGGCCGGGGAGCCGAGCACCCGGCGCGCGACCGCCCGCAGATGTGCGCGGTGCGTCCCGAACTGCTCGGCCAGCAGGTCCACTCGTGCCACCTCCTCGCTCACCTGTCACATCCTCCCGTCGGGGTCCGTCAGTGCTTTGACGTCGCCGGACGCGGCGATGTGACCGTCGGCAGAGGAGGACCCCGTGCAGGCTGACGAGCAGGATCCGGTCACCGTGCCCGAGGAGTGGGGCAGCGTCCCTCACCCGGTCGAGCTCGTCGAGCCCGCGGGCGCCCGACCGCGCCGCCCCGTCGGGATCGAGAGGAACCCGATGCCCCCCGACCTCCGCAGCACCATCCTCCTGCGCGGTGAGGACAGCGGCGGCCACGTCTCCGTCGTGGAGAACGTCGTCCCGGCGCGCAGCGCGGGACCGCCGCTGCACAGGCACCACTTCGACGAGACCTTCTGTGTCCTGGAGGGCGAGCTCGTCTTCCGCGTCGGCGACGTCCTCCTCGTGCGGACGGCGGGACAGCTCGCCTTCGCGCCGCGCGACGCCGCGCACGCACTGGCCAACCGCCGGGACGACCCGGCGCGCTACCTGCTCGTGTGCACCCCCGCCGGCTTCGAGCGCCAGTTCGCCCGGATGGCCGCGCAGGCCAGTGGCACGGAGCCGCCGCCGTGGGCGCTCCAGCCGGTCCCGGAGGTGGTGCCGCTCGGCCCGCCCATCCTCCGGGAGGTCCTCGACCGCCTGGGGTGACGTGCCATGGCACGCCGGGTCGCCCGCCGGTCGCTCAGCCCCGGCCGAGCTCCCGGGCCAGCTGCTCCAGGCGGGCGATGCGCTCCGGCATCGGCGGGTGGGTGGCGAACAGCGACGCCAGCCCCTGCCCCCGGAACGGGTTGGCGATCATCAGGTGGCTCTGGGTCACCAGCCGGTCCTCCTGCGGCAGTGGCCGGGCGGCCGCCCCGCGCTCGATCTTGCGCAGGGCCGAGGCCAGGGCCAGCGGGTCGTGCGAGAGGACGGCCCCGGAGGTGTCGGCCTGGTACTCGCGGCTGCGGCTGACCGCCATCTGCACCAGCCCGGCCGCGATCGGGCCCAGGAACACCAGCAGGAGGCTGCCCAGCGCGTTGCCGCCGCCGCGCTCGTCGGACCGCCCGCCGAACAGCGACGCGAACATCGCCATGTGCGCGAGGTAGGTGATCACCGTCGCCATCGCGCCGGCGACCGAGCTGATCAGGATGTCGCGGTTGTAGACGTGCGAGAGCTCGTGGGCGAGGACGCCGCGCAGCTCCCGGCGGTCGAGCAGCTCGAGGATGCCCTGGGTGACGCAGACGGCGGCGTTGCGCGGGTTGCGCCCGGTCGCGAACGCGTTGGGCTGGTCGGTGGGGCTCACGTAGAGGCGGGGCATCGGCTGCCGGGCCTCGGTGGCCAGCTCGCGGACCATCGCGTACAGCGCCGGGGCCTGCGTCTCGGTGACCGGGAAGGCCCGCATCGCCCGCAGCGCGAGCTTGTCGCTGTTGAAGTACGCGTAGCCGTTGACCGCCAGGGCGACGACGAGCGCGATGAGCAGGCCGCCCCGTCCGCCGATCAACGCACCGGCGGCGAGGATGAGCCCGCCCATGAGACCGAGGAGGACCGCGGTCTTCAGCCCGTTGCTCCAGCGATGCACGTCCGGACAACGGAGCGTCCGGGGCCGCCGTTCCCCGTGGTGGACGGCGGCCGACTGCGAGCACGGTCACGGAATGACACCGGTCGCCGCGGGGTTGTCCCGTGCAGGTGCCGGGGGGACCCGGCCGCTCTCGACCGTCGTCCCCGCAGCAGGACCGTGGGTTGTGACGGACACGTAACCTCGGCCGGTGGAGGTGCACCACTCATGACCACGACCAACCCGCCCGACACCGCCGGTACGGCGGGGAGCACGGTGCCTTTCGTCAAGAGCGTCGTCGAGCTGGACCGGGTCGTCATCCGGCTCGCCGGCGACTCCGGCGACGGCATGCAGCTGACCGGGAACCGCTTCACCAGCGAGACGGCGTCCTTCGGCAACGACCTCTCGACGCTGCCCAACTTCCCCGCCGAGATCCGCGCACCGACGGGGACCCTGCCCGGCGTCAGCTCCTTCCAGCTGCACTTCGCCGACCACGACATCATGACCCCGGGCGACGCCCCGGACGTCCTGGTCGCGATGAACCCGGCCGCGCTCAAGGCCAACCTCTCCGACCTCCCCGGTGGCGGGCTGCTGATCGTCGACTCCGACGAGTTCACCCCGCGCAACCTGGCCAAGGTCGGCTACGCGACCAACCCCCTCGAGGACGGCTCCCTCGACGGCTGGCAGCTGGTGAGCGTGCCGCTGACGAGCATGACCCTCGACGCGCTCGCCGACTCCGGCCTCGGCAAGAAGGAGGCCGAGCGCTCGAAGAACATGTTCACCCTCGGCCTGCTGAGCTGGATGTACCACCGGCCCACCGAGGGGACGATCCGCTTCCTCGAGCGGCAGTTCCGCCGCAAGCCCGAGATCGCCGCGGCCAACATCGCCGCCTTCCGGGCCGGCTACAACTACGGCGAGACGACGGAGGCCTTCGCGGTCTCCTACGAGATCAAGCCCGCGCCGATGGCACCGGGCCGCTACCGCAACATCTCCGGCAACCAGGCCCTGGCGCTCGGCATCGTCGCCGCCGGGCAGCGGTCGGGCCTGCCGGTGTTCCTCGGCGCCTACCCGATCACCCCGGCGTCGGACATCCTGCACGAGCTGTCCCGGCACAAGTCCTTCGGCGTCCGCACGTTCCAGGCCGAGGACGAGATCGCCGGCGTCGCCTCGGCGATCGGCGCCTCCTTCGGCGGCGCGCTCGGCGTCACGACGACGTCCGGACCGGGGATCTCGCTGAAGTCGGAGGCCATCGGCCTGGCGGTGATGACCGAACTGCCGCTGGTGGTCGTCGACGTGCAGCGCGGTGGGCCCTCCACCGGCCTGCCGACCAAGACCGAGCAGTCGGACCTGCTGCAGGCGATGTTCGGCCGCAACGGCGAGGCACCGCTGCCGGTGATCGCCCCGCGCTCCCCCGCCGACTGCTTCGACGCGGCGCTGGAGGCGGCCCGGATCGCGCTGACCTACCGCACGCCGGTGATGCTGCTGTCCGACGGCTACCTCGCCAACGGCGCCGAGCCGTGGCAGATCCCGGACGTCGACGAGCTGCCGGACCTGCGGGTGGAGTTCGCGACGGAGCCCAACGGTGAGGACGGGTCCTTCCTGCCCTACCTGCGCGACCCCGAGACGCTCGCCCGGCCGTGGGCGATCCCGGGCACGGCGGGGATGCAGCACCGGATCGGTGGCCTGGAGAAGGCCGACAAGACCGGCAACATCTCCTACGACCCGGCCAACCACGACCTGATGACCCGCCTGCGCCAGGCCAAGGTCGACGGCATCGCGGCGACCCTGCCGCCCACCGAGGTCGACGACCCCGACGGCGACGCCCGCGTCGCCGTCATCGGCTGGGGCTCGACCTACGGCCCGATCGGCGCCGCCTGCCGCCGGATCCGCAGTTCCGGGCGCTCGGTCGCGCAGATCCACCTGCGCCACCTCAACCCGATGCCCGCCGATCTCGGCGACGTCCTGCGCCGCTACGACCGGGTGGTCTGCCCCGAGATGAACCTCGGGCAGCTGGCCCTGCTGCTGCGCGCCAAGTACCTCGTCGACGTCCAGAGCCACACGCAGGTGCGCGGGCTGCCCTTCCGGGCCGCCGAGCTCGCTGCGGTGGTCCAGGACGTCATCGACTCCACCACCGGAGGCACCCTGTGACCACCATCGACCTCGGCATGCCGGCCGACGGTCCCATCGCCGACGCGATCGCCCGCTCTCTGGAGACCCAGGGCGAGAAGCAGACCGGGCTGAAGGCCAAGGACTTCAAGACCGACCAGGAGGTCCGCTGGTGCCCCGGCTGCGGTGACTACGTCATCCTCAACGCCGTCCAGAGCTTCCTGCCCAGCCTCGGCATCGCGCGCGAGGACATGGTCATCGTCTCGGGCATCGGCTGCTCGTCCCGCTTCCCGTACTACATGAACACCTACGGGATGCACTCCATCCACGGCCGCGCCCCGGCGATCGCCACCGGCCTGGCCGCGTCCCGTCCCGACCTGTCGGTCTGGGTCGTGACCGGGGACGGCGACGCGCTGTCGATCGGCGGCAACCACCTGATCCACACCCTGCGCCGCAACGTGAACCTGAAGATCCTGCTGTTCAACAACCGGATCTACGGGCTCACCAAGGGCCAGTACTCGCCCACCAGCGAGGTCGGCAAGATCACCAAGTCCACGCCGATGGGCTCGCTGGACCACCCGTTCAACCCGGTGTCGCTGGCCCTCGGGGCCGACGCGACCTTCGTCGGGCGGGCGATGGACTCCGACCGCAAGGGCCTCACCGACGTGCTGCGGCAGGCCGCGGAGCACCAGGGCACGGCGCTGGTGGAGATCTACCAGAACTGCAACATCTTCAACGACGGCGCCTTCGACCTGCTCAAGGACCCGACCACCGGGACGCAGTGGTCGATCCCGCTGGAGCACGGCAAGCCGCTGGTGTTCGGCCCGGACGGCGCCTCGTGCGTGGTCCGCGACGAGTTCGGCGGGCTGCGCATCGCCGAGACCAACCAGGTGGCCGCGGAGGACATCGTCGTCCACGACGTCACGCGTCAGGACCCCTCCTACGCCTTCGCGCTGTCGCGGTTGTCCAGCCAGGACCTCCGCTACACCCCGATGGGCGTCTTCCGGGCGGTGCAGAAGCCGACCTACGACCGGATGATGGCCGACCAGGTCGAGGAGGCCCGGACGCAGTCCCCGGCCGACCTCGACGCCATCCTGGCCGGCGGCGACACCTGGACCGTCGGCTGACAGGGCTCCGTCGCCTGACGGTCCGCGCCTGAACGGGCGAGGGGCGCCCGGGAACCTGTGGTTCCCGGGCGCCCCTCGTCGTTGCGGAGCTCAGCCCCTCAGGGCGCTGGGCTCAGTGGTGGTCCTTGTGGTGGTCCTTGTCGCCGTCGCGGTGCCCGTTGTCGTCACCGTTCTCCTCGTCCACGACCTCGACCCACTCGGACTCCTCGTCGAGCTCGTCGTCGCCGTCGCTGATGGTGACGGTGACCTCGACCCAGTCACCCTCCTCGGCAGCCTCGTCCTTCTTGTCGAGCGTGACGGTGATCTCGTTCTCCTCGCCGTCGCACTTGAGCTCTTCGTCCTCCGCCTCGTACTTGATGTCGTCCTTCTCGGCGGTCACGTCGGCCGTGATGTCGTCCTTGTCGTCGTCGTCCTCGCACTTGTACGTGAACGTGACGTCCAGCGTGTCGCCGTCGTCGCCGAGTTCGGCCTCGTCGTCGATCTCGACGACCTTGGCCCAGGCGTCGTCGCCGTTGTGGTGTCCGTCGTCACCGCCGGCCCAGGCGGGCGCGGCGCCGGTGAACACCAGTGCCGTGGCGGCGGGCAGGGCGAGCAGCAAGCGGGAGCGGCGCATGGAGATTCCCCTTTGTGCGCGGCCGCGAGGGCGGCCGTGGACCTCTGACGCGAGCCACCATTACGAATTCATGACGATCGTCACAACCCCGTGATCTGGAACTCTCGATGTCCGGGACCGGGTCACGGGCGAGGCATGACCCGGAGTATCTGGTCGTCCCCGTTCCCGTTGTCGGTCGTGACGTACAGCAGGCCGTCGTCGCCCAGCTGGACGGTGCGGATCCGGCCGTGGGTGCCCTCGAACTCCGGCAGCCGGAACTGCTCGAGCAGGGCGCCGTCCTCGGCCACCCGCAGCGCCAGGACACCCCGCCCCTTGAGGACGCCGAGCAGCAGCAGCCCCTCGTAGGCCTGCCACCGGTCGCCGTCGAGGAAGGTGGCACCGGAGGAGGCGATGGTCGGGTCCCCGGAGGCCCAGGTCGCCGGCAGGACGTCGGGCAGGGAGAGGTCGGTCATCGGGACGAACTCGCCGTAGCCGGGCCCCTGCGGCGCGAACCCGCCGTTGCCGCCGCGCCGCAGCAGGGTGACCTCGTCGTCCCGGTCGGGCCCGTGCTCGGCGGCGTAGACCTGGCCGCTGCCGGGGCGCACGGCCAGCCCCTGGACGTTGCGGTGCCCGTAGGTCCACACCCGGGCCTCGGCGCCCGGGCGGCCGGCGAACGGGTTGCCCGCGGCCGGTCCTCCGGTGGCCGGGTCGATGCGCAGCACCTTGCCGGCGGTCGTGCCGAGGTCCTGGGCGCGCGAGGGGTCGGCGGTGTCGCCGGTGCCGACGAGCAGGGCGCCGGTCCCGTCGAAGCGCAGCCGGCAGCCGCCGTGCCGGCCGATGCGCTCGTTGACCGGGATGCCGCCGAGCAGCGGGTCGGCGACCCGGGTGGCGCTGCGCCAGCCGGCGTCCACGGTCCAGGCCACCACCGCGACGGATCGTCTGCCGCCGTCCTGGCGCCCCTGGCAGGTGTAGAAGCGCCGGTTGCCCGTGAAGCCCGGGTCGAGGACCAGCCCCATCAGGCCGGTCTCCCCGCGGGCGAACAGGTCGGAGAAGTCGGCCTCGACCTCCTGGACGGTCCCGTCGGGCAGGACCGCGGTGAGCCCGCCGCCCCTCTCGTCGACCAGCAGCGTCCCGTCGGGGGCCTGCGCGAGGTCCCACGGGTGGTCCAGCCCGTCGGCGACGACCGTGACGTCGAGAGCCGGGACGACGGGCGGGGGAGTCGTCGGGGGCGGAGGGGCGCTGCTGTCCGGCGGCGGAGCCGTCGTCCTGGAGGGCGGGCCGGGGACCTCGGACGGGCCGCCGGTGCAGGCCGTCAGTAGCGCCGCGGCAGCGACCAGGCAGGTCAGGCGGGCGCGCACCCGCCCAGCATGCCCGCGACGCTCAGCTGGTGCGCGTGACGACGTAGTCGCACAGGGCGCTGAGCGCGTCGCGGACCGGCCCCTCGGGGACGGCGGACAGCCGCGCCCGGGCCCGGTCGGCGTACTCCCGCAGCACCTCGGTGGCCCGCACCAGGCCCGCCGACGAGCGCAGCAGGGTCAGCGCCTCGGCGTGCTCGACGTCGTCGGTGATCGGCCGGGAGACGAGGTCCCGCAGCCGCTGCTCGGCCGGGTCGTCCCCGGCCAGGGCGAACAGCGCCGGCAGGGTGGCGATGCCCTCGCGCAGGTCGGTGCCGGGCAACTTCCCCGAGGCGCCGTCCTGGCTGACGATGTCCAGCAGGTCGTCGGAGAGCTGGAAGGCGACCCCGACCTCCTCGGCGAAGGCGGTCAGCGCGGCGACGAGGTCCTCCCCCACCCCGGCGAAGGACGCGCCGAAGCGCGCCGAGGTGGCCACCAGCGAGCCGGTCTTGTCGGCCAGCACCTGCAGGTGGTGGGCGACCGGGTCGGCCCCGGGACGCGGCCCGACGGTCTCCAGGATCTGGCCGGTGACCAGCCGCTCGAAGGTGCGCGCCTGGATGCGCACCGCCTCCGGGCCCAGGTCGGCCAGCAGGTCCGAGGCGCGGGCGAAGAGGAAGTCGCCGGTCAGGATGGCGATGCTGTTGGACCACCGGCTGTTGGCGCTGGGCGCCCCCCGGCGGACGGCGGCCTCGTCCATGACGTCGTCGTGGTAGAGCGTCGCCAGGTGGGTGAGCTCGCAGACCACCGCGGCCTCGGTCACCCCGGGGGCGTGCGGGTCCCCGAGCTCGGCGGCCAGCAGCGCCAGCAGCGGCCGGAACCGCTTGCCGCCCGCGGCGACCAGGTGCCCGGCCGCCTCGGCGATGAACGCGTGCTCGCTGGCGACCGCGGTCCGCAGCGCCTCCTCGACGCGCGACAGCCCCTCGGCGAGGCGCGGACCGAGGTCCCCCTCGGGCAACCAGGGCCCCATCGTCGAGGCGGGCGTCGAGATCCGCTGCCAGGTCTCGACCGGGGTGTCCCCGTCGACGGCGGCGCTGGCTCCGGTCATCAACCGACGAAGATAGCCGCCTTCTCGGCCAGGTCGAGCACCGCCCCGGGCACGATCCCCAGCACGAGGGTGGCGGCCACGGTGACGGCGAGCACGATCGTGGTGGGCAGGCCGGGCACACCGACGGTCGGGCCGTCGGCGGCGGGCTCGGAGAAGTACATGAGCACGATGACCCGCAGGTAGAAGAAGGCCGCCACCGCGCTGGCCAGCAGCGCCACGACCACCAGCGGCCACGCGCCGTCGTCGATGGCGGCCCGGAACACCGCGAACTTGCCGGTGAAGCCACTCGTGAGCGGGATCCCCGCCAGCGCCAGGAGGAACAGGGCCATGACCGCGGCGGTCAGCGGCGAGCGCCGGGCCAGGCCGGCCCACTTGGCCAGGTGCGTGGCCTCCCCGTCGCCGTCCCGGACCAGCGTGAGCACCGCGAAGGCGCCGAGCGTGGTGAGGCCGTAGGCCAGCAGGTAGAACATCGTCCCCGGCAGCCCCGAGCCGGAGCCGTCCGCGCCGCCGCCGAACCCGATGACGCCGGTGAGCAGGAACCCCGCGTGCGCGATCGAGGAGTACGCCAGCATCCGCTTGAGGTCGGTCTGGGTGAGGCCGAGCACGGCGCCGACGACCATCGACACGATCGCGATGCCGTAGACCAGTGGCCGCCAGGTCCACTCGCTGGTGCCGAAGGCGACGTAGAGAAGCCGCAGGATGGCCCCGAACGCGGCGACCTTGGTGCAGGCGGCCATGAAGGCGGTCACCGGCGTCGGGGCGCCCTGGTAGACGTCCGGCGTCCAGGAGTGGAACGGCGCCACGCTGGCCTTGAACATCAGCCCGACCACCAGCAGCGCCAGGCCGAGGACCAGCAGCACGTCGCTGCCGCCGACCGCGGCCGCCGACCGGACGTCGGAGAGCCGGACGCTGCCGGTGGCGCCGTAGACCAGGGCCACGCCGTAGAGGAAGAACGCCGAGGCGAACGACCCGAGGAGGAAGTACTTGACCGCCGCCTCCTGGGACAGCAGCCGACGCCGGCGGGCCAGCCCGCTGATCAGGTACAGCGGCAGGCTGAGCACCTCGAGGGCGACGAACATGACCAGCAGGTCGTTGGCCGCGACGAACAGCATCATGCCGCCGATCGCGAACAGGGCCAGCGGGTAGACCTCGGTCTGCACCCGTGGTGCGGTCATCAGCTCCCGGTCGCGGGGGCTGCCGGCGGGCACCGCGGCGGCCGCGACGAACGCCGACCGGGCGGGGTCCAGGGAGCGCTCGGCGAACAGCAGGACCGACAGCGCCCCGAGCCCGGCGATGGTCGCCTGGAGGAAGACCGTCGGGCCGTCGACGGCGAGCGCGCCGCCGGCGGTGACCATCCGCTCCTCCCCCGCCAGCAGCAGGCTGGTGACCAGCCCGCCGAGGGTGCCGACGAGGGCGACGGCGACCTGCACCGGGTGCCGGCTCTCCCGCGGGGCGAAGGCCTCGACGAGGACGCCGACGCACGCGGCCCCGAGGACGATCGCCAGCGGCGCCAGGGCCCCCAGCGACAGGCTCGGCGCCTGGATCGCGTCGACCGCGCTGACCAGCATCAGTTCCCCCCGGCAGTGTCGTCGGCGGCCGGGGCCGCGGCCGGCTGCACGCCGGCAGGGTCGGCGCCGACGTCGGTCATCGTCGCGGCGACCGCGGGCTCGATCAGGTCCAGCAGCGGCTGCGGGTAGACCCCGAGCGCGATGACCAGCGCGACCATCGGCGCGGCGACGGCCAGCTCCCGGCGGGACAGGTCCTGCACCCGCAGCCGGGCCGGCGCGGGGGCGGGCGCGGTCAGGGTCGCGGTGCCGCCGTCCGCCGGGGTCACCGCTGCCGACGGCGTCCCCCCGCCGACCGCGCCCTCCGCGGTCTCCAGCAGCACGCCGCGGGGCGGGCCGTGCATGGTGCGCTGGTACACCAGCAGGACGTAGAGCGCGGCCAGGATGATCCCGACGGTCGCCAGGACCGTGTAGACGGGGACCTCCGGGAAGGACCCGATCAGCACGAGGAACTCGCTGACGAAGCTGTTGGTGCCCGGCAGGGCCAGCGAGGCGAGCCCCGCCACGAGGAAGACCCCGGCCAGCAGGGGGGCCTGGGCGGCGACGCCGCCGTAGTCCCCGACCTGGCGGCTGCCGCCGCGGGCGATGAGCATCCCGACGACGAGGAACAGCAGGCCGGTCGCGATGCCGTGGTTGACCATGTAGAGCACCGCGCCGGTGGCCGCCTCGGTCGTGAAGGCGAAGATGCCCAGCGCGATGAAGCCGAAGTGGGCGATCGAGGTGTAGGACACCAGCCGCTTCATGTCCGACTGCCCCATCGCCAGGAGCGCGGCGTAGAGGATCCCGGCGACGGCGAGGACGAGCACGTACGGGGCGAGGTCGCGGGAGGCGTCCGGGAACAGCGGCAGGCAGTAGCGGATGAACCCGAACGTGCCGACCTTGTCCAGGACGCCGACCAGCAGCACCGCACCGCCGATCGGTGCCTCGGCACCGGAGTCGGGCAGCCAGGTGTGGAAGGGCACCAGCGGCGCCTTGATCGCGAAGGCGACGAAGAAGCCGAGGAACAACAGCTTCTGCACACCCGGGTCGATGTCGATCTGCCGCAGCGCGTCGAAGGCGAACGTCCCCTGCCCGAGTTCGCTGTTGCTCACCACGTACAGCCCGATGACCGCGGCCAGCATGACCAGCCCGCCGACGAGGCTGTAGAGGAAGAACTTGACCGCCGCGTACTGCCGTCGCGGGCCGCCGAAGCTGCCGATCAGGAAGTACATCGGGACCAGCATCGCCTCGAAGAACACGTAGAAGAGGAAGACGTCGGTCGCGGCGAAGACGCCGACCATCATCGCCTCGAGCAGCAGCAGCCAGGCGAAGAAGGCGCGCATCGAGCGCCGGCCGACGGGGGTGTCCCGCCAGGAGGCGACCACGACCACCGGCACCAGGACGCCGATGAGCAGCAGCATGACCAGCGCGATGCCGTCGACGCCGAGGGCGAAGTCCACCCCGAAGTCCGGGATCCAGGACACCGACGTGGTCAGCTGGAACCGCTCGCCACCGGTGTCGAAGGCGACCGTGGCGAGCACGGCCAGCAGCAGGACGACGCCGCTGACGCCGAGGGCGACCTGCTTGGCGAGGTCGTCACGGCCCCTGGGCAGGGCGGCGACCACGGCCGCTCCGGCCGCCGGGACGACGATCATCGCCAGCAGCCACGGGAAGTCCGTCACGGTCGGGGACCCCTCTCGTTCGTCGTCGGTCGGGTCATCCCGCCGTCACCGCCAGCAGCGCCCCGGCGACGACGACGGCGCCGCCGAGCATGGACAGCGCGTAGGAGCGCACGAAGCCGGTCTGCGTGCGGCCCAGCCGGGACGAGGAGCCGCCCAGCGTCGCGGCCAGCCCGTTGACCGCGCCGTCGACCCCGCGGTTGTCGACGAACACCAGCGCCCGGGTCAGCCACTGCCCGGGCCGCATGAACAGCGACTCGTTGACCGTGTCGGCGTACAGCGCCCGGCGCGCGGCCCGGACCGGGAGGGAGACCCGGGCCGGCGCGGTCACCGGGACCTCGCGGCGGCCGACGAACAGCCAGGCGGCGCCGACCCCGAGCAGCATCACCAATGTCACCAGCACGCTCACCAGCAGCGGCGCGACCACGTGCTCGGCGGCCTCGGGCTCGCCGAACACCGGCGTGAACCACTCCTCCAGCGGGAAGGCCACGACCAGCAGGAAGCCGGCGACCACCGAGCCGACGGCCAGCAGCACCATCGGCACCGTCATGACCGGCGGCGCCTCGTGCGGGTGGACGCCCTCCTCCCAGCGCGGCCGTCCGAAGAAGGTCATGAGCATCAGCCGGGTCATGTAGAAGGCGGTCAGCCCGGCGGCCAGGATCGCCAGCGTGCCGAGCAGGTAACCCCAGCCGTCGCCGCGGTCGAACGCGGCCTCGATGATCGCGTCCTTGGTGTAGAAGCCGGACAGGAACGGGAAGCCGATGAGGGCCAGGTAGCCCAGCCCGAAGGTCACGAAGGTGGTGCGCATCCGCGTGGCCAGCCCGCCGAAGCGGCGCATGTCCACCGAGTCGTCCATCGCGTGCATGACCGACCCGGCGCCGAGGAACAGCCCGGCCTTGAAGAAGCCGTGGGTGAGCAGGTGCGCCAGGCCGGCGACGTAGCCGACCGGCCCCAGCCCCACGGCCAGGAACATGTAGCCGATCTGGCTGACCGTCGAGTAGGCCAGCACCTTCTTGATGTCGTCCTGCGCGCAGCCGGCGATCGCGCCGATGGTCAGCGTGATCGCCCCGACGGCGAGGACGACGGCCCGGGCGGTCGCCGTCTCGTCGTAGATCGGGGCGGCGCGGGCGATGAGGTAGACGCCGGCGGTGACCATGGTCGCGGCGTGGATCAGCGCGGAGACCGGGGTCGGACCCTCCATGGCGTCCGGCAGCCACGCCTGCAGCGGGAACTGGCCGGACTTGCCACAGGCCCCGAGCAGGAGCAGCAGCCCCAGGGCGGTGACCGTGCCGCCGGCCAGCGTGCCGACCGCGCCGAAGACGCCCTCGTAGGTGACGGTGCCCAGCTGGGCGAACATCAGGAAGATCGCCAGCGCCAGCCCGACGTCGCCGACCCGGTTCATGATGAACGCCTTCTTCGCGGCGGTGGCCGCCGACGGGCGGGTGTACCAGAAGGCGATGAGCAGGTAGGACGCCAGGCCGACGCCCTCCCAGCCCACGTAGAGCATCACGAAGTTGTTGCCGAGGACGAGCAGCAGCATCGCCGCGACGAAGAGGTTGAGGTAGGCGAAGAACCGGCGGCGGCCGGGGTCGTGGGCCATGTAGCCGACCGAGTAGACGTGGATGAGCGCGCCCACGCCGGTGATCAGCAGGACGAACACCGCCGACAGCGGGTCGTAGAGCAGCCCGGCCTGCACGTCGAGCGAGCCGGTCGCGACGAAGGTGAACAGGTCGACGCTCACCGACCGCCCGTCGAGCTGGAAGGTGCAGACCAGCCCGATGACGAAGGCCACGACCACGGTGGCGACGCCGAGCAGGTGGCCCCAGCGGTCGGTGCGGCGTCCACCCAGCAGCAGCACGGCGGCGCCGGCCAGGGGCAGCGCGATCAGCAGCCAGGAGGCGGCGAGCAGCCCGTCGGCGGGCACGGTGTCCATCCCCGGATCCCCGTTCTCAGTACTTGAGCAGGTTGGCGTCGTCGACCGACGCCGATCTGCGGGTCCGGTAGATCGACATGATGATCGCCAGGCCGACGACGACCTCTGCGGCGGCGACGACCATGACGAAGAACGCCATGATCTGGCCGTCGACGGTGCCGCTGGCCCGGGCGAAGGTGACCAGCGTGAGGTTCACCGAGTTGAGCATCAGCTCGATGCACATGAAGACGACGATCGCGTTGCGCCGCACCAGCACGCCGACCGCGCCGATGGTGAACAGGATCGCGGCCAGCACCAGGTAGTGCGCGAGGCTCATCGCTGGTCCCCTCCGCGCACGCCGTCGACGTCCCCGAGCGCCGCGTCGGGGCTGCCGAGCTCGGCCCGGCCGGTGGGACGCGGCATCTGCTCGACCTCCTGGGGATCGATCCCGGTGGCGAGGCTGTCCTCGGCCGTCCGGCCGTCGGGCAGCAGCGCGGGGGCGGCGACGGAGTTGGCCCGCGCGTACACGCCGGGGCCGGGCAGGGTCTGCGGCCGGTCGGTGAGGAACCGGGCCCGCGAGAGCTCCTTCTGGGTGCGGCGGCTGCCGGGCTCGCGCTCGATGTGGGCCAGGACCATGGCCCCGACCGCGGCGGTGATCAGCAGCGCGCTGGTGACCTCGAACGCCAGCAGGTACCGGGTGAACAGCAGCTGGGCGACCGCCTCGATGTTGCTGGTCTCCCCGCCCTGCACCGCCGCCAGGCCGGTGAGCGGGAGGTCCTGGGTGGCCCGGGCGATCCCGGCGCCGACCAGCCCGGCGAAGCCGATGCCGAGCACGATCGCGGCCACCCGCTGCCCGCGCAGGGTCTCCACCACCGAGTCCGAGGAGTCCCGGCCGACCAGCATGAGGACGAACAGGAACAGGATCATGATCGCGCCGGTGTAGACGATGATCTGCACCGCGCCGAGGAACGGCGCCTCCTGGACGACGTAGAAGACGCCCAGCGCCAGCATCGTGTTCACCAGCCACAGCGCCGAGTGGACGGCGTTGCGCGAGAGCACCATGCCCAGCGCGCCGGCCAGCGCGATCGGGCCGAGCACCCAGAAGACGACCGCCTCGCCGGTGCCGATCACCACGTCGGGGTTCACGCCGCGCCCCCGGGGACCGGCTGGTCCTCCCGCGCCCCGGCGGAGCGGTCGGCCGGCGGGACCGGGACCTCCGGCGTCCGGACGTAGTAGTCCTTCTCGTCGGCCCCGAGCCGCATGGGGTGCGGCGGGGCCTCCATCCCGGGCAGGAGCGGGGCCATGAGCTGCTCCTTGGTGTAGATCAGGTCCTGCCGGTTGTCGTCGGCCAGCTCGAAGTCGTTGCTCATCGTCAGCGAGCGGGTGGGGCAGGCCTCGATGCACAGCCCGCAGAAGATGCAGCGCAGGTAGTTGATCTGGTAGACGCGCCCGTACCGCTCACCGGGCGAGTAGCGCGCGTCCTCGGTGTTGTCCCCGCCCTCGACGTAGATGGCGTCGGCCGGGCACGCCCAGGCGCACAGCTCGCAGCCGACGCACTTCTCCAGCCCGTCGGGGTGCCGGTTGAGCACGTGCCGCCCGTGGTAGCGCGGCTTGGTCACCTTGGGCTCGTAGGGGTACTCCTCGGTGGTCACCTTGCGGAAGATCTGCGCGAAGGTGACCCCGAAGCCCTGCGCCGGGCCGGGCAGCCGGCTGGAGCGCTTGACCGGCCCGGCGTCCTGGTCGTCGCGGCGGGCCAGCTCGCCGCGGGCCGCCTGCGCCAGGCCCTTCTCCGAGCCCTCCGTGAACGGGTCCCGCTCAGGCATCGCCGTCCTCCTCTGCGGTCGGGGTGCCGCGCCGTCCGGTGCTCACGACGCCGCCGGCGGCGACGGCCTCCCGGCTGCGCAGCCGCGGTGACGGCGGCACGGCCAGGTCCATCGGCGGGACGGGGAAGCCGCCCTCGGCGCGGCTGGGACCGCCGGCCGGCCGGCGCCGCGCCCCGGCCGGCGGCAGCACCTCCGGCTCGGCGTCGGTCGGGTGGATCGACCCCGCGGCCGCCTTGGTGGCCGCGATCCGGGTGTCGCGGTTGCTGACCCGGCTCGCGACGAGCAACCCCGCGAGCACGAGCAGCGCGAGGGGGACGCCGACGAAGATCGCCACCTCGCCGGTGGACAGCTCGGCCTCGCGGGCCACGGTGCGCATGGTCGCGACGGCGAGGATCCAGACCAGCGCCGTGGGCACCAGCACCTTCCAGCCGAAGCGCATGAACTGGTCGTAGCGGAGGCGGGGCAGCGTGCCGCGCAGCCAGATGAAGACGAACAGCGCGACGACGACCTTGAGGAAGAACCACAGCAGCGGCCACCAGCCGCTGTTGGCGCCGTCCCAGATCGACAGCGGCCACGGCGCCCGCCAGCCGCCGAGGAACAGCGTCGCGGCCAGCGCGGAGACGGTGACCATGTTGATGTACTCGGCGAGGAAGAACAGCGCGAACTTCAGCGACGAGTACTCGGTGTGGAACCCGCCGACGAGCTCGCTCTCGGCCTCCGGCAGGTCGAACGGCGCCCGGTTGGTCTCGCCGACCACCGCGACGGCGTAGATCACGAACGAGACCGGCAGCAGGACCGCGAACCAGCTCGGCCCGGTGAACTCCAGTCCGAAGAAGGACAGCTGGGTGCCGTCGGCCTGCGCGGCGACGATCTCCGAGGTCGACATCGTGCCGGCGTAGAGGAACACCGCGACGATGGAGAGGCCCATCGCGATCTCGTAGCTGACCATCTGCGCCGCGCTGCGCAGGCTGCCCAAGAGCGGGTAGGTCGAGCCCGACGCCCAGCCGGCCAGCACGATCCCGTAGACGCCCATCGCCGAGCAGGCCAGCACCACGAGCACGCCGATGGGGGCGTCGGTCAGCTGCAGCGGGGTGCGCTGGCCGAAGATGCTCACCGTCGGGCCCAGGGGGATCACCGAGAAGGCCAGGAAGGCCGGGATCGCGGCGATGACCGGGGCCAGGAAGTAGACCGGCTTGTCCGCGAGCGCCGGCATGATGTCTTCCTTGAAGGCCAGCTTCAGCCCGTCGGCGAGGCTCTGCAGGTAGCCGCGGGGCCCGACCCGGTTGGGACCGATCCGCTGCTGCATCCGGGCGACGACCTTGCGCTCGAAGACGATCGCGAACAGCGTCATCAGCACCAGGACGACGAAGACCCCGACGATCTTGATGAGGACGATCCACCAGACGTCGTGCCCGAAGTCCTCGAGCGTCGGCTGGTCGGCGGCGGCGAACAGGGTCACGCGAGGCCTCCCGCGACGAGTCGGACGACGCCGCCGGGCGGCGTGCCGAGTGAGGTCCGGATCTCGCTGCCGGGCGAGCGCATCGGCAGCCAGACCACCTGGTCGGGCATCTCGGTGACCTGGACCGGCAGGCTGACCTGGCCCATCGCGCCGCAGACGGTGACCCGGTCGCCGTCGGCCAGCCCCAGCCGGCGGGCGGCGTCCTTGCCCAGCCGGGCCACCGGCGGCCGGGCCGTCCCGGCGAGCTCGGGCTCGTCGCGCTGCAGCGTGCCGACGTCGAGCAGCTGCCGCCAGGAGGCCAGCACCGCCTCGTCCTCGGCCAGCGGCGGGTCGGCCGGCGGGGCGACGTCCAGGCCGGTGACCTCCGGCCGGACGGCGACGGCGCCCAGCGCGGCGAGCTCGGCGCGGGCCACCTCGGGCGTGGGCAGCCGCAGGTCGACGTCGAGCTCGTCGGCCAGCCCCTGCAGGACCCGGCCGTCGGGCAGCTGCCCGGTGCCGTGCAGCGTGGCGTCGAAGGAGCGCAGCCGGCCCTCCCAGTCCAGGTACCCGCCGGCCTTCTCCGGAGCGGCGGCGACGGGGAGGACGACGTCGGCGTGCTCGGTGACCGCGCTGGGGAACATCTCCAGGCTGACCACGAAGTCCGCGTCGGCCAGCGCCGCCTCGGCCAGCCGCGGGTCGGGCAGGTCGGCCGGGTCCACCCCGCCGACCAGGAGTCCGCTCAGCCGCCCGTGGGTGACCGCGGCGAGGATGCCGTTCGTGTCGCGGCCGGGCGTGGCCGGCAGGTCGGCGACGCCCCAGGCGGCGGCGACCTGCGCGCGGGCGCCCGCGTCGGTGACCGGCCGGCCACCGGGCAGCAGCGTCGGCAGCGCACCGGCCTCGACCGCTCCGCGCTCCCCCGCCCGGCGCGGCACCCAGGCCACGCGGGCGCCGGTGGCGCGGGCGAGGGCGTCGAGCGCGGAGAACGCGCCGGGGACCTCCGCCAGCCGCTCGCCGGCGAGCACGACGGCGCCGGGCTGCCGGATCGCCTCGACCGCGGGGCCACCCCAGGTGCCCTCCGCCAGCGCCGCCAGGGACCGGGCCTCGGTGCCGGGCAGGGTGGCGAGCACGGTCGCCTGGAGCTTCTCCGCGGCGCGCGTCACGAACGGGGCGAGGTCGAACACCCGCAGCTGCCGGGTGCGCACCGCCCGGCGCAGCCGCAGGAAGACGATCGGCGACTCCTCCTCGGGCTCGAACCCGGCCAGCAGCACCGCGGGCGCCTCGGCGAGGTCGGCGTAGGTGACCGCACCGTTGGAGGGGCCGGTCCCGGCGACGTGCGCGGCGAGGAAGGCCAGCTCCTCCGCCGAGTGCGCGCGGGCCCGGGCGTCGACGTCGTTGGTCCCCAGCGCGACCCGGGCGAACTTGGCGTAGGCGTAGGCGTCCTCGACGGTCAGCCGGCCGCCGGGCAGGACGCCGACACCCCCGGCGTCCCGCGCGGCGCGCAGGCCCTCGGCGGCCGCGGCCCACGCCTCCGGCCAGGACGCCGGCTCCAGCACGCCGTCCCGGCGGACCAGGGGCGTGGTGAGCCGGTCGTTGGCCGTCGCGTAGCGGAACGCGAAGCGACCCTTGTCGCAGTTCCACTCCTCGTTGACCGCCGGGTCCTCCCCCGCCAGCCGGCGCAGCACCCGGCCACGGCGGTAGTCGGTGCGCTGGGCGCAGCCCGAGGCGCAGTGCTCGCAGGCGCTCGGCTCGCTGCGCAGGTCGAACGGCCGGGACCGGAACCGGTACTGGGCGCTGGTCAGCGCGCCGACCGGGCAGATCTGGGTGGTGTTGCCGGAGAAGTAGGAGGAGAAGGGCTCGTCCTCGTAGATCGCCACCTGCTCCAGCGCGCCGCGCTCGAACAGCTCGATGAACGGGTCACCGGCGACCTGCTGGGAGAACCGGGTGCAGCGGGCACAGAGGACGCAGCGCTCCCGGTCGAGCAGGACCTCGCTGCTGATCGGCAGGGGCTTGGGGTAGGTCCGCTTGACGTCGACGAACCGGCTCTCGGTGCGCCCGTTGGTCATCGCCTGGTTCTGCAGCGGGCACTCCCCGCCCTTGTCGCAGACCGGGCAGTCCAGCGGGTGGTTGATCAGCAGCAGCTCCATCGTGCCCTGCTGCGCCTTGTCCGCGACCGGGCTGGTGAGCTGGGTCTTCACCACCATCCCCTCGGTGACCGGCATCGTGCAGGAGGCCACCGGCTTGCGCTGGCCCTCCACCTCGACCAGGCACTGCCGGCAGGCGCCGACCGGCTCCAGCAGCGGGTGGTCGCAGAACCGCGGGATCTGCACACCGATCATCTCGGCGGCCCGGATGATCAGCGTCCCCTTGGGCACGGCGACGTCGAAGCCGTCGATGACGCAGTGGACGGCGTCCGGCGGGGTGTGGGGACCGGGCACCGCCGGGACGGCGGCGGGCGCGGGCTGGGGCGTTGTCACGAGGCGACCCCCACGGGCTCGAGCCGGAGGCTGCGGCCCAGCCGGGCCTGTTCCTCCGGCGGCAGCAGCGCGACGTACTCGTCGCGGAAGTACTTCAGCGAGCTGGCGATGCAGCTGGTCGCGCCGTCGCCGAGGGCGCAGAACGAGCGGCCCAGGATGTTGTCGCAGGTGTCGGTGAGCAGGTCCAGGTCGGCCGCCGTCCCCCGGCCGTGGACCAGCCGCTCGAGGATCTGGACCAGCCAGTAGGTGCCCTCCCGGCACGGGGTGCACTTGCCGCAGCTCTCGTGCGCGTAGAACTCGGTGAACCGCAGGGTCGCCTCGACGATCGAGTCGGTCTCGTCGAAGACCATCAGCGCGGTGGTGCCGAGCATCGAGCCCGCGGCGGCCACGGAGTCGAAGTCGAGTGGGACGTTGAGGTGCTCGGGGGTGAAGTACGGCGTCGAGGAGCCCCCCGGCGTCCAGAACTTCAGCTGGTGCCCGGGACGGACGCCGCCGGCCATCTCCAGCAGCTCGCGCATCGTCGTCCCCATGGGGGCCTCGTACTGGCCCGGGCGGACGACGCGCCCCGACAGCGAGTAGATCTTCGGGCCGGGCGACTTCTCCGGGCCGAACTCCTTGAACCAGTCCGACCCGCCGCGGACGACGAACGGCACGCTGGCCAGTGTCTCCACGTTGTTGATCACGGTGGGGGCACCGTAGAGACCGGCGACGGCGGGGAACGGCGGCTTCAGCCGCGGCTGGCCCCGGTAGCCCTCCAGCGAGTCCAGCAACGCGGTCTCCTCGCCGCAGATGTAGGCGCCCGCACCCGCGTGCACGACCAGCTCGAGGTCGTATCCGGAGCCCAGGACGTCGGTTCCGAGGTAGCCGGCCGCGTAGGCCTCCTCGACGGCGTTGACCAGCCGCCGGTGCGCGTGCACCGCCTCGCCGCGGACGTAGATGACCGCCAGGTGCGAGCGGATCGCGTAGGCGGCGATGACCACGCCCTCGATGAGCGAGTGCGGGTCGGCCATCATCAGCGGGAGGTCCTTGCAGGTGCCCGGCTCCCCCTCGTCGGCGTTGACCACGAGGTACTTGGGCATCGCCGCCGGACCGGTCGGCGTCTCCCCCGGCTTGGGCTGCGGGATGAAGCTCCACTTCATGCCCGTCGGGAAGCCGGCGCCGCCGCGGCCGCGCAGGCCGGAGTCCTTGACCAGGGAGACCAGCTCGTCGGGGCTCATGCCGAGCGCGGTGCGCAGCGCGGTGTAGCCGTCGAGCCGCTCGTAGGTCGACAGCCGCCACGACTGCGGCTCGGCCCAGCGGGCGGTCAGCACGGGTGCGAGGGGCATGTCACGCCTTCCCGTCAGTGGGGGTCGTCCCGGTGGCCGGCTCGGCGGCCGGCGGGTTCTCCGTGCCGGCGCGCTGCCGGCCCCGCGGCTGGCCGTACTCCGCGCCCTTGTCCGGGTGGGCCTGGGCGGCGCCGGCCCGCTCGGCCGGGGTGTCGGCGGCGGCGACGCGGGCGTCGGCCGCCTCCTCCTCCGGGGTCTCCCCCGTGCGCCCGGAGGGCCGCACGGTCTCGGCCGGCTCGCCGGCATCGGCCGGCGGCTGCTCGGGGCCGGGCATCGGCGGGGCCGACTCGCCGCGTTCGGCGGCCAGGCGCAGACCGGCCAGCGTCGGGCCGATGGCGCCCTCGGCGTCGATCGCGGCCCGCCGGGCGGCCTCGCTGCCGAACTGGTCGAAGCCGGCCAGCTGCCGGGAGACGCCCCGGAAGTCGGTGAGCGGTGCGCCCCGGGTGGGGTGCGGCTTCTCCCCGCGGCGCAGGGCCGCGACGAGTTCCCGGGCGCTCTCGACGTCCTGCTGGTCGTAGAACTCGTAGTCGACGGTGACCACCGGGGCGTAGTCGCAGGCGGCGAGGCACTCGGCGTGCTCGAGGGTGACCGAGCCGTCCGCGGCCGTCTCGTCGTGGTGCACGTCGAGGTCGGCCGCGAGCGCGTCGAAGATCCGCTGGCCGCCGAGGACGGCGCAGAGCGTGTTGGTGCAGACGCTGACCAGGTGCCGGCCGGTGGGCCGGCGCTTGTACATCGTGTAGAAGGTCGCGACCGCGCCGACCTCGGCCTTGGTCAGCCCGAGCTCCTCCGCGCACAGCGCCACGCCCTCGGGCGAGACGTAGCCCTGGTAGCTCTGCACCAGGTGAAGCATCGGCAGCAGCGCCGAGCGTGCCTGCGGGTAGCGGGCGATGATCTCCCGCGCCTCCAGCCGGGTCTGCTCGGTCAACGGCGGCAGGTCGACGGGTGCGGGCTCGACGGGGCTGGAGTCCAGCCCCGTCACCGCCGTCCCCTCGGCGCTGCCCGGGAGCGCGCTCATCGATCCACACCCCGACCCCACGAGGAGGGCTCCAGGTCCGCTCCGCTCCTCGGTCGCTGGCGCTCCCTGCGATGCTCACTCACCTGTCGACTCCTCCCATGACCGGGTCGAGGGAGGCGATCGCCGCGATGACGTCGGCGATCATGCCGCCCTCGCTCATCGCCGCCGTCGCCTGCAGGTTGACGAAGCTGGGGTCGCGCACGTGCACGCGCCACGGTCTGGTCCCGCCGTCGCTGACCACGTGGTAGCCGAGCTCGCCGCGCGGGGACTCGATCGGCACGTACACCTGCCCGGCCGGCACCCGGAACCCCTCGGTGACCAGCTTGAAGTGGTGGATCAGGGCCTCCATCGACTGGCCCATGATGTGCTGGACGTGCTCGAGGGAGTTGCCCATGCCGTCGGGGCCGAGGGAGAGCTGCGCGGGCCAGGCGATCTTCTTGTCCTCGACCATGACCGGACCGGGCTCCAGCCGGTCCAGCGCCTGCTCGATGATCTTCAGCGACTCGTTCACCTCGGCCATGCGGACCAGGTAGCGGCCCCACGCGTCGCAGGTGTCCGCGGTCGGCACCTCGAAGTCGTAGGTCTCGTAGCCCAGGTAGGGCTCGACCTTGCGCAGGTCCCACGGCAGGCCGGCGGCCCGCAGCACCGGCCCGGTGACACCGAGCGCCAGGCACCCGGTGACGTCGAGGTAACCGGCGTCCTTGAGCCGGCGCTGCCAGATCGGCTGGCCGGTGAGCAGCTTGTGGAAGTCCGCGACCCGGGCGGGCATGACGTCGAGGAACTCGCGGATGTGCTCCACCGCGCCCGGCGGCAGGTCCTGCGCGAGGCCGCCGGGGCGGACGTAGGCGTGGTTCATCCGCAGGCCGGTGATCTCCTCGAGCAGGTCCAGGACCAGCTCGCGCTCCCGGAAGCCGTTGGTCATCCCGGTGAGGGCGCCCATCTCCATGCCGAAGGTGGCCAGCGCGACCAGGTGCGAGGCGATCCGGTTGAGCTCCATCACCAGCACGCGGATCGTCTGCGCCCGCTGCGGCACCTGGACGCCGAGCAGCTTCTCGACCGCCATGGAGTAGCCGGCCTCGTTGAACAGCGGGGACAGGTAGTCCATCCGCGTCACGAAGGTCGTGCCCTGGACCCAGTTGCGGTACTCGGTGTTCTTCTCGATGCCGGTGTGCAGGTAGCCGATGACCACCCGCGCCTTGGTCACCGTCTCGCCCTCGAGGTCGAGGACCAGCCGGAGGACGCCGTGCGTCGACGGGTGCTGCGGGCCCATGTTGACGACGAGCCGCTCCTCGCCGTACGCCTCGGTGCCGAGGGTCTGGTCCCAGTCGCCGCCGGTGACGGTGTAGACGCGGCCCTCGGTGGTCTCGCGCGAGCCGGCGTAGGGGTCGTACGTGGTGCTCATCGGTAGCTCCGGCGCGTGTCGGGCGGGGGGATGGTCGCGTCGTGGTACTCGACCGGGACCCCGCCGAGCGGGTAGTCCTTGCGCTGGGGGTGGCCGTCCCAGTCGTCGGGCATGAGGATCCGGGTCAGCGCCGGGTGGCCGTCGAAGACGACGCCGAACATGTCCCAGGTCTCCCGCTCGTGCCAGTCCGCCGTCGGGTAGGTCCCCACGACCGACGGGACGTGCGGGTCCTCAGCGGTGACCGCGACCTCCAGCCGGATGCGCCGGCGGTAGGTCATGGACGTCAGGTGGTAGACGACGTGCAGGCGGGGCCGCCCCGGGGTGGCGGCCGGACCGCCGCTGTCGAGGTAGTCGACCCCGGACACGCTGCTGCACAGCTCGAAGCGCAGGGCCTCGTCGTCCCGGAGGGCCTGCACGAGCGTCAGCAGGTGCTCCCGGGCGACGAAGTAGGTGATCTCCCCGCGGTCGACCAGCACCCGCTGCACCGCCGCGTCGTAGGTCGCCTGCCCGACGGCCTCGATGAGCGCGTCGGTGACCTCGTCGAAGTACCCGCCGTAGGGCCGCTCGGTGGAGTGCAGCGCGACCGCCCCACCGGGCTCGACGCGGACCAGCCCGCCGAAGCCCGAGGTGTCCCCGCTGCCGGAGACGCCGAACGCGCCCTTGCGGAAGCCACCGCTCGAGGCGGTCGCACCCTGCGCCGCGTCGTCCCGCGCGCGGTCGCCCGGCCCGGTCACCGTGTCACCTGCTCGGCTCCGGCCTCGTTCCGCTCCTCGGTCGCTGGCGCTCCCTGCGATGCTCGCTCGGCCGTCGCCGTCGCGGTCCCGCTCCGCACGTAGGGCTCCGGCAGCAGGACGGCCTTGCCCCCGCGCTGCTCGATCGCGAACTGGCCGGTGCGCCGCTCGGCGGCGGCCAGCTCGTAGGCCTGCCGCGCGGCCCTGTCCACCCGCACCGTCGAGGGCATCTCGACGTGGAGGTCCTTCGCCCGGCCCTCGGCGCGCGCCTGCTCCAGCTCGCGGGCCCGCTTCGGCCCGAGGGGCTCGTTCATGATCTTGTGGTGCAGCTTGAGGATCGCGTCGGTGAGCATCTCCGGCCGCGGCGGGCACCCGGGCAGGTACATGTCGACCGGGACGATGTGGTCGACGCCCTGCACGATCGCGTAGTTGTTGAACATCCCCCCGGAGCTGGCGCAGACGCCCATGGCCAGCACCCAGCGGGGCTCGGGCATCTGGTCGTAGATCTGCCGCAGGACCGGCGCCATCTTCTGGCTCACCCGGCCGGCCACGATCATCAGGTCGGCCTGGCGCGGCGAGGCCCGGAAGACCTCCATGCCGAACCGGGCGAGGTCGTAGCGGCCCGCGCCGGTGGCCATCATCTCGATCGCGCAGCAGGCCAGGCCGAAGGTGGCCGGCCACAGCGAGGACTTGCGGGTCCAGTTGACCAGCTTCTCCACCGTGGTCAGCAGGACACCGCTCGGCAGCTTCTCCTCGAGTCCCATGGCAACTCCCCTGGTCAGTCCCACTCGAGTCCGCCGCGACGCCACACGTAGGCGTACGCGAGGAACACGGTGGCGATGAACACGACCATCTCGACCAGCCCGAAGACGCCGAGCGCGTCGTTGGCGACCGCCCACGGGTAGAGGAAGACGATCTCGATGTCGAAGACGATGAAGAGCATCGCCGTCAGGTAGTACTTGACCGGGAAGCGACCGCCGGTCAGCGGCTGGTCGACCGGCTCGATGCCGCACTCGTAGGCGGCGAGCTTGGCCCGGTTGTAGCGGCGCGGGCCGACGAAGGGCGCGACCGTCACCGAGAACAGTGCGAACGCCGCGGCCAGCGCGAACAGCCCCACGATGGGGACGTAGGTCGAGAGCATCAGCGGGACCCTCCGGCGAGGGGGCTTCCGGGCGCGGGGGTCCGCGGGCCCGTCGGGACGAGGTCGGCTCGGCGCATCGCGGCAGGCATGGTCAGACCGCCGGCGCCAGTCGGGTGAGGACGTGGACGACGCGGTCGAACCGGTCGCCGTCCCGGCCGTCGGAGAGGTTGCCCATCAGCCGCAGGGCGGCGTTGACCATGGCCGGCCGCTTGAGGCCGTGGGCGGTGGCGAACCGCACCAGTCCGGGGCGGTCGAGCAGCGCGAGGAAGGCCGTGCCGAGGCGGTGGTGGCGGCCGTAGGCCTCGCGCAGCCGGGCGGGGTGGGCCTGCAGCGCCGCCTCCCGCGCCGGGCCCTCGGGCCGGGCGAGGGCCTCGACCGCCGCCTCCGCGGCCATCCGCCCCGTCTCGAGCGCGTAGCTGATGCCCTCGCCGTTGAACGGGTTGACCGTGCCGGCGGCGTCGCCGGCCAGCAGCAGACCGCGGGTGTAGGCCGGTCGGCGGTGCAGCGCCATGGGCAGACCCGCGCCGCGCAGCGGGGTGACCGCGTGCTCCTCGCCGAACTGCCACTCCGGCGGGAGCGTCGCCAGCCACTCGCGCAGCACCGCGCGGGGTTCGGCGCCGGTCCCCCGGCGGCGGTCGAGCAGGCCGAAGCCGACGTTGCTCGTGCCGTCCCCCATGCCGAACGCCCAGCCGTAGCCGGGCATGGAGTCCGCGCTCGGCCCGTCGGCGGTCAGGTCGAAGGAGATGTCCAGGTAGTCGTCGTCGGTCCGCGGCGAGCGGACGTACCGGCGGACGGCGACGCCCAGCGGCCGGTCCTCGCGGCGGACCAGGCCCAGCGCCTTGCCCAGCCGGCCCGACAGGCCCTCGGCCGAGACGACCAGCGCCGCGCGCCAGTCGGCCGGGCTCCGGTCCGGGCCCTCCTCGGCGTGCACGCCGGCCACGCGTCCGGCGTCGTCGAGCAGCGGGCCGGTGACGGTGACGTCCTGCACGACCCGGGCGCCGGCCGCCTCCGCGTGCGCGGCCAGGCCGGCGTCGAGGTCGCGGCGGTTGCGGACCAGGCTGTACGCGGGCCAGTGCGCCAGTCGCGGCCAGTCCACCTCGACGACCTGACCGCCCCCGGTGACCCGCAGCCCCTTGTGCCGCACCCAGCCGGTGGTGTCGACGCCCATGTCGGCCAGGGCCTTCACCCCGCGGGGCGTGAGCCCGTCACCGCAGACCTTCTCCCGCGGGAAACGGGACTTCTCCAGGACGACGACGTCGAGACCGGCCCGCGCGAGGTGCCAGGCCGCCGAGGAGCCCGCGGGGCCGGCGCCGACGACGAGCACGTCCGCCCGCCGCTGGTCGTCGTCCACCTCGGCCCCCTCGCCTCGCGTCCGCGCGACCTTGTGAAAAGGTTCACAAAGTCCCTCGGTCCCTACCTTATGCCGGGGTGTGACCTTGGTGACAAGTGCCCTTCCGGGAACCGCACGTCACGGTTCCATCAAGGACCCGTCCTCCTCACCGCTCGCGAGCTCGCGGCGAGCCCCTGGACGGGGCCGACCTGCGCACGTCGGGGTCAGGGCCGGGGCTTGCGGCCCCGGTGCAGGGCCACCACGCCGCCGGTGAGGTCCCGCCAGGCGACGTCGGACCAGCCGGCCGCCTGCACCCGGGCGGCCAGCGCGGGCTGGTCGGGCCAGGCCCGGATCGACTCGGCCAGGTAGACGTAGGCGTCGGGGTTGCTGCTGACCGCGCGGGCGATCCGCGGCAGGGCGCGCATGAGGTACTCGGTGTACAGCGTGCGGAAGGGCGCCCAGGTGGGGCTGGAGAACTCGCAGACCACCAGCGTGCCGCCGGGCCGGGTCACCCGCGCGAACTCCCGGAGCGCGGCGTCGGGGTCGGCCACGTTGCGCAGGCCGAAGGAGATGACGACGCCGTCCACGCTCTCGTCGGCCAGGGGCAGCGCCATGGCGTCGCCGGCCACCTTGGGCACCGGCCGGTCGGCCCCGGCGCGCAGCATGCCCTGGGAGAAGTCGCACGCGATCGCCCGCACGCCGCCACTCGCCAGCTCCACCGTGGAGACCGCGGTGCCCGCGGCGACGTCGAGCACCGTCTGGCCGGGGCGGGCGCCCAGGGCCTCCCGTGTGGCCCGGCGCCAGGCGGCGTCCCGGCCTCCCGAGAGCACCGTGTTCGTGAGGTCGTAGCGCCGCGCGACCCGGTCGAACATGGCCGCGACGTCGGCCGGCTGCTTGTCCAGACCCGCTCGCACGCCGGCGGTGTGTGCGCCCTCTCGCCGGTTCCCCACGGCGGGGACGCTACCGGGCTGCCTACGCTGGGTCCGTGACAGCGGCGGCCCTGACCTCCCCGGAGGCGCTCACCCCCGTCGTCACCACCACCCCGCTGCCCGACGTCCCCGCCCTGCTGGACGTCCTGCCGCGCGCCGGCGCCCTCTCCTGGGTGCGCCGCGGCGAGGGCCTGGTCGGCTGGGGCGAGGCCGCGCGGCTGGAGGTGTCCGGTGCCTCCGCGCTGGCGGAGGCGGCCGACTGGTGGGCCGGGCACAGCGCCGGCCTCGACGTCGACGACCGGCTCGGCGTCCCGGGCACGGGGCCGGTCGTGTTCGCCAGCATCGCCTTCGACCCGGCCGCCGGGACGTCGGTGTTCGTCGTCCCCGAGGTCGTCGTCGGGCGGCGGGACGGCATCGCGTGGGTGACCACCACCGGCGACGCGGACCCGCTCGACGTGCTGGCCTCGACCGCCGCCGTCGAACCCGCCCCCCTGGGCCGGCTGCGGTACGCCGACGGGGCGATGGACTCCGCGTCGTGGTGCGCGACCGTGGAGGCGGCGGTGGAGCGGATCACCGCGGGCGAGCTGGCCAAGGTGGTGCTCGCCCGCGACCTGCTGGTGACCGCCGACGCGCCGCTGGACCCCCGCTCGCTGCTGGCCCGGCTGGCCGCACGCTTCCCCGACTGCTGGACCTTCGCCGTCGACGGGCTGCTGGGCGCCACCCCCGAGCTGCTGCTGCGCCGCACCGGCCGCGAGCTGTCCTCGCGGGTGCTGGCCGGGACGGCGCCGCGCGGGGCGGGCGCGGAGGACGAGCGGCTGGCCGCCGCCCTCCTCGGCTCGGCCAAGGACCGCGCCGAGCACGCGCTGGCCGTGGAGTCGCTGGTGCGCGCCCTGGAGCCGTACTGCTCGACCCTCAGCGCGCCGGACGAGCCGGCCCTGCTGACGCTGGCCAACGTGCGGCACCTGGCCACCGACGTCACCGGCGTCCAGCGCCGCGGCGGCGCCCGCGGGAGCGCCGGCCTGCTGGAGCTGGTCGGTGCGGTGCACCCGACCGCCGCCGTCTGTGGCACGCCCACGGAGGCCGCCGCCGGGGTGATCGGCGAGCTCGAGGGCATGGACCGCGGCCGCTACGCCGGCCCGGTCGGCTGGCTCGACGCCCGCGGGGACGGCGAGTTCGGGCTGGCCCTGCGCTGCGCCCAGCTGTGCGACGACGACCCGGCGACCGCGCGGCTGTTCGCCGGCTGCGGGATCGTCGCCGGCTCCGACCCGGCGGCCGAGCTGGCCGAGACCCAGGCCAAGTTCGCCGCGTTCCAGGCGGCCCTGGAGGCCTGAGGTCGCAGCCGCACCCCGGTGCGGGAGGGTGCCGGATGCCCAGGCGGCTCGGCAGCCCTGGTTCTGGACTGCCGAGCCTGGGTGCGCGGGACTGCCGGCCGCCCCAGGCACCGTGGGCTGCCCCTGCCCCGACGATCACCGTCTCAACCGGCGGCCGGCACGGCCTCCACCCCGGTGGTCAGGCGCCCACCAGGGCCTCGGCCGCGGCGGTCCGCAGCGCGGCCGCCAGCTGGGCCTCCACCCGCTGGTCGGTGCGGACGACGACCACCCGCGGACCCCCGGTCGCGAGGACGGCGGCCAGCTGCGCCGGACCGTCCACCGCGGTCGCCGGCCAGCCCAGCGCCTCGGCGACCGCGACCAGGTCCCGGCCGTGCGGCGTGCCGAACACCCGCCGGTAGCCGGCCTCGTACCGCGACTGCCCGGGCTCGAGCTGGGCGAAGATCCCGCCCCCGTCGTTGTCGGGCACCACGAGGGTGAGGTCGGGCAGCACCTCGCCGTCCCCCGGGAGCAGGCCCTGGAGGTCATGCAGGAAGGTCAGGTCACCGAGCAGCGCGACCGCCGGGCCGCCGCGGGCCCGCTGGTGGGCGAGCGCCGCACCGACGGCGGTCGACACCGTGCCGTCGATCCCGGCGACGCCGCGGTTGGCCAGCACGCGGACGCCGTCCCGGGGCACGGCCAGGCGGTCGACGTCCCGGACCGGGGTGGAGGAGCCGAGGACCAGCAGGGCGCCGCCGGGCAGGGCGGCCACCAGGTCGCGGGCCAGCCGGCCGGCCGACAGCCCCGGGACGGCGTCCAGCACCCCGTCGACCGCCGTCCCCACCCGGCCGGAGGCGGCGCACCAGCCGGCCCGCCAGGCCGGGTCGGCCGCCGCGCCGCCGGCCGGGAGCGCTCCCACGGCCGCCGTCGAGCGGCCCGCGTCGGCCCAGCGCGGCGCGGCCGCCACCGTCTCCACGCGCACCGCGGGGTCGGCCAGCAGCGCCGACACGGGCCGGGACAGGGTGGGCCGGCCCACGACCAGGACCCGCTCCGGACGGTGGGCGGCCAGCCAGTCGGCCGCGCCGAGCAGCAGCGCGCCACCGCGCACCGCCGCCGACCACGCGCCGCTGGAGGGCTCCGCGACGACCGGCCAGTTCCGCTCGCCGGCCAGCTCGGCCGCGGCCCGGCCGAGCGCCTCGGGCGCGTCCCCGACGACCACGAGGGTCCGGGCCGGGCCGGCGTCGCCCGGCGGGGGGACGCGCGGCACGGCGCCGTCGGTCCAGGGCGCCCCGTCGGGGCGGCCGGCCCACGGCTCGGCGAGCTCGGCCGGGGCGCGGTCGTCGGGCAGCAGCGGCTCCCGGAACGGCAGGTTGAGGTGCACCGGGCCGGGGTCGGCCGAGAGCGCTCCGCGGGCGGTCAGCAGGGCCTTGGCCACCAGCGAGCGCCAGTAGCGGTTCTGGGCGGCCTCCCGACCGGCCTCGGGCACGCCGACGTCCACCGCGGCGCGGACCGCGCGCCCGTAGAGGCCCGGCTGGGCGATCGTCTGGTTGGCCCCGGTGTCGCGCAGCTCCGGCGGGCGGTCGGCGGTGAGCGCCAGCAGCGGCACGCCGGAGGCATCGGCCTCGAGGACGGCGGCGTGCAGGTGCGCGGTCGCCGTCCCGGAGGTGGTCAGCACCGGCACCGGGCGCCCCGAGGCCCTGGCCAGCCCGAGGGCGAGGAAGGCCGCCGTCCGCTCGTCGATGCGCACGTGCAGGGTCAGCCGCCCCGCGCGCTCGGCCTCGAACAGGGCCAGCGCGACCGGGGCCGACCGTGAGCCGGGGGCGAGCACCGCGTCGGTGACGCCGCCGCGGACCAGCTCGTCGACGAGCACCCGCGCCAGCGCGGTGGAGGGGTTCACGCGGCCACCGCGGCGAGCCGGGCGCGCCAGCGGGCCTCGACCTCGGGCCCGGCGGCGACCTCGGCCAGCCGGTCGGGCGTCACCGGCCGGACCGGCAGGACGCCGTCGACCGGGAGCAGCGGGTCGCCGGTGACGTCGCCGGTGAACAGCGCGACGGTCGCCAGGCCGCAGGCGAAGGGCAGCTCCGGCAGCGCGGCGGCCAGCGCGACCCCGGCGGCGATGCCGACCGACGACTCCAGCGCCGAGGACACGACGCAGGGCAGGCCGTGGGCCTCGGCCACGCGCAGCGCGGCGCGCACGCCGCCCAGCGGCTGCACCTTGAGGACGACGACGTCGCAGGCCTCCCGCAGGTCCACCCGCAGCGGGTCGCCCGCGCGCCGCACCACCTCGTCGGCGGCGACCCGGACGTCGACCCGGCGGCGCAGCGCGGCCAGCTCGGCGAGCGTGGCGCACGGCTGCTCGACGTACTCGAGGCCGACGCGGTCCAGCTGCCGGATGCGGGTCACCGCGGTGTCGACGTCCCAGGCGGCGTTGGCGTCGACCCGGATCGCGCCGTCGGGCCCCAGCGCGTCCCGGACCGCCTCCAGCCGCGCCAGGTCGTCGGCCGGCGCCTGCCCGGGCTCGGCGACCTTCACCTTGGCGGTGCGGCAGCCCGACGCCGTCACGATGCCGTGCGCCCGGTCGGCGTCCACGGCCGGCACGGTCACGTTCACGGGGACCGACGCCCGCACCGGCGCCGGCCAGCCCTCGTCCGCCGCCTCCACGGCCGCGGCCCACCAGCGGCGGCTCTCCGCGACGTCGTAGTCCCAGAACGGGGAGAACTCGCCCCACCCGGCGCGACCACGCACGAGCACGCCGTCGCGGACGTCGATGCCACGGAACCGGGTGCGCATCGGCACCGACCAGACGTGCGGCTCGAGCTGGTCCCCGGCCGCGTCCGTCACGCAGACCAGCGTAGAGAAGGCCGCCGGGCCGCCCACCACGCGCACGCTCGCGCCGGGTTGCTGCCGGGCGCCGCGCAGTAGCCTGGTTCCTCGTGCCCCGGCAGCTCACCCTCCTCCCCGCGCCGGCCGACCCGCTCGACCTCCTCCCCCCGCTGCGCGCCGCCCTCGACGGGGCGGCGCCCCTGGCCGTGCTCCCCGCGGGCCCCCCGGCGGCCGCAGCGGCGGCCCGCGCGGTGCTGCGTCCGGGTGCGCCGCTCGAGCCCGGCGCGGACCTCGTCGTCGTCACCTCCGGCTCGACCGGCGGCGGCCGCGGGGTGCTGCTGCCGGCGGCGGCGGTGCGCGCCTCCGGGGAGGCCACGCTGGCGCGGCTCGGCGGCCCGGGCAGCTGGCTGCTGGCGCTGCCGGTGTCGGCGATCGCGGGGCTGCAGGTGCTCTGCCGGTCGGTCCTCGCGGGCACCCGGCCCACCGTGCCGGCCAGGGGCGAGCGGCTCGCCGACGCCCTCGCCCGGATGCCCGGCGGACGGCGGTACACCGCGCTCGTGCCCACCCAGCTGCGCCGGTACCTCGACGCCGACGCCGGGGCGCTGCGGGCGTTCGACGCGGTGCTGGTCGGCGGGGCGGCCACCGACCCGGCCCTGCTGGCGCGGGCGCGGGAGGAGGGCGTCGCCGTCGTGACCACCTACGGCATGACCGAGACGGCCGGTGGCTGCGTGTACGACGGGGAGCCGCTGGAGGGCGTGCGGGTGCGTGTGACCGACGGGGGGATCGAGCTGGCCGGGCCGGTGCTCGCGCTCGGCTACCGCCTCGACCCCGAGGGCACCACGGCCGCGTTCGCCGACGGCTGGTTCCGCACCCGGGACGCCGGGTCGCTCACCGCCGGGCGGCTCACGGTGCACGGCCGGCTGGACGACGTGGTGGTCACCGGCGGGGTCAACGTGGCGCCGCAGGCGGTGGAGGGGGTCCTGCGGGAGCACCCGGACGTGGCCGACGCCGTCGTCTTCGGCCGGCCGGACGACGAGTGGGGGCAGCGGGTGGTCGCCGCCGTCGTCCCGGCCCCCGGCGCCGAGCCCGACCTGGCCGGGCTGCGGCCGTGGGTGGCCGAGCGGCTGGGGCCGCCCGCCGCGCCGCGGGAGCTGCACCGGATCGCCGCCGTCCCGACCCTGCACACCGGCAAGCCCGACCGCCGCGGCGTCGCGGCGGTCATCGACGAGAGGCACTGACCATGGCCACCCCCGCGCAGTGGCTGGCCGGCGCCCGCCCCCGCACGCTGCCCGCCGCCGTGGCGCCCGTGCTCGTCGGCACCGGCGCGGCCGCCGCGCTCGACGGCTCCCGCCTCGGCCCGGCGCTGCTGGCGATGGTCGTCGCGCTGGCCCTCCAGGTCGCGGTCAACTACGCCAACGACTACTCCGACGGCACACGCGGCACGGACGCCGCACGGGTCGGTCCGATGCGGCTGGTCGGCTCGGGTGCGGCGACGCCCCGCCAGGTGCTCCTCGCGGCGGTGCTGTCCTTCGCCGTCGCCGGGGTCGCCGGGCTGGCGCTGGCGGCACTGTCGAGCTGGTGGCTGGTCGCGGTCGGCGCGGTCTGCATCGTCGCGGCCTGGACCTACACCGGGGGCCCGCTGCCCTACGGCTACCGGGCGCTGGGCGAGGTGTTCGTCTTCGTCTTCTTCGGCCTGGTCGCCGTCGTGGGGACGACGTTCGCGCAGACCCGCACGGTCGAGGGGCTCGCGGTGGCCGCCTCCGTACCGATCGGGCTGCTCATCGTGGCCCTGCTCGTGGTGAACAACCTCCGCGACATCGACGGGGACGCCGCCGTCGGCAAGCGCACCCTGGCGGTGCTGGTCGGCGACCGGGGCACCCGCGTGCTGTTCACCGCGCTGGTGGTCGTCGCCTTCGCGGTGGCCGTCGCCATCGGCGTCGTCCGGCCGTGGGTGCTGCTGACCCTGCTCGCCGCCCCGCTGGCCGTGCCGCCGGTCCGCACGGTGCTCTCCGGCGGGCGCGGGCCGGTGCTCATCGGCGCCCTGCAGGGCACGGGCCTGCTCACCCTCGTCACCGGCGTCCTGCTGGGCGCGGGGCTGGCCCTGAGCGGTTGAGGCCCCGCCTCCCGGAGGTCCTCCCTCAGGCGCCGTCCCCGGTGAGGCGGGCGGCGATGTCCTGCTTGGCCTGCTTGCGGGCGACGCTGCGCGCGGCCAACCCCTCGGTCAGCCGCTCCCGGGACGGGCGCAGCAGCAGGTACGAGACGGGCATCGACAGCAGCAGCCCGAACAGCAGGCCCGGGAAGCCGGGCAGGCCCAGCCACCACAGCAGCAGCACCAGCGCGGCCGCGATGGCGAGCCGGCCCACGGTGTAGATGACCAGCCAGGGGGCGATCCGCGGCCGCGCCGCCGGCCCCCCGGTCGGCGCCTGCGGCACCGTCGGTTCAGCGCTCTCGGCCATGTCGGCCCTCCCACTTGGTGCTCAGCACGACCGTCGTCCGTGTCCGGGCGACGCCTCTGATCCTGTTCAACGCGCTGATGGTGCCTCCAGTGCCGGGATGTCGGTCACCCGCACCTTGAGGACGTAGCCCTCGCTGCCGGCGACCCGCCAGCAGTCCTCGACCTCGGGCATGGCGCGCAGCGCCTCCTCGATGCCGGTGTCGTCGACCGAGTCGCTCTCGATGACGCTCACCAGCGCGGTGACGTCGAGCCCCAGCGCGGCCGGGTCGACGATCGCCTCGTAGCCGAGGACGACGCCCGCGGCCTCCAGCTTGCCGACCCGCTCGTGCACCGCCGGGGAGGACAACCCCACCTGCCGGGCCAGCTCGGCGTAGCTCGCCCGCCCGTTGGCGCGCAGCAGGTCGATCAGCTGCCGGTCGACGGCGTCGATGGCCCTCTCCCCTCACCCGCGGCTGCCTGCCGCGGTCGAGTATCGCCGCGCACGTACTGTGGGGTGCACTCGGGCTCGACGGGCGAGGGGGGAGCAGACGCCACGGCCTTCGTGGTGGTGCTGGTGGTGGCGATCGCCGTGGTCGTCCTGGTGATGCGCGCGGCCGCGCAGGGTCCCGGCGGGAGCGGCGGCGTCCGCGCGCCGCGCCGGCCTCGTCCCCGGCCGCAGCGGGACGTGCGGCCGCTGGCCCCGGACGACGACCCGGACTTCCTGCGGGAACTGGAGCGCCGCGCCCGGCGGGACGACGGCTCCCCCGCCTGACCGACCCCCGGCACGAGTCCGGGGTCCTTCCTCAGGCGGCTCGGGAGCCGAAGAAGCGGCGCCAGCCGCGCGGCCGCGCCGGTGCGGCGGGTGGCTGCTGCGGCGCCGGCTCGGTCATGCCGCCCGGCCACCCGGTGCTGCCCCCGGTGGACGGGCCCTCGTCGGTCCGCGTGGGCCAGCCGACGTTGCTGTGCGTGCCCTCGGCGCGCATGTCCCCGTGCCGCCCGGAGGGCACCCCCTCCGCCCGCCGGGCCAGCGCCGCGGCGACGACGGGGTGGACAGCGGCGCCGTCGGCGGCCGCGTGCCTACCCACGGCGGACCGCCCCGTTTCGCGTCATGCGCGCATGGAAGCACGCGCGCCGCCCCGCGTCACGTCGCCGGGCGCCGGGATCCCGGGCGTGTCATCCCGACGGAGGGGTGCCGGGAGGCTCAGCTCACCCCGGCGTAGCTGTGCAGCCCGGTGGAGACCATGTTCACGTAGAGCAGGTTGAAGACCATCACGACCAGGCCCACGACGTCGACCCACGCCGCCGGGCGGCCCCGCCAGCCGGCCGTCGTCCGGGCGTGCAGGTAGCCGGCGTAGACGACCCACGCGATGAACGCCCAGGTCTCCTTGGGGTCCCAGCCCCAGAACCGGCCCCAGGCGCTCTCGGCCCAGATGGCGCCGGCGATGATCGCGAAGGTCCAGATCGGGAAGCCGAAGACGACGGTGCGGTGGGCGACCCGGTCCAGCGTCGCCGCCGAGGGCAGCCGGTCGAGCACCGACGCCCCACCGTGCCCCCCGCGGGCGTCGTGCCGGACGCGCAGCAGGTAGAGGACGCTGGCGATGCCGCTGACGAAGAACACGCCGAAGCCGATGATCGCGGTGCTGACGTGCACCGCCAGCCAGCTCGACCGGAGCGCGGCGACCAGCGGACCGGCCTCGGCGTAGAGGAACAGCCCGATCGCGACGAGCGAGAGCACCACGGGGGCGAGCACGAAGGCGCCCATGCTGCGGACACCGGGCACGCGCACGGCCAGCACCAGGAAGGCCACCACCCCGATGAGGACCACGGCGGTGGCGAACTCGTACATGTTGCCCCAGGGCAGCCGCCCGGCGGCCATCCCGCGGGTGACCAGGACGCCGGTGTGCACGACCGCGCCCACCGCGGTGAGGCCGACGCCGGCCAGCCCCCAGCGGGCGCTGCGCTGCGGAGCGGAGGGCGCCGGTGCGTCGCCGTCCACCCCGGGACCGCTCGCCCCGACGCCGGCGGCGACCAGCTCGCGGGTCGGCCGGCGACCGAAGGCCAGCTGCGCGGAGAAGGCGACGACGGCCACCGAGTAGAGGGCGACGGTGATCGAGAAGAGTGAGTCCGACAGCTCGGCCAGCGACTGGTCAACGGGCACTCGGGGAGCCTCCGGTTCCGGTGCGGACCCCGCCGGACGACGGGGCGGGAGTCGTGGGGGCACGCTCGTCGAGCGCCGCCCGCAGGCGGCCGGTCAGCTCGGCGAACCGGGTGGCGCTCTCGCCGCCGCCCCTGGTCAGCGAGCCGACCGTCAGCACGGTACCGCCGCCGTCGGGGGCCGGTCCGACCCGGGCGAAGAAGCGCTCGCGGCGCAGCAGCAGCAGGGCCAGCAGCCCGACCAGCAGGCTGACGGCGGCGCCGAGCACCCACACCTGGCCGGGGTCGTGGGAGAACTGCAGGGCGGCGAACTGAGCGACGCCGTCGAAGGTGATCGCCGTGCCGTCGGGCAGGGTCAGGGTCTCCCCCACCGCGAGGTTGGCCCGGCCCACCTCGGTCAGCCGGCCGCGGTCGATCTGGCTCTGGTCCAGCGAGTACACCGACTGCGGCAGGCCCGAGTCCAGGCCCAGGTAGCCCTGGAAGGCCAGGATCGCGACCTGCGGGTCCAGCGGTCGCGGGTCGACCGAGGTCAGGATGCCGCCCTGGAGCACGCCGGTCGGGGCGAAGAAGCCCTGGATGGCCAGCTGGTCCTCCACGCCCGCGCCGAGGTCGGGCAGCTTGAGCGCGCCCTCGCTGGCCAGCGTCGACTGGTCGGTGGGGAGGAAGGGCGCCGACACGCCCTCGAAGACCCGGCCGTCGGGGAGCGTGACGGTGAACCGGGGGCTGTAGCCGTGGCCGGTGACGTAGACACGGTCGCCGTCGATCCGCAGCGGGTCGTTGACGCCGATCGTCGTCGTCCGGCCCTCCTCGCCGGGTGCGCCGTAGGAGACGTCCGCGGTGTAGGAGGACGCGGTGAGGTCCTCCTCGTACTCGGCGCGGAAGTCGTCGAGGTCGACGCACAGCGGCGTGAGGTCGGCCCCCTCCACCAGCGGGCCGGCGGAGTAGGTGTCGTACTGCTGGAAGGAGTTGCAGAACCCCTGGCCCTCGGTGACGAGGATGCTGCCCTCGTACCCCCAGAGCTTGCCGCCGGCCAGGCCCAGCAGCAGGGCGACGAGGGAGAGGTGGAACAGGATGTTCCCGGACTCCTTCCAGGAGCCCTTCTCCGCGGACAGCTCGGGCCCGCCTGCCGCAGGACCCGGCGGGGTCGACACCGCACCGTCCCGTCGCACGACCCGGAAGCGGAGCACCCGCAGCTCCTCCTCGACGACGTCGAGGGCGGCGGGGCCGGCCAGCGGGGTGGCCAGCTCGGCGGAGTCGGGCAGCCGCATCAGCCGACGGGGAGCCGGCGGCGGGGCCGCGCGCAGCGCGCGGACGTGCTCGACCAGCCGCGGGACGACGCAGCCGATGAGCGAGACGAACAGCAGCAGGTAGACCGCGGCGAACCACGGCGAGCTGAAGACGTCGAACAGGTACAGCCGGTCCAGCCAGGGCGCGAGCGTCGGGTGGTCGGCGAAGTACTGCCGCACGTTGTTCTGGTTCAGCGACCGCTGCGGCAGCAGCGACCCGGGGATGGCGGCCAGCGCCAGCAGGAACAGCAGGATGATCGCCGTCCGCATGGCGGTGAGCCGGCGCCACCAGCGCAGCGCCAGGTTCAGCGCGCGCCGGCCGGGCGAGGGGCGGGCCGGCGGCTGGGGCGCCGCGGGCGGCCGCGTCGGGGCCTCGACGGTCACGCCGCCTCCTCACTGGCGCTCGTCGACGTCGTGCGCGGCGTCGGTGTGCTCGTGGATGACCTCGCGGCGCTCACAGCGAGGTCTCCGCGAGGCCGGTGGCGGCCAGCCAGGACCGCAGCCAGCCCATCATCTCGGTCCACGCGCCGGTGACCAGCAGGACGCCGACGACGAGCAGCAGCGCGCCGCCGACGCGGGTGACGCTGCGGGCGTGCCGGCGCAGGAAGGACGTCGCGCCCAGGGCCCACCGGGCGCCGAGGGCGACCAGGACGAAGGGCACCCCCAGGCCCAGGCAGTAGGCGACGCCGAGGAGGGCACCGCGCCCGGCGGTCGCCTCGACGTAGGCCAGCGAGTTGACCGCGGCGAGCGTGGGCCCCAGGCAGGGCGTCCAGCCCAGCCCGAAGACGACGCCCAGCAGCGGCGCCCCGGCCAGCCCGGCGACCGGGCGGGCCGAGAGCCGGGCGGTGCGCTGCAGGAACGGCAGCCAGCCGAGGAAGGCCAGCCCCATGACGATCGTGACGACGCCGAACACGCGGGTGAGGACGTCGGCGTGCTGCAGCAGCAGCCGGCCCAGCCCGCCGAACGCGGCGCCGAACGCGACGAAGACGACGGTGAAGCCGAGGACGAACAGCAGCGCGCCGAGCACCATCCGGCCGCGGGGCGACCGCTCGTCGACCTCGGTGCGCACCGCGGTCGCCGTCCCGCCGCCCACAGGGGACGGGGCCGCGGCGCGGGGACGCGCGCCCGCGCCGGCCAGGCCGGTGACGTAGGAGAGGTAACCGGGCACCAGCGGGAGGACGCACGGCGAGGCGAAGCTGACCAGCCCGACCAGGGCGGCCACCCCGGCGGCGACGAGCAGCGGGCCGTCGGTCACCAGGCCGCTGAAGGTCTCCCCCATCAGCCCTCCTCCGCCAGCAGCCGGTCGAGCACGGCGCGCAGGTCCTCCTGCGCGACCTCGCCGGTGTAGACGGCCGCCACCCGGCCGTCCCGGTCGAGCACGATCGTGGAGGGGATCGCGTTGGCGGGGTAGTCCCGGAAGGCCAGCGCGACCTCGCCGCGGGGGTCGTACAGGGAGGGGAACTCGATGCCCTCGCTGTCGACGAAGGCCTGCGCGAACTGCTCGCTGGTCTCCTTGACGTTCAGCCCGAGGAACGCCACGCCCCGGTCGCGGACGTCGGCGTAGACCTCCTGGAACTCCGGGGTCTCCACCCGGCAGGGCGGGCACCAGGAGCCCCAGAAGTTGAGGACGGCGAGGTCCCCGGACAGCTCGCTCGAGGAGAACTCGCCCCCGCCGAGCAGGGTCCCGGAGAAGTCGGGCGCGGCGGCCCGCTCCCCCTCGGGGATGACCTCCCCGGCCGGGGTGCCCGCGACGAAGCGGAACTCGCCGCCGTTGTTGACGTCGACCGCGTTCGCCCCGGTGGAGCACCCGGCGAGGAGCACCGCCCCGGCCAGCACCCCGAGCAGGTCCCTCACACCGGGGCCTCCGCGGCGACGGAGAGCGCCGGCGGGGCGTCGTCGTGGGGTGGACCTCATGCGCCGGGGACCGCGTCGGGGTCGGTGGCGCCGGCCGGCTCGGCGTAGGAGATCCCCACGAACCGGTCGCCGTCGTAGGTGAGCGAGGTGACGCTGGCCAGGCCGCACTGCCGGCGGCGCGGGTCGTGCGCGTAGCGGCGCCCCTCGAGGTGCAGCCGCAGGGTCCAGATGGGCAGCTGGTGGCTCACACAGACCGCGGCCCCGCCACGGGCGGCGTCGCGGGCGGCCTCGACGGCGGCCAGCATCCGAGCGGCGATCTCCACGTAGGGCTCGCCCCAGGAGGGCCGGAACGGGTTGCGCAGCTTCCACCAGTGCTGCGGCTGACGCAGCGCGCCGTCACCGACGCCGACCCGCAGCCCCTCGAAGGCGTTGCCCGCCTCGACGAGCCGCTCGTCGATGGTCACCGGCAGGTCCAGCACCTTGGCGATCGGCGCGGCGGTCTGCTGCGCCCGCTCGAGCGGGCTGGACACCAGGTGGGTGACGGGTGGGTGGGAACCGGCGCCGGTCTCGAACCACTCCGCGGCGGCCAGTGCCATCGCCTCGCCGGTGTCCGACAGCCGGTACCCGGGCAGCCGGCCGTACAGGACCCTGTCGGGGTTGTAGACCTCGCCGTGGCGCAGCAGGTGGACGACGGTGGTCTGCCCCCGTGCCGGAGCCATCAGGTGCTCATCTCGGCAGGGTCCTCGGCGGGCGGCGCGGTGGCGGGCTCGGCCGCCGCGGCGGCGCGGGCAGCGGCCGGGAGCGCGTCGAGCACCCGGTTCACCGCCTCGTCGTCCAGGGCCGCGCTCACGAACCACGCCTCGAACGCCGACGGCGGCAGGTAGACCCCGCGGGCGAGCATCGCGTGGAAGAAGGCGGTGTAGCGGGCGGCGTCCTGGGAGCGCGCGTCGTCGTAGTCGCGCACCTGCCGCTCGTCGGGGACGAAGAAGACCGAGAACATCGACCCGGCCTGCTGCACCCGGTGGCGGACGCCGGCGGCGAACAGCGCCGCGCTGGCCGCGCCGCGCAGGGTCGCGGCGACCTCGTCGCAGCGGGCGTAGACCTCGTCGGTGCAGTGCCGCAGCGTGGTGAGCCCCGCGGCGACCGCGACCGGGTTCCCCGACAGCGTGCCGGCCTGGTACACCGGCCCGGCCGGCGCCAGGTGGTCCATGAGGTCGGCGCGGCCGCCGAACGCGGCGGCGGGCAGCCCGCCGCCCATGACCTTGCCGAAGGTGAACAGGTCGGCGTCGACCGGGTCGAGGCCGTACCAGCCCGAGCGCGAGACGCGGAAGCCGGTCATGACCTCGTCGAGGATGAGCAGCGCCCCGTGCCGGGCGGTGATCCGCCGCAGCTCGGCGTTGAACCCGTCCAGCGGCGGGACGACGCCCATGTTGCCCACCGCGGCCTCGCTGATGACCGCGGCGATCTCCGAGCCCCGCTCGGCGAAGACGGCCTCGACGGCGGCGACGTCGTTGTAGGGCAGGACGACGGTGTCGGCGGCCGCGCCCGTGGTGACGCCCGGCGTGTCGGGCAGGCCCAGGGTGGCCACGCCCGAGCCGGCCGAGGCCAGCAGGGAGTCCACGTGGCCGTGGTAGCAGCCGGCGAACTTGACCAGCAGCGGCCGGCCGGTGACGCCGCGGGCCAGCCGCACCGCCGACAGCACCGCCTCGGTGCCGGAGTTGACCAGCCGCACCCGCTGCACCGGCGGCATGCGGGCGATGATCTCCTCGGCCAGCTCCAGCTCGCCCTCGGTCGGGGCGCCGAAGGTCAGCCCGCGGCGGGCGGCGGCGGTGACCGCCTCGACGACGGCGGGGTGGGCGTGGCCGAGGATCAGCGGTCCCCACGAGGCGACCAGGTCCACGTACCGGCGTCCGTCGGCGTCGGTGAGGTAGGCGCCCTGGCCCGACGCCATGAAGCGCGGGGTGCCGCCGACCGCGCGGAACGCGCGGACCGGGCTGTTCACCCCGCCCGGGGTGACCCGTTGCCCGCGGGCGAACAGGTCGGCCGACGTGGGGGCCTCGTAGGCGTACGGGGGGCTGTCCAGCGAGGTCACGAGCCCAGTGTCCCTCTCCTGTCCGGGTGCCTGTCGGGGGCGTCGGTCACAGCGGCGAGCAGGACGGTGCTGAGCGCGGCCGGGTCGCGGGTGGGGACCAGCACGGTGCGCCCGTCGGCGAGCCGCAGCGGCAGCCCGGCCCGGCCCCGCGGCAGCGATCCCGTGCCGCCGAGGACGGGAGCACCGGCGTCCACCCCCGCCGTCCCCTCGCTCACCGCGCGCAGGTGGGCGGCGTCGACGTCGGCGAGCCGGACGTGTTCGCGGCCGACGGAGAGCGCCTCGTCGTCCACCCGCACCGTCCCGGCGCGGCGGGTCATGAGCACGTGACCGGCGACGGCGCCCAGGACGACACCGGCGAGCGCCCAGGGCACGCCCGGCCCCGGCAGTGCCAGGTCCAGGACGGCGAGGAGCCCGAGGGCCCCGGCGGCCAGCCAGAACGGCCGCCAGGAGCCCCCGGGCTCGACGTACGAGGTCACCGCACCCAGCGGGCCGCCTCCACCGCCCAGTAGGTCAGCACGGTGCCGGCGCCGGCCCGGCGGATGGCGGTGAGCGTCTCGAGGATCGCCCGCTGCCGGTCCACCCAGCCGTTGGCCGCGGCCGCCTCGAGCATCGCGTACTCGCCGCTGACCTGGTAGGCGCTGACCGGGACGTCGACGGCGTCGGCGACCCGGGCGACGATGTCCAGGTAGGGCAGCGCGGGCTTGACCATGACCGCGTCCGCGCCCTCGGCGAGGTCCTGCGCGACCTCGCGCAGCGCCTCGTCGGCGTTGGGCGGGTCCATCTGGTAGGTCGAGCGGTCGCCGAACTGCGGCGCCCCCTCGGCGGCCTCCCGGAACGGGCCGTAGAAGCCCGAGGCGTACTTGGCGGCGTACGCGAGGATCGGCGTCTCGGTGAACCCGGCGCTGTCGAGCCCCGCGCGGATCGCCGCGACCTGGCCGTCCATCATCCCGCTGGGCGCCACCAGGTGGGCCCCGGCCTGGGCCTGGGCGATCGCCACCGCCGCGTAGCGGTCCAGCGTGGGGTCGTTGTCGACCACGCCGGCCGGGGTCACGACGCCGCAGTGCCCGTGGTCGGTGTACTCGCACAGGCACAGGTCGGCCATGAGCACCAGCTCGTCGCCGAGGTCGGCGCGCAGCTGCTGCAGCGCGACGTTGACGATCCCGTCAGCGGCGTCGGCCTGCGAGCCGACCGGGTCCTTGTCGGCGGGGATGCCGAAGAGCATCAGCCCGGAGATGCCGGCCTCGGCCGCCTCGTGCGCGGCCTTGCGCAGCGAGTCCAGCGTGTGCTGGACGACGCCGGGCATCGAGGAGATCGGCACCGGCTCGGCGATGTCCTGCTTGACGAACACCGGCAGCACGAAGTCCGCCGGCGCCAGCCGGGTCTGCGCGGTGAGCCGCCGCAGCGCGGGCGTGGACCGCAGTCGGCGCCCGCGCGCGAACCCGGGGGTCGCTCCGCCGCTCACTTGGCGTCGCCCTCCTCCTCGGCGCGGCGGGCCGCGGCGAACGCGGCCAGGGCGTCCACCAGCGGGGCGACGGCGGCGGTCTCCGGCTGGACGTCGACCCGCAGGCCGAACTCCTGCGCGGTCGCGGCCGTCTGCGGGCCGATCACCGCGACGACGGTCTTCGCGTGCGGCTTGCCGGCGATGCCGACCAGGTTGCGCACGGTGCTCGACGAGGTGAAGCACACCGCGTCGAAGCCGCCGCCCTTGATCGCCTCGCGGACCGGGGCGGGCGGCGGGGCGGCCCGGACGGTCCGGTAGGCGGTGACGTCGTCGATCTCCCAGCCGCGCTCCTTCAGGCCCGCGGCGAGGGTCTCGGTGGCGATGTCGGCGCGCGGCAGCAGCACCCGGTCGATCGGGTCCAGGACGTCGTCGTACTCGGGGAAGTCGGCCAGCAGACCCTGGCTGGACTGCTCGCCCGCCGGCACCAGCTCCGGCGCGATGCCGAAGGCCCGCACCGCCTCGGCGGTCTGCTCACCGACGCAGGCGACCTTGACACCGGCGAACGCCCGGGCGTCGAGGCCGAGCTCGACGAACTTCTCGCGGACGGCCTTCACCGCGTTCACCGACGTGAACACGATCCAGCCGTAGCGGCCGGTGACCAGGCCCTTGATGGCGCGGTCCATCTGCGCCGGGCTGCGTGGCGGCTCGACGGCGATGGTCGGCACCTCCACCGGCACCGCCCCGTAGGCGCGCAGCCGGTCGCTCATGTCGCCGGCCTGGTCCTTGGTGCGCGGGACGAGCACCCGCCAGCCGAACAGCGGCCGGCTCTCCCACCACGACAGCTTGCCGCGCTTGTCCACGGCCGACCCGACGGTCGCCACGACCGGCCCGGTGACGGCGTCGAGCCCGGCGGTCTTCTCCGCCACGGCGGTGAGCTTGGCGACGACGCTCTTCTGGCCGGTGCCCGAGCCGCCGGTGGTCACCACGACCGGCGTGCTGCCGGAGAGGCCGCCCTCGACCAGCCGCGCCGCCGCGTCGGGGAGGTCCTCGGCGTTGCCCTGCAGGACCAGCGGGGCGTCGAGGCGCTTGGCCGCGGCCGCGAGCGCGGCGAGGTCGGCCTCGCCGCCGCGCAGGTCGGCGGTGACCGCGGTGCCGCCGAGGGCGACCCCGGCGAAGGCGGGGACGGCGGTGGCGGGGGCGACGCCGGGGACGACGTCGAAGCCCACCGACGAGCGGCCGACGGCGAGCACCTCCTTGACCGCGGCGTCGGAGGTGAACGGGTCACCGGCGACCAGGCGGACGACGGTGCCACCGCCCTTGGCCGCCGCGACCGCCGTCTTGGCGACCTCGGCCGGCTCACCGGTGACGGTGGTCAGCTCCAGCTCGGGACGCTCCTCGCGGACGGCGTCGGTGAGCGCGGCGGGGACGTCGGCGTCGACGAGGACCGTGTCGGCCTCGGCGAGCGCCGCGGTCGCCCGGGCGGTCAGCATCCCGGGGTCGCCCGGGCCGGCGCCGACGAAGACGACCGTGCCGGCCGTCCCGCCGTTCTGCTTGCGGAAGCGCGTCATCGCGTGCTCCTGTTCTGAGCCCGGAAGGGCTGGTGTGCGGGGGTTCGGGGGGAGGCCGGGGCGTTCTGCCCGGCGCGGGGGGAGAGGGTCATCGGGACGCCGCCATGAGCTCGGCCGCGCCGCGGTCGAGCAGCTCGGCGGCGAGCTCGCGGCCGAGCCGCTCGGCCTCGGCGGGCGGCCCCGAGGTCGAGCCGCGGACGCCGTCGCTGCCGTCCAGCGCCGTCACCGAGGCGCGGAGGAACAGCTCGGGGCCGTCCTCGCCCTCGGCCAGCTCGGCGTAGGCGGCGACCGGCGCGCTGCAGCCGGCCTCGAGCGCGGCGAGCGTGGTGCGCTCGGCGACCACGCAGGCGCGGGTCGCCGGGTCGTCCAGGGCGGCGAGCAGCTCGCGGGTGCCGACGTCGTCGGCCCGGCACTCCACGGCCAGCGCACCCTGCGCGGGTGCGGGGAGCACCTGCAGCGGGTCGAGGGTCTCGGTGACGGCGTCCAGCCGGCCCAGCCGGGTCAGCCCGGCGCGGGCCAGCACGACGGCGTCGAGGTCGCCCGGCACGACCCGCGCCATGCGGGTGTCCACGTTGCCCCGGATCGGCACGACCTCCAGGCCGAGGCCGAGGGCCCGCAGCTGGGCGACCCGGCGCGGGGCGCCGGTGCCCACGCGGGCTCCGGGGAGGAGCTCGCCGAGGGTCAGCCCGTCGCGGGCGACGAGCGCGTCGCGCGGGTCCTCCCGAGGCGGGACGGCGGCCACGGTGAGGCCGGGCTCGGGCAGCGTGGGCAGGTCCTTGTAGCTGTGGACGGCGACGTCGACGGTGCCCTCGAGCAGTGCCCGGCGGATCGCCGCGACGAAGACGCCGGTGCCGCCGAGCTGGGCGATCGCCGCCGAGGAGCGGTCCCCCTCGGTGCTGATGTGCACCAGCTGGACCGGGACGCCGCTGGCCGCGGTGATCGCGTCTGCGACCGCCTGGGACTGCGTGGTCGCCAGCTGGCTGGCCCGCGTGCCCAGCCGCAACGGCGCTGTCGACGTCGTGGTCACCGTGCCCATGGGCGACCTCGCGAGCTCGGTCACGCGGGACCACCGCCCTGCCGCAGCTCGTCGGGGTCGACGGTGACCGCCTCGGCGAGGTTGGCCCGCTCCGGGGCGACCTCGGCGTCGATCCCCAGGCCGAAGAGAGCCCGCAGCGCGTCGGCGTAGTCCACGCCGCCCGGCGCGCTGGCCAGCTCCTTGACCCGCACCGTCGGCTCGTGCAGCAGCTTGTCGACCACGCGGCGCACGGTGCGGGCGACCTCGTTGCGGGCCCGGGCGTCGAGGTCGGGCACCCGGGCGGAGAGCCGCAGCAGCTCGGCGTCGACCACCTCGGCGGCCTGGCTGCGCAGCGCGGAGACCGTCGGCGCGACCGCGGCGGCCTGCCGCTCGGCACGCAGCAACGCGGTCTCGGCCTCGATGAGGGCGTGCGCCGCGGCGACGTCGTCGGCCGCCACCGGGCTGGCCGCCGAGACCCCCTCGGCGCTGCGCTCACCCTGGAGCAGCGCCAGGTCGACGACGTGCACGCCGGGGACGGCCGCGACCCCGGGGTCGACGTCGCGCGGGAGGGCCAGGTCGACGACCACCAGGGGGCGGTGCACACGGCCGGCCATCGCGGCGGACACCACGTCCGTGCCGATCACCAGGCCGCGGGCGCCGGTGCAGGTGACCAGCACGTCGGCGGCGGCGATCTCCTCGGGCAGCCGGGACAGGTCGGCGGCGCGGCCCTCGACGGCGCTGGCCAGCCGCTGGGCGTGCGCCGGCGTGCGGCTGCTCACGGTCACCGAGGCGCCGCGCCGGGCCAGCGTGGTCGCGGCCAGCGCACCCATCGAACCCGCTCCCACGACGAGCGCCGGGCGGCCCTGCAGGGAGCCGATGCGCTCCTCGGCGCGGTCGAGGGAGACCGACACCAGCGAGGCGCCGGCCCTGTCGATGCCGGTCTCGGAGTGGACCCGCTTGCCGACGCGCAGCGCCCGCTGGGCGACCGGGTGCAGCGCGCGGCCGACGGTGCCCTGCTCGCGGGCGAGGGCGTAGGCGTTGCGCAGCTGCCCGAGCACCTGGGTCTCGCCGACCACCATCGAGTCCAGGCCGGCGGCCACGGTGAACAGGTGGGTGACGGCCTGGTCCTCGTAGTGGACCGTCACGTACGGCGAGAGCTCCTCGACCGTGGCCCCCGCCTGCCGGGACAGGACCCGGCTGACGTCGGCGACACCGCCGTGGAACCGGTCCACCTCGGCGAAGACCTCGACCCGGTTGCAGGTCGCCAGCACGATCGCCTCGCTCACGTGGTCGCTGCCGACCAGCTCGTGCAGCGCCTTGACCGTGTCGTCGGCACCCATCGCGAACTGCTCGAGGAGGGCGACGGGCGCGGTCTGGTGGCTCACGCCGACCGCGAGGAGGCTCATGCCATCACCTCCACGGCGGGCGCGGCGGTGGAGCGCTGCTGGCCGAGGAAGGCGAGGACCTGCAGCTCGACGGAGAGGTCGACCTGACGGACGTCGACCCCCGCGGGCGCGGACAGCGCCACCGGTGCGAAGTTCAAGATGCTCCTCACCCCGGCCGCGGTCAGCCGGTCGCAGACCGACTGGGCGACATCGGCCGGTGTCGCGATGACCCCGATCGTGGCCGCCGTCGTGGCGACCACGTCGTCGAGTTCCTCCATGGGACGGACCGACTGGCCGCCGATCCGCCGGCCCACCTGGGCCGGGGAGGCGTCGAACAGGCCGACGAACCGGAACCCGCGGCTGCCGAAGCCCGCGTAGTCGGCCAGCGCGGTGCCCAGGTTGCCGATCCCGACCAGGACGCAGGCGCGGGAGCGCTCGACGCCGAGCACCTGGGCGATGCGGTCGCGCAGGGTGGCCACGTCGTAGCCGACCCCGCGCACGCCGCACGGGCCGAGGTGGGTGAGGTCCTTGCGCAACCCGGCCGGGTTGACCCCGGCCGCGGAGGCCAGCTCGCCGGAGGAGACGGTGCCGCGGCCGCCGTCGGCCAGGCCGGTGAGCACCCGCAGGTACACGGCCAGGCGCGCGACGGTGGCCTCCGGGATCCGGGGCCGCGATGGGGACACGGGCCTCTCCTCGCTGGCGCTCGTCGACCCCGCGTCCAGAGGAGCTGTGTCTCCGCACGACCTCGCCAGCTCGGTCATGTGCCTGCTCCACAGCGGTCGCGCCCGTAGGTCCGGCGGGTGCCGGAGGCGGTCGAACGACATCGGGGACCCAGGCGGATTGCCGCCCGGCGTCCGCCACGGTAACCGCTTGTGAACGCAGGAACAAAGTCGCCGGGGGCCGGATCGGCCTCTGCCCAGCGCAGACGAGCCCTGCTGTGGTGGAGACCATAGCAAGGACCCCCCGGAGGGCCCCGGCCGGGTGACACCGGAGGCCCGCGGGATCAGCGCAGCCCCAGGTCCCTGCGCAGCCTCGGGACGTCGACGGAGAAGTAGGAGTGCTCGCGGCCGTCGAGGAGGACCACCGGCACCCGGTCGCCGTACTCGGCCTGCAGCTCCGGGTCGGAGTCCACGTCGACCGTCGTGGTGACCAGCCCCGCCTCGGCGGCGATCTGCTCCAGCGTGGTGGCCGCGTCCGCGCAGAGGTGGCAGTCCACCCGGGTGAGCAGCTGCAGCCGCGTCCCGCCTCCGGGTCCGCTCACGTCCCGCCTCCCGTCCCGGCCGGTCCGCCGCCGGCGTCCTCGTCCGGCCGCATGAGGCCGAGCTCGCGCAGCCGCGCGCGGCTGACCTTGCCGGTCAGCGAGTGCGGCAGGGACCCGAGCACGTGCACCGACGTCGGCACCTTGTACCGCGCCAGGGAGGCCGCCGCGTGGTCGCGCAGCTCCTCGAAGGTGACCTCCCGGCCCGGCCGCAGCGCCACCACCGCGCGCACCGCGCTCCCGGTGCGGGGGTCGGGGACGCCGATCACGGCGCTCTCCGCCACCGCGGGGTGCGCGTCGAGGACCCGCTCCACCTCCGCGGGGTAGACGTTGAAGCCGCTGACCAGGACGAGGTCGCTGCGCCGGTCGACCAGGTGCAGGTCGCCGTCCTCGTCGGTGTAGGCCAGGTCGCCGGTGGCCAGCCAGCCCTCGGCGTCCGGTCCGTCGGCGCCGTCGGGCCAGTAGCCGGGGAACAGGTTGGGCCCGCGAACCCAGATCTCCCCGGGTCCGCCGTCGCCGGCCTCGCCCGCGTCCTCCTCCGGCTCGTGCAGGGCGGTGTCGCGCAGCTGCAGCTCCACCCCCGGGACGGCCCGGCCGATGCAGGCGGGTTTGGCCCGCCCGGTCGCCAGCGTGCTGGCCACCACCGGCGAGGCCTCGGTGAGGCCGTAGCCCTCCCAGACGGTCACCGCGGCGCGCTCGCGCATCGCCGTCCACACCTCCTGCGGCAGGGGCGCGGCCCCGGAGGAGGCCATCCGGACCGCGGCGAAGGCCCGGCGGAGGTCCGCGTCGGAGCCCGCGGCGTCGGCCGCCGCCAGCCACGCCTGGTACATCGGCGGCGCCCCCGGGACGGCGGTGACCTCCTCGCGGGCCATCAGCGCCAGGGTCGCCGCCGGGTCGAAGCTCTCCACGAGCACGGCGCAGGCACCGGTCGCCGCGACCAGGCCGAAGCCGGCGTTGAGCCCGTAGACGTGGAACAGCGGCAGCACCAGGAGCACGCGGTCGTCGGGCCGGACGGGCGCGGGCTCCATCGCCAGGCACTGTCGCTGGTTGGCGCGCAGCGCCGCGGCCGGCAGCATCGCCCCGCGCGGGCGGCCGGTGGTGCCGCTGGTGTAGGCCAGGAACGACAGCGCGGCCGCGTCCTCGGTCACCTCGGGCGGGTCCGCGTCCCCGGCGGGTGGACCGGCCGCGACCGGTACGCCGGCGACCGGCTCGCGCGCGCCCGCGGCCACGAGGAGGGCGGCGCCGGAGTCGCGCAGCACGTACTCCAGCTCCGGGTCGGTGTAGCCGGTGTTCACCGGGACGACGACCAACCCGGCCCGCAGGGCACCGAGGCTCGCGCGCAGCCAGTCGACGCCGTTGGGCAGCTGGACGGCGACCCGCTCCCCCGGCCGCAGTCCCCGGGCGGCGTAGCCGGCGGCCGCCCGGTCGACCTGCGCGTCCAGCTCGGCCCAGGTCAGCCGTTCCTCCCCTGCGACCACCGCGGGGGCCTCCGGTCGAGCGCGGGCAGCGGCCCGCACGAGCGCTGCCAGCGACGAGCCCGGCTCGCTTGCCTCGGACACGGACACCTCCTCCGTCGGGGCGGTCCTCCGACCCACGACCCACAGGAGGGGCATCCGGACACTCCGTCACCGGATGGCGTGGACGGGCTGCGACGATGTTGTCACCATGGGCGCAGCCCCGCAGCACCGCCCGATGCCCTGACCAGGCCCGGGACACCCCGAGGGAGCCGATCCGGCACCGGCGGGCCGACGAGGAGGACCGACGCCCGCATGTTCCAGCCGCGCCGCCTGGACGAGCGCCCCGCACTCGTCCCCGGCGGGCCGGACGGGCGTCCCGGAGGCAGGCCGCGCCCCTCGCCGCACCTCCGCTCCACCCCGGATCTCCGCCCCGCCGCCGAGACCGGAGCCCCGGCTCCGGACGCCGTCCCGCAGGGGGACGCCGTCACCGAGGACGAGGCCGGCACCGCCGACGAGCGCGCGGGGACGTCGGCGACGGTCCCCCCGCCGACGGTGGACGTCTGGGCCCTGGTGCGCCGGGCGCAGGAGGGCGACGCCGAGGCGTTCGGCCGGCTCTACGACCACTACGTGCCGGTCGTGTACCGCTACGTGGTCCACCGGGTGGGGAACCGCGCCCAGGCCGAGGACCTCACCAGCGAGACGTTCGTGCGCGCGCTGCGCCGGATCGACTCCCTCTCCTTCCAGGGCCGCGACGTCGGCGCCTGGCTGGTGACGATCGCCCGCAACATCGTCCTCGACCACGTGAAGAGCAGCCGGTACCGGCTGGAGGTCACCACGGCCGACATGCGCGACGCCGACCGGGCCACCGACGGCCCGGAGGACGCGGTCGTGCAGCAGCTCGCCAACGAGCAGTTGCTGGCCTGCATCCGCCAGCTGGGCGGCGAGCAGCAGGAGTGCATCTCGCTGCGCTTCCTGCAGGGGCTGTCGGTGGCGGAGACCGCGGCGGTCATGGGGAAGAAGGAGGGCGCGATCAAGGCCCTCCAGCACCGCGCCGTGCGACGGCTGGCCCGGCTGGTGCCGGAGGGGCTGCGGTGACCCCCACCCCGGTCATCCGCCGGTGTGCCGTATCGGCCCCGCCCGCCGCCTCGTTGGAGAGGGAGGGGCGCGGCACGGCGCAGTACCCCCGCACCCCCGCCCGACCCTCCGGAGGCCCCCGGTGAACGCCTACGACGGACCCGCTCCGGCGCGGCCGCGTCGTGCCGCCGTCCGGGCGCAGGAGGACGCGACCCTGGCGCGGCTGCAGGCCCTGGCCACCGCGCTGGACGACGCGCCAGACCCCGCCTTCCGGGCCGCGACACGCGAGCGGCTGGTGGCCATGGCCGCCGTCCGCACCCCGGAGCCGGCCGCCCGCTGGCGGCTGCGGCGGCTGCTGGCCGTCCGGGCCGACGGAGCCGCCGGCCGGCCCTGGCGCACCCGGCTGACCGCGGGGCTGGCCGGGGCCGCGCTCACCGTGTCCGCGCTGGGCACGCTCGTCGCGCTGGCCGACGACGCCCGGCCCGGCGACGTGCTGTACGGAGTGAAGCGGGGCACCGAGGAGACGCAGCTGGTGCTGGCCGGCGACGACCGCGGCCTCACCCTGCTGCAGTTCGCCGCGACCCGGCTCGAGGAGCTCGAGGCGCTGTCGGGCACCGGTGCGACCGACGTCGTCGTGGACGTGCTCGACACCATGGACGCCCAGACCACCGAGGGCGCCGCGCTGCTCACCACCCGCGCGGTGGCCGGCCCGGACACCACCGCGGTCGACGAGCTGGCCGGCTGGGTTGCGCGGCAGAGCGCCGGCCTGAGCGCGCTGCAGCCCGGCGTGCCCGACGGCGCCACGACCGACCTGCACGAGTCGGTGGACCTGCTCGCCGCGGTCGGCGCGCGGGCCGCGGGCCTGCGGGCGGCGCTCTCCTGCCCGGGCGGGCCGGCGACCGACGGCACCGACCCGCTGGGCCCCGTGCCGGTGCCGTGCCCGGCCGAGCTCCCCGCGCCCGGTCCGTCCGCCCCCGCCCCGTCGGACGGCGGCCCGTCCGAGGGCGGCGGCTCCCTCCCCGACCCGGACGGCGGGCAGCCCGCGCCCGGCGCCCCCGACGGCGACGCCGCCCCCTCCGCGACGCCTGCGCCGCCCGCACGGGAGGCCACCACCGTGACCGGGAGCACGCCGGCCCCGGGCAGGGGCGGCGGGCAGGCCCCGTCGACCGCGCCGCGGCCCCCGGACGCCGGGCGGCCGTCGGATCCGGGGCGGCCGTCGCAGCCGGGCCGGCCGTCGCTGCCGGTCCCGCTGCCGCCGGTCGGCGGCGCTCCCGAGGCGCCTCCGGCGTCCCCGTCGCCTCCCCGCCCACCGCTGGTCGACACCCCGCTGCCGATCTGCATCCCGCCGTTGATCTGCTGAGCCCCTGTCCGCGACGCCTCCCGGGCCGCCACTAGGGTCCAGGGACAGGCCAACCGCCCCGGGCCGCCCGGCCGAACGCCGGGCTCCCGGGGCCGACAGGGGGAGGTCGGAGTGCCGGGACTGCCCTTCCGCAGCCGCCGCGCACGGAACGCTGCCCAGCTGCCCGACGAGGAGACGCGGGCGCACGTCGCCGGGGCCGCGTCGGCCGCCGCGGCCGAGGTCGAGCCGGCACCGGCCGTCGTCCCCGACCTCACCGCCGCGGCGTTCTTCGACGTCGACAACACGATGATGATGGGCGCCTCGCTGTTCTGGTTCGCCCGCGGCCTGGCCGCCCGCAAGTACTTCACCAGCCGCGACCTGGCGCGCTTCGTGTGGCAGCAGGCGAAGTTCCGGATCGCCGGCAACGAGAGCGCCGACGACATGCACACCATCCGCGAGAACGCCCTGGCCTTCGTCGCCGGCCGGCCGGTCGCGGAGATCGTCCAGGCCGGCGAGGAGATCTACGACGAGCTCATGGCCGACCGGATCTGGGCCGGCACGCGGGTGCTCGCGCAGCGGCACCTCGACGCCGGCCAGCGGGTCTGGCTGGTCACGGCCACCCCGGTGGAGCTGGCGAGCATCATCGCCCACCGGCTGGGCCTCACCGGCGCGCTGGGCACCGTCGCCGAGGTCGTCGACGGCCACTACACCGGCCGGCTGGTCGGGGAGCTGATGCACGGGGAGGCCAAGGCCGAGGCGGTGCGCGCCCTGTCCGAGCGGGAGGGCCTGGACCTCTCCCGCTCCACCGCCTACAGCGACAGCTCCAACGACCTGCCGATGCTCACCCTCACCGGCACCGCGGTGGCGGTGAACCCCGACACCGAACTGCGCGCGGTGGCCCGCTCCCGCGGCTGGGAGATCCGCGACTTCCGCACCGGGCGCAAGGCGGCCAAGATCGGCGTCCCCACGGTGGCGGCCGCCGCGGTCTCCGGCGCGCTCGTCGGCGGCGGTCTCGCCCTCCGCCGCCGCAGCAAGCTCCCCTTCTGAGGATCGCCGCAGCGGAGCTGCGGGGTGGTCCGGTCGCGGGGGCCGGAGGCTCCCCGACCGGGACACGGGCGGCGGCACAGGGGTACGGCACCTGGCCGCGGCGTCGGCCGGAGGCCGACGGATCACTCAGCCGAAGACGGAGCTCCGCTGCAGCAGGAGCTGGTAGAGCGACTGCTGGATGGTCTCGCGCACCTGGTCGGTGAGGTTAAACACCAGCATCGGGTCCTCGGCCGCACCCGGGCCGTAGGACGCCGTCTCGATGGGCTCGCCGAAGGCGATGTGCCACTTCGACGGCAGGGGCAGCAGCCCCAGCGGGCCGAGCGCCGGGAAGGTCGGCGTGATGGGGAAGTACGGGAGCCCGAACAGCCGCGCGAGGGTCTTCGCGTTGCCGATCATCGGGTAGATCTCCTCGGCGCCGACGATCGCGCACGGGACGATCGGCACACCCGTGCGCAGTGCCGCCGTGACGAAACCGCCACGGCCGAACCGCTGCAGGGTGTAGCGCTCGCGGAAGGGCTTGCCGATGCCCTTGAACCCCTCGGGGAACACGCCGACCAGCTCGCCCTCGGTGAGCAGCCGCTCGGCGTCCTCGTTGCAGGCCAGCGTCGAGCCCATCTTGCGCGACAGCGACCCGACGACCGGCAGGTCGAACACCAGGTCGGCGCCGAGCAGGCGCAGCCGCCGCTGGGCCGGGTGGTCGTCGTGCAGCGCCACCGTCGTCATGAGCGCGTCGACCGGCAGCGTGCCGGAGTGGTTCGCCACCACGAGCGCGCCGCCGGTGGCGGGGACGTTCTCCACGCCGTGGGTCTCCACCCGGAACCAGCGGTTGAACAGCGGCCGCAGCAGCGGGAGCAGGACGTGGTCGGTGAGGTCGGGGTCGAAGCCGAACTCGTCGGTGTCGTAGTCGCCGGTCAGCCGTCGGCGCAGGAACTCCAGGCCGCCGGCGACCTGCTCCTCCCACGTCGGGGACGTCGTCCGGTGGACGCGCGGCTCGTCGTCGTCGGGCCGCAGGGGGATCACGCGGGCCTCAGGCATCGCGCACCGCCCGCAGGTCGGGAGCCGACGGGGCCGGGCGCAGCCGCTGCCCGACCGCTCCCGCGGTCGCGCCCACCCGCTGCACCAGCGTGCGGGCCGTGTCGGTCACCCCGCGGACGAGGTCCGGGGAGACCACCGGCGCGACGGTGGCCGCGTAGTCGGCGAGCGCCTGCTCGGTCGTGTGCCGCGGGGTGTACCCGAACTCCTCGCGGAGGACGGTCGTGTCGACCACGCGGCCGAAGTTGAGGAATCGCATCTGTTCCGGCGAGTAGTCGACGAGGCCGAAGCGCCGGCCGAGCCGGCCCACGGTCCCCAGGGTCGGGGAGGGCAGGGGCACCTGGAGCCGGCCGAGCCGGCGGATGACCTGCGACAGCAGCAGGGTGCCCTCCCCGCCGACGTTGACCGTCCCGGCGAAGTCGCCGGTGGTGGCCCGGGTCAGCACGGCGAGGGCGTCGTCCTCGTGCAGCAGCTGCACCCGGGCGTCGTAGCCCAGCGCCGTGGGCACCACGGGCATGCGCAGGAAGTGCGTGAGGAGCGAGTCGATGCGCGGGCCGATGAAGTTGGTGAACCGCAGCGCCGCCACGCCCACGTCGGGGCGACGACGCGCGAAGGACCGGACGTAGCCCTCGATGTCGAGGCTGTCCTTGGCGAATCCTCCGGAGGGGACCCGCCGGGGCTGCATGGCCTCGGTGAAGACGGCGGGGTCGCGCGAGGAGGCGCCGTAGACGGCACTGCTGGACTTGAGCACGAACCGGCGCACCGAGGGGGCCCGCTGGCAGGCCGCCAGGAGCTGCATCGTCCCGATGACGTTGAGCTCCTTCATCGGCCCCCGGCCGCCGCTGCCGGCAGGCGTGGAGCTGATGTTCATGTGCACGACCGTGTCGACCGAGGCCGTCGCGATGACCTTGCCGATCAGCGGGTTGCGGATGTCGGCCCGCACGAACTCGGTGCGGCCGAGGCGCCGGAGGACCTCCGGCGACGGGGGGACGGTGTCGACCCCGATGACCCGCTCGATGGAGCGGTCGCGAGCGAGCTCGGCCGCCAGCGCACCGCCCAACCACCGGCTCACACCGGTGACCAGGACGACGGCGGGCGGCACGAGCGTCAGCTCACTTCTTGTTGCGTCGCTGGACGCGCGTCTTCTTGAGCAGCTTGCGGTGCTTCTTCTTCGCCATCCGCTTGCGGCGCTTCTTGATGACCGAACCCATGGTCGTGCTCCCGACGTCGTCGCCGCGCGGCGTCCGCGGTGACCGGGAGGTCACGTCGGGCGCCGCGCGAGTGTGATCAGCTCGTGTGCGACGCCCGGACCGGCCCGGCGTCGCTCGGCGACCGAGCGTACCCGGCGCCCCCGCAGCGACGCTGCCGCGGGAGCGGGCCGGAGTGCGGTGTCACCCTCAGGGGGTGACGCGGGTGGCCCCGTCCCGGGTCCCACCCTGAGCCTGCGAAGGGTGGGCAGCAGGGAGGTCCTCTCTCACGCGATGCCGATTGCGTGACTCCGCGCGCCAGTCCGCTCCTCGCTCGCTGGCGCTCGCTGCGATGCTCCCGGCCCCGTCGTCACGCGATGCCGGTTGCGTGACTCCGCGCGCCAGTCCGCTCCTCGCTCGCTGGCGCTCGCTGCGATGCTCCCGGCCCCGTCGTCACGCGATGCCGGTTGCGTGACTCCGCGCGCCAGTCCGCTCCTCGCTCGCTGGCGCTCGCTGCGATGCTCCCGGCCCCGTCGTCACGCGATGCCGATTGCGTGACTCCGCGCGCCAGTCCGCTCCTCGCTCGCTGGCGCTCGCTGCGATGCTCCCGGCCCCGTCGTCACGCGATGCCGATTGCGTGACTCCGCGCGCCAGTCCGCTCCTCGCTCGCTGGCGCT